>JBCCCB010000086.1:0-13135 GCA_039033775.1 Pseudomonadota bacterium | reverse complement strand
GCCTGTGCTGCCTCGACCGCATTGCGTACGTCTTTGCGGCTGCCCAGCGATACATGCCCCAGCAGTTTCCCATTCTTGCCCCAGATCGGGCGGGAATAGCCGCTGTCCGGGCGGGCCTGCTTTCCGCCAATATAGAGTTTTGCGGTCCGGTCTATTGTATCCGCCGGGGCCTCGGCGCCCGTGTGAGGCAAGATCTTCTTCAACGTTGTCGTTCGGCCCTTTGGTTTGGTGTAAGCGCTCAGACCTTCCCAGCCGCCTTCGCGGCCAAAGCCGCTTTCACGTACGCCGCCAAAACCTGCCGCTGCGTCCATCATGTTGGTGCCATTGATCCAGACGATGCCCGTGGCCAGTTTGGGCGCGATGTCCAGGGCCAGGTTGATGTTCTCGCTCCAGACGGATGCAGCCAATCCGTAGCGTGTGTTGTTGGCCAAAGCGACAGCGTCCGCAGGCGTGCGGAATGTCGTGGAGACAAGCACCGGGCCAAATATCTCTTCCTGCATCAGCTGATCCGCAGGCTGCAATCCGGTGATCAAGGTCGGCTGATAGAAACATCCGGCGTCGGGCAGGGCGCTGGCGGCCACATGCGTCTCACCCGCCTGGTTTGAAGACACCAGCTCCGCGATCCGCATGTGCTGCGCAGGGTCGATGATGGCACCAACATCGATGCTTTTGTCCAAGGGATCGCCCAGGCGCAGCTTGTCCATTCGCGACCGCAATTTTGCGTAAAACCGCTCAGCAATTGGTTCATGCACCAGAAGCCTTGATCCCGCGCAGCACACCTGCCCCTGGTTGAACCAGATCGCGTCCACGAGACCCTCGACCGCGCTGTCGATGTCCGCGTCGTCAAACACGATGTAGGGGGATTTGCCGCCTAACTCGAGCGTCAACGCCTTGCCACTGCCTGCGGTGGCTTCCCGAATGCGGCGTCCCACTGCGGTTGAACCGGTAAAGGCGATCTTGTCCACATCTGCCGCGACAAGCATTTCGCCAGCCGTGCCGTCGCCGGTGATGATGTTTACAACGCCCTTGGGCACTCCTGCCTGCTGACAGATTTCCGCAAACAAAAGGGCGGTCAGGGGCGTGTATTCTGCTGGTTTCAATACAACCGTGTTGCCCATGGCAAGCGCCGGTGCAATCTTCCAGGCGAGCATGAGCAGCGGAAAATTCCAAGGGATGATCTGACCGCACACCCCAAGCGCTATGCGGTCGGGCAGCTCTTCTTCCATCAACTGCGCCATGCCCGCGTGGTAGTAGAAGTGCCGCTGCGCCAGGGGCACATCAATGTCACGCGCTTCGCGAATGGGTTTGCCCGTATCAAGAGTTTCCAACACGGCAAACAGTCGGCTGTGTTTCTGCAACAGACGCGCCAGCGCATAAAGCACGCGTGCGCGAGCAGGCCCACCTGATTTTTCCCATTTTGGCTGGGCGCGCCTGGCTGCAGCAACCGCGGTTTGAATGTCCGCCTCACCGCCCTGGCTGATTTCTGCGAGGGCGGATCCCCGTGCCGGGTTCCTGGTTTCGAACGTGTTTTGGGCAGGCGTGAAGCTGCCGTCAATGAAATGGCCAAAGCGTCCGCCGTATTTTGCGATCCACTCCATCGCCTCAGCGGCGCTTTCGGGGGCGGTGCCATACTCCATCGTGTCGAAAATTTCAGAGACGGTCATTATGCTTTTGTCCATTCTTGCAAGATGCGCATTAGCTGGTCGCGTGGCGGTGGCTTGCCGAATACCGCCCGGTCACATGATGCTCCAATTGCCGCTCGATATCGGCCAGCAGCGACGACGCCCCGAACCGGAACAGATCGGGTCTGAGCCAGCGATCCCCCAATTCCTCCTTAAGAAGCGCCAGATACACCAACGCATCCTTCGCCTTCGACACGCCCCCGGCGGGTTTGTAGCCGACCTTGAAGCCGGACATCGCCTCATAGGCCCGGATCGCCCGCATCATCACCAAAGACACCGGGATCGTGGCGTTCACCGCCTCCTTCCCCGTCGACGTCTTGATGAAATCCGAGCCCGCCATCATGCAGACCATGCTGGCCTTGGCCACGTTCTTCAGCGTCCCCAACTCCCCTGTCGCCAGGATCGCCTTCATATGCCCGTTGCCGCAGGCCGCCCGCATCTGCGCCGTCTCGTCATAAAGCGCCGCCCAATCCCCGGTCAGCACATGCCGCCGCGAGATCACGATGTCGATCTCGGTTGCTCCTGCCGCCACGCTCTCCTCGATCTCGGCGAGTCGCAGCCGAAACGGCGACAACCCCGCCGGAAACCCCGTCGAGACAGCGGCTACCGGCAGTTTCCCGCCAAGCGCGTCCACGGCAACCGGGACCATTTCGTGGTAGACGCAGACCGCCCCCACTGTCAGGTTCGGCAGCCCGATCGCCTCCAGTAAATCGGCCCGCGCGGGCTGCAGCGCCTTGGCACAGAGCCGCCGCACCCGGCCCGGCGTATCGTCCCCCGAGAGCGTCGTGAGGTCGATCAGGCTGACCGCGCGGGCCAACCAGGCGGCCTGCCAGTCTTTCTTGACCGACCGCCGCCCCGGCAGAGCGGCCGCGCGGCGCAGGGCTGCTGGCGTGTTCACACGCATGGCTGCAACGACACTCGGATCGAAGGGAAGGCCGGCATTGCGTTCGAGATCGGAAACGGTCACGGGGAGGGTCCGGGGCAGGTAGGTTGGTGTGACGCTTGCATGGCCATCGCCCGAAGTGCAACCTAACCCCGTGGTAGGGGGCAAGCCGGTTCAGGAGCTGGGCAGTGACAGACGCGCGCGATCCCCTCGCTACGCCCCATCCGCCTGGGTCCATCGGCTGGGTCAAGCATCTGACACGGTACATGACCGGTCGGGCGGTCGAAGCCATGTCTGCGCCCGGCGGACGCGGCCGTCAATCGGCGCGCTTGGCCTTAGAGGATGGGACGACGGTGATCGCCACGCGCCGCTCGTCGCCCGAGCGGACGGCGGCGGAGGCGGCACTTCTGAGCGTTCTCTCCGATGCCGGTGCGCCGGTGCCGCGGGTAATAGGCTGTCTGTCCGGATTGCTGTTGCAATCCGATGCGGGCCGGAACCGGTTGTCCCATGCGTTTTCAACGGCTGGCTCTGACGAGGACATCCGCACCCTGGCCGTGGCCGCCATTGAGGCGCTGGATGCCTGTCGCGCCGCCTTCGATGTGGTCCCCGAAGCGGGCCGACCAAAGCTGGCCGGGCTGGGTCAAGGTTTGCGCTGGGCTGAAGCCTATGTGGCGCGGCCCGTCTTTCTGTCCGGTGATCTGGGCATCGCCCCGCCCGATATCGACGCTGACGCGCTGGCCGAAGCTCTGGCCCATCCGCCGGAACGGCTGACCCGCTGGAATGCCCGGACGGGCCGGGCCGCGGTCCAGCCGGACGGATCCGTCATCTGGCATGGCTGGGACCTGACGGGCCTTCGTGGCGGGGTCGAGGATCTGGCGTTTCTCGTGGCCGACGAGTGGTGGCCGCTGGACGGGGCCGCGACCGAGACGATCCTGTCGGATCGCATGTCGGAGATACGTCAGAGGTTCGTCTTGCGGATCGCCGTTCTGATCGCGGCCAATCGCATGGCCGATCGGCTGGAGCGGCTGCGGACCGACGGTCTGGACGAGGACGACGCCCAGGCCCGCCGCCTGGACCTTCCGGCAACGGCGCCATCGGTGGTTATTCCCCATGCGACCCGCTTGTCCGAAATCGCGGCCGGGGATCAACTGACCTTGGGGTTTGCCGCCTGGTTCCGGGCTGCGGCCGACCGGTTGGCAGAGTTGAGTGCGCCTGGCTAAGGGGCTCGGACCGTTAATCGCGGTCCCGCAGGATGCCGGATAGCTTGTCGAACATGGCTGGCGAACTTGCGATCAGATGACCGTCGTCCAGCAGGGCCTGCCCATCGCGCAGCGGCTCGACCAAGCCGCCCGCCTCGCGGACGATCAGGATGCCGGCGGCGATGTCCCATGGCTTCAGCCCCCGTTCCCAGAACCCGTCCCAGCGGCCCGCCGCCACATAGGCCAGGTCCAGGGATGCGACGCCCCAGCGCCGCACCCCCGCGCAAACCGGCAGCAGGCGACCCAGGTCCTTGAGCGCAGCAGGCAAATATGTGCCGCCGCCATAGGGCAAGCCGGTGGCATAGACCGTCTCGATCATGTTGGTGCGCCCCGACACCCGCAGTCGCGACCGCCCGTCCATCCAGGCGCCTGCGCCCTTCTCAGCCCAGAAGGTCTCGTCCTTGACCGGGTCATGAACGACGGCGGACACGATTTCCCCCTTGTGTTCCAGGGCGATCGACACGGCCCAATGGGGCATCCCGTGCAGGAAGTTGGTCGTGCCATCCAGCGGATCGACGATCCAGCGGCGGGTGGGGTCTTTCCCCTCGACGGGCTCCGATTCCTCGCCCAGCCAGCCGTAATTCGGCCGCGCCTCCGTCAAGTCTTCGCGGATCACCTCCTCGGCCCGATGATCGGCGCGGGAGACGAAATCGCCCGGTCCCTTCGCCGAAACCTGGAGGTTCTCGACCTCGCCGAAATCCTTGAGAAGGCCGCGACCGGCCTTGCGGGCGGCCTTGATCATGACGTTGAGATTGGCGCTGCCTTGCATGGTGGATCGCTCCGGGTTCGGTCAGGCGGCGCGTGTAGCCGAGCCCGGGGCCGGGGGCCAGCCCGTTCATGGGCCACGCACTCGGAGTGTCGTCAGCTGGGCGTGGGCCGTTCGCTGCGGCCGCGACTCGCGTCAGGCGTCGATCCCGAGCCAAAGCTTTCCAGCGCCATGACGAGTTTCATCAGATCCGCCGCATAGAACCCTGCGGCGTTCAGGCAATTCGTCTCCAGCATCCTGAGTCCGCCGTCAGTCCGGCAGATGTCGAGGACATAGGCCGGCGCGTAATCCGGATTCAGATCGACCAGATGCTGACCGAAGGCCAGGGCATCGTCGTCGATCTCCGGCCGATAGGTGACGCGCGCGCCGTCCTTATAGAGCGAGTGGGTGACGATGCGGCCGCCGACGGCCCAGAGGCGCCATTCCTTCAGGATGCGGGCCGGTCGGGTCAGCATCAATTCGGTGTCGGGGCGTAAGGACCCGTTGGGAATGTCGGCCGGGTCCAGGGCCAGCACCTTGCGGGCGATTTCCAGGATCTCTCCCGTCGACTGTACGCGCCCCGGCGCGGCTTTGCTGTCGTCCACCGGACCGGGCGCAGAAACCAAGCGCGGCCGTCATCGGCCAATTCTGCTGGCAGATCCCGCAGGGTGAGAAAGCGCGCCCCGGGGCCGTTGAGCAGGAATGGCTGCCAGGGGGTCTCGCGGACGAAGGGATCGATGCGGAAAACCCCGGGGCGGTATCCATGGGCCTCGGCATTGCGCCAGAGCGTGTAGGAACCGAAGAGGATGACCGCGTTAGGGTCGTCCACGACAGGAGCAGGACTCAGGTCGCCGACGAAGGGGACGACCTTGTGCCAGGTATAGGGCAAGCCAAGCCGGTCGAGGGCCTCGGCCAGCAATCGCGTGTCCTCGAAATCCTGCAGGATCCATTGCATCGGGGGGCGTCCATCGGTTCACATCGGATCAGACCCTAGACCGAGGCCGGGCCAGGGAACACGGGTGACGTCGTTGTCCGGTCCTTTCAGGCGTCCGTCCCAAGGGGCTCAACTGATGGGGATCGGCGCGTCCCCGCATTGCAGTCGGGCCGTGACTTCGCCGTCGGGCGTCAAGAAGCGCAAAAGGTGCGCGCCGGACCAGGCCAGGACGGCCCGGCCCTTGCTGTCCAGCCCGGATCCGATGCCGGTGCCCGTGCCCTGCTGGGTGTAGAGAACGTTGATCTCGACCCCATCGTCGCAGATCAGCTGCGACCGGGCCGTGTTGCCCTGGGCCTCATAGGCCCAAACCCCTTCGCAGCGCGTCCCGTCCGAGATCATGCCCGCAACCGTCCCGCGACCCCAGCCGCGCGCTTCGCCGTCGAACCACAGACCGTCATCCCCGATGCAGGCCAACACGCGCGAGCAGCTGTCGGGGTCTTGGTCGAGATAGTCGCAGGGAGCTGGGCGCCGCGGCTCTCCGACTTGGGCCTGGGCGGCGGTGGCGAAGGCGACGATCAGGGTGGCGAGACGCAGGGGTATGGGGCTGAACCTCCGATGGCCGCCAGCGGAAATAAGACCGCCTCACGGCGCAGTCGACCGAGACGGGGCAGGCGAAGTCTTGCCTTTGCTTAGCACGACTTGACCGGTTCGGGCATCGTCAAACGGGCGATTAGAGACGCGCCAGCAAGGCGGCGCGCAAAGCGTCGTATTCCCGATCGGGGATCCCCTCCATGGCGGCCGCCTTGTCGGTCGCGAGATCGTCATAGGGCGCGGGTGGATCGAACCGCGCCCCGGGGGCCGTGAACTGGCTGTCGGTCAGGTCGACCCGGCGGCCATCTGCGCGGTTGTAGTAATGCCAGACATCGCCCAGCTCGGTCCGCAGGATCTCCAGCCCGAACAGGTCGGCGACCACGGCGGCGGTGACGTTGCATTGCCCATTGGCTGGGTTTTCGGGCGACCATTGAACCGCGGTCTCGCGGGACCAGGCCGTCGCCAGGGCCGCCCGGACACGCGCCTCGTCGAATGGGAGGCGTGTTGCCGTCTGCCGATGGATGTCCGTCATACCGTCTCTCCCGCGCGCTGCAATTTCAGGGGCTCCGTCCGCATCAACCGCAGGACGTGAGCCATATACGGCTTCGGCGCGTCGTCGGTGCGGATCGCCGCGTAAAGCCGCCGGGTCAGGCCCTGGGCCGTCAGCGGTCGGGTGACGTAGTCGCTGTTGTAGCGGACTTCCCGCACCACCCAATCGGGCAAGACGGACACGCCTCGGTTCGACGCCACCAGCAGCAGGATCACCGCCGTCAGTTCAACCTGCCGGATCGTCGCGGGCTCCACCCCCGCAGGCATCAGCAGTTGCGAGAAAACGTCCAGGCGTGGGCGTTCGACCGGATAGGTGATCAGCGTCTCGCCCACGAAATCTTGGGCATTGATATGGGACTTCTGCGCCAACGGATGGGCCGCCGAGGCCAGGAAGACAGGTTCGTAGTCGAAGAGCGGCGCGAATTCGACCCCAGCCAGGTCCTCGGGGTCGGAGGACACGACCAGATCCACCTCCTCCTTCTGGAGCGCGGGTAGGGCTTGGAATTGCAGGCCGGGGCGGATGTCCACGTCGACCTCGGGCCAGGCGCGGCGGAACTGCTCCAGCACCGGGAACAGCCATTCGAAACAGGCATGGCATTCGATGGCGATGTGCAGCCGCCCCGTCCGCCCGGACTTGAGCCCCGCAAAATCCTGCTCCACCGCTTCGATCTGGGGCAGGACCTGGTCGGCCAGGCGCAGCAGGCGCTGACCTGCGGGCGTAAGGGTCATGGGCTTCGACCGGCGCATGAACAGCTCGACCCCGATCTGCCCCTCAAGGTTCTTCACCTGATGGCTCAACGCCGACTGCGTTATGTTCAACCGCTCCGCCGCGCGGGCCAGGCCGCCGCAATCGTGGATGGCCTTGATCGTGCGAAGATGACGGAATTCCAGGTGCAGCTTCATATCCGGCTCATGTCCGTGTTGAAGGTTATGAGGCTGTCTCACGAAACCCCGATCCGGCACAAGGGGGACGATCTGACAGGAGCCCGCCCCATGCCCGCCGTTTCGTTCGAATTTTTCCCGCCCAAGACGCTGCAAGGCTCGTTCCGGCTCTGGGACTGCATCCGGACGCTAGCGCCGTTGGAGCCTGAATGGGTCAGCGTCACCTACGGCGCCGGTGGTTCGACCCGGCAATTGACGCGCGAGGCCGTGGGCGCCATCGGCGGTGAATTCGGCTTGCGCGTGGCTGGGCACCTGACCTGCGTGGATGCCTCGCGCGCGGAGACCTTGGCCGTGGCCGAGGGCTTCCGGAAGGCGGGTGTCGAAGATATCGTCGCGCTGCGGGGTGATCCGCCCAAAGGAGCCGCGCGGTTCGAGCCCCATCCCGACGGCTTCCGCGATTCGGTCGAATTGATCACGGCACTGGCCGAGCGCGGCTTCCGCGTTCGGGTCGGCGGCTACCCCGATGTTCATCCCGAAGCAGCGGATGCCGATGCCGACATCACCTGGCTGAAGCGCAAGGTGGATGCGGGCGCCTCTGAGATCGTGACCCAGTTCTTCTTCGATCCCGAAACCTTCCTGCGCTTCCGCGATCGCTGCGTGGCGGCCGGGATAGACGTGCCGATCGTCCCCGGCCTCCTGCCCGTCGAAAGCTGGGCGAAGGTGCGCGGCTTCGCCGAAAGCTGCGGCGCGGTGATCCCGCCGGACCTGGCCCTGGCATTCGACGTGGCGCAACGGGACGACCGAGCCGATCTGTTCGCCA
This sequence comes from Pseudomonadota bacterium, assembly GCA_039033775.1. Classification (GTDB taxonomy): domain Bacteria; phylum Pseudomonadota; class Alphaproteobacteria; order Rhodobacterales; family Rhodobacteraceae; genus Jannaschia. Next base: position 4,790 of record JBCCCB010000086.1, on the reverse strand, counting down.
TCGCCCAGGCCGCCGAACTGGCCGATGCGCTGGTGGAAGAAGGGTGCGAGCATCTGCACTTCTACACCCTGAACCGGCCCGACCTGACGCGGGACGTCTGCGTGGCCCTGGGGATCACGCCCAAGGCGGAGCTTTGTCAGGTGGCGTAAGGCCAAGCGGGCCGCTAGGGTCCACGTTGATGGTCGCTGAAGCCTCCCACGATGTCGCCTCGCGCGAGGCGCTGCTATCCATGTCCGGGTTGGCCTTCATGCAGGGGATCCTGGCCGGAAGGCTGCCACCGGCTCCCATCGCTCAGGTCATGAATGCCCGATTGACGGCTGTCGATGACGGACGCGTCGTCTTCATGGGGTCTCCAACGAAGGCCCATACCAACCCGATGGGCACGGTGCATGGCGGCTGGTACGGCACGCTGCTGGACAGCTGCCTGGGCTGTGCGGTCATGACCAAGGTGCCCCGAGGCGGGGTCTACACGACCTTGGAATACAAGGTGAATCTGGTGCGCAACCTACCGCTCGGGACCGAGGTCGAGGCGATCGGAACCGTGTCCCATGCCGGGCGGTCCACCGGCGTGGCCGAGGGCGTGATCCGGGGGATCTCGGACGGCAAGCTCTATGCGACGGGCTCGACCACCTGTCTGATCATGGCCGGATGACCGATCTCCGCCGGCGGATCGAGGCCAGCTTCGCGCGTCAGGGTATGATGGCCACCCTCGGCGCCCGGCTCGGCTTGATCGAACCGGGCCGCGTCTGCATCGAAGCCACCGTGTCGGACGCGACGTCCCAGCAGCACGGCACGGGTCATGCCGGGCTGACATTTTCACTGGCCGATTCGGCGGCGGGTTATGCCGCGCTGACCACCCTGCCGGACGAGACCGAAGTGGTGACGTCCGAATTCCGCATCTCGCTGCTGGCACCGGCCACGGGTGTCCTGGTGGCCGAGGGTCGCGTGATCCGCCCCGGCCGCCGCCTGATCGCCGTCGCGGCCGACGTCTGGGCGGGCGAGGTCCATGTGGCCACGGCGCTGGGGACGATGGTGCCGGTCCCGATCCGCAAGCCATGATTGACCCGGCCGATCAGATCCGGACGATCCTGGCGACGCGCCACCCCGATGCCGGCGCCGCCTTCTGGGCCGGGTCCTTGTCGCGGGGCCAGGGGACGACGACCTCCGACATCGACCTGGTCATCGTGCACCACCGGCTGGACAACGCCTGGCGGCACTGCGTCGAAATTGACGGCCGGCTCTGCGACATCTTCGTCCACGATCCCACCTCGCTCGACATCTTCTTCGCCAAGGATGTGGACCGGGGGCGGCCGACCATGATGGCGATGATCGCCGAGGGCATCCCGCTGATCGAGGGCCCCTTGGCCGATCACGTCGTCGCCATGGCGCGCGACAGGCTCGATGCCGGCCCTCGGCCGTGGACCACGGACGAGACAGAGCGGTCGCGCTTCGGTGCCGGAGATCTGTTGGACGACTTGCTGGGTGCCACCGATCCTGACGACCGGCGGGCGATCGGCGTCTGGCTTTGTGGCCACGTGTTCGAGCACCACCGCCGGGCGCGCGGCCTCTGGAGTGCCGGCGGCAAGCAGATCCCGCGCCTGCTCCGGCAGGAGGAGGGCGCGTTCGGCGTCCGGTTCCTGACCGCTTTTGAGCGGCTCTTCACACACGACGATGCGTCGGCGCTGGTGGAACTGGTCGAAGAAATCTACGCCCCGTCAGGCGGCGTGCCGCGGGAATGGCGCCTGACGGGCGCCGCGTCACGGCAACCGCTGAGATCAGCCTTCCTCCCGGGCGGCGGCGACCATCTCCTGCAACTGGTCCGTGGTCAGCAGCCCCGGCGCCAGCGCATCACCCACCACAAAGGCGGGGGTGCCGTTGAAGCCAAGCTCCTGCGCCAACTGCATGGTCGTCTCGATATGGGCTTGGACTTCAGGCGCCTCCATGTCGGCGCGCAGTTGGTCCACGTCCAGCCCGACCTCCGCCGCGACCATCATCACGGCTCGTTCATCCACCCGGCCACGGGCGGCCATCAAGGCTTCGTGCATCTCGGGATAGAGACCCTGTTCCCGCGCCGCCAGCGCCGCGCGGGCGGCAAAGACCGAGCCATCGCCGAGGATGGGAAATTCGCGGTAGACGACGCGCACATTTGCATCGGCGGCGATCAATGCGTCGATTTCGGGACCCACGCGGCGGCAGTAAGGGCAGTTATAATCGAAGAATTCGACCACGGTGACGTCACCATTCGGGTTTCCGAAGACGGGTGCATTGGGGTCCTGCTCCAGCAGGTTGCGGTTTTCCGACAAGGTGGCGCGGGCCGCGGCCTCTGCCTCGGCGGCTTCGCGGGCTTGCAGGATCGACACGGCCTCCATCACGATCTCGGGGTTTTCCAAGATCGCTTGTAGGGCAAGCTGCTTGATCTCCTCTTCCGAAAAGTCCTGCGCGGCGGCGGGCAAGGTCAGAAGGACGGCGGCGATCAGGGCGGGCAGGCGCATGGCGGGACTCCAAGCTGGGACCGTTTCTTGGTAACCCGGTTCAAGGGGCGGCGCGAGCGCAACAAAGCGCCGCACATCACGTCTATGTCAGAGCGCGGTGGCCCCCTGTTCGTTCAGCGTCGGGACGCATATGACGAATTCCATGGCTCGCTTTTTCATTTTCCTGCTGACGCTGCTTGCATCACCCATCTTCGCGGCCGAATCCGATCCGGTGCGCGGCCACGCGGTCACGGCGACCTTGCTGACCGCCGAAGAGGGTGTGGCGGGGCGCACCGTTTCGGCAGGGCTAAAGCTGGAATTGGACGACGGCTGGAAGACCTATTGGCGGTCGCCCGGCGAAGTGGGTTTGCCGCCCGAGTTGGATTGGTCGGGCAGCGAGAATGTCGAGACCGTGGCCCTGGCCTATCCTGCGCCTGACCGCTTTGTCGCCTTCGATATCCAGAATTTCGGCTATGGTGGCGAGGTCGTGTTCCCGCTGACCGTGACGCTGGCCGAAGGCGCCGCCGCGGCCCGGTTGAACATCAGCGCCGATTTGCTGGTCTGCGCCGATGTCTGCATCCCCGAAACGGTCGAGATGTCGCTCGACCTGCCGGCGGGCGGGGACATCGACATGGCATCGGCCGACCTGCTGGCGGATTGGATCGCCCGCGTGCCGGGCGGTGACGAGGTTGGGGTTGCCATAGAGGCGGTCCATCTGGACGATACGGCGCTGACGCTGCGCGCCGTATCGGACGAACCTTTCCGCTCGCCGGACGTGTTTCCGGAGATGGGGGCCTATGCCGCCTTCGATGCTCCCGATATCCGTCTATCGGAGCATGGCCGCGTGCTCTGGGCGTCGCTCCCAGTTCTGGCGGCAGGCGAAGGGGCGTTGGACCTGACCATCGTGGATGGTCCCCGGGCCGCAACCCTCCGGGCCGAGCCAGGCCCTGTGATGCCTTTGCCCCCCGCCGGAGGTCCAGCTTTGTGGTGGATCTTGATGATCGCCGCCTTGGGCGGGCTGGTTCTGAACCTGATGCCTTGCGTGTTGCCGGTTCTGTCGATCAAGCTGGCTTCGGCGCTGCAAGCCACGGATCGGCCCTTGGCGCGGGTACGGACCGGATTTCTGGCGTCGGCAGCGGGGGTTGTGGCCTTCTTCGCGGCCTTGGCGCTGGCGCTGGTGGCGTTGCGTGGGGTCGGCGTTTCCGTAGGCTGGGGCGTGCAGTTCCAGCAGCCCGTCTTCCTTGCCTTCGTGATCGGTCTGATGACGCTGTTCGCCGCAAACCTGTTCGGAGCGTTCGAAATGCGCCTTGGCTCGGTCGCCATGACGGGCATGGCCAAGGCGGGCGGCCAGGGCTTGCGGGGCGATTTCGCGACCGGCGCCTTCGCGGCGCTGATGGCGACGCCCTGTTCGGCGCCGTTTATCGGCACCGCCGTGACCTACGCCCTCACCTCCGGACCCGCGGAGATCCTGGCCGTGTTCCTGGCCATGGGGATCGGGCTGGCGCTGCCATACCTGGCGGTGGCGGCGCGGCCGTCGCTGGTGCGAAAGCTGCCCCGGCCTGGGCGGTGGATGGAGACGCTGAAGATCGTCCTGGGGCTTTTGTTGATGGCGACCGTCCTCTGGCTTCTGACGGTGCTGGCGGGGGCTGCGGGCTTGCGGGTCGCTCTGATCGTCGGCGGGTTGGCCATCGCCCTGTTGGTCGCCTTGAAGGTCGGGCGGACCGCGCCCGTAGCAGGTGCCGGCCTGGCCGCATTGGTGCTGGCCGCCGCCCTGGTGCCGCCCGCGCCGGTCACGCGGGTCTCCAGCGTTATCGGCGTCTGGCAGCCGTTCGACCGCGACCGGATCGCGGCCGAGGTGGCCGATGGACAGGTGGTCTTCGTGGACGTGACCGCCGATTGGTGCCTGACCTGCGTGGCCAACAAGCGGCTGGTCCTGGATCGAGGCGAGGTGGCAGCGGCTTTGGGTGCGGTGGTCGCCTTGCAGGCGGATTGGACGCGGCCGGATCCGGGGATCGCCAATTATCTTGAAGCCCATGGTCGGTTCGGTATCCCGTTCAACGCGGTTTATGGGCCGGGTGCTCCGGACGGGATCGCCTTGCCCGAACTCTTGACCGAAGGCGCGGTGCTGGAGGCTCTGGCCCGCGCGGGCGGTTGAGCGCCGCCTCTTGCACGAACAGTCTCACGCCGGGCCGACTGTCCGTTCGTCGGTCTTCTTCGTCCCGGACGCCGGGGCGATGCCCCCCGGCCGGTGGGGGGGGCCCCCCCCCCGCACGCTCCCCCCACCGGGGTAAACCGGAGGGAGATAGAAACGTCGCGAGG
>JBCCCB010000085.1:0-13201 GCA_039033775.1 Pseudomonadota bacterium | reverse complement strand
GGTTATGCGTTTTTTGGCCCTTTAACCCCCCCCCCCCGGCCCCGCTCACCGGGGGGTTCCCCGGGCGACCCCCCCCCCCCCCTGCGGCCCGGTTTACACGCCGTTTGCTCACGGCCACGCCCAGCGCGACCGCTTGAACCTACGCTACCCGCGCGCCAGTTCCGCCTCCACCTCCCGCCGGGCGGGCGGGTTGCACCCCGTCGTGCGGCAATTCATCGACGCCGCCGTGACCGACAAGCGCAGCATCCCGGCCAGAGCGTCAGGCCCCAACGCGGCCAAGGCGTGGGGCCGCGTCGCCCCCCGCTCGGCCAGCCAGGTCAGCGCGTAGCCCAGCAACGTGTCCCCCGCCCCGACCGTGTCCCCGCCCATGGCGACCGGGGCTGGCATATGGACAGACCCGCTGGCCGTGAAAGCCATCGCCCCGTTCTCCCCATCGGTGACCAAAACAAGCTGCGCGGCCTCGTCCAAATGGGCACGGGCGAAGCTCTCGGCCGTGTCGCCCGGCGCATAGAAATCCATATCTTCGCGGCTGATCTTGATGATGTCCGATCCAGCCATCAGCCGGTCCATACGCGGCCGCCAAGCCTGGTGCCCCTCGATCATCCCCGGCCGCACGTTCGGATCCAGCGCCAGGATCGCCGTCGGCCGCTGAGCCAGGGCGAAGTCGGCGACGTTGTCCGCCCCCGGGCTGACGATCAGGGAAATCGAGCCGATGCCCAGGATATCGCCCTCGCGCAACGTCCCCGGCGGCAACGACGGCGCCATGTTCACCGTCGCGCTGTCGCGATCGAAGAAGGCATAGCGCGGATGGTCGTCGGCCGAGACCTGGATGAAGCCCAGAATCGTCGGATCGTCAGACCGGGGCGCATGGGTCGTGTCCACGCCATAGGCCGCCAGATCTGCCATGATCTGCTCGCCGAACAGATCCGTGCTGATGGCCCCGCAGAACCCCGCCTGCCCGCCCGCCTGGGCCGTGGCCTTGGACGCCGAATAGGGCGAGCCACCCGGCGTCGCACGATAGGTGGCGCCGTCGGTGGTAATGAAGTCGATCAGCGCCTCGCCGCAGAACAGAATGTTCGGCCGGGTCACAGCGCATTCTCCAACGCGGCGGTCATGATGCGGTGCGAGGCGGCGGTTTCCTCCGGCGTGGCGCAATGGAAGGGTTGGGTCATCCCGTCCGGGCCATGGACCAATTCGTCCAGGAAGGCAGCCACCATCTGCTGCAAGCTGTCGGGGAAGCCGAATTCGAAGATGCCGCCGGTGATCGCCCTGTACGCACTCGCATAGCCCAAGTCCCGGTGCTTCCAATCCTGCGGACCGCCGCTTTCGTAGTCCAACACGCGCAGCGTCTTGGGATACTTGGTCGAGAACGCGATCGAGCGGGCGGTGCCATCGATTTCGATCTCCCAGGTGTTCATCTCGCCCGGGGCGATGCGGCGGGTCTCGAACGTGATGGGAAACGGACGGCCCTGGCCCGCGACCATGCCGTGGATCGCGGCATTGTCCCAGGTTTCGCACGGGGCCGTGCCGCCCAACCCATCAGGCCGTTCTTCAACGATCTTCGTGAGTTGCGCGGCGACCTTCACAGGCTCCCACCCGAACCGCAGGGGGATGTGCATCACATGCAGCCCCAAATCGCCCATGCAGCCATAGGCCCCGTTCTTCGCCACCACGCGTTTCCAGTTGATCGCCTTGTTCGGATCCAGATCCGACGAATGCAGGAACCGGGCGCGAACCCCGATGACCTGCCCGATCGTGCCGTCCGCCACGGCCCCGATGACGGCCTGGGCACCGGGGAAGAACGGAAATTCCGAAGACGACCGGACCAGCACATCGGGATGTGCCGCCACGGCGGCCAGGATCCGGTCATTGGCGGGCTTGTCGATGCCGAACGGCTTTTCGCCCAGCAGGTGCTTCCCGGCGGCGATGATGTCCAGGTACAGATCGGCATGCAGGTCATGGGGCACTGCACAATAGACCGCGTCCACATCGTCGCGCGCCAGCAGGGCGCGGTGATCGTCGGTGGCGAAGGCGCAGGTCGGGACGTTGTCGGTGAACCAGTCCCGCGCGTCCGCGTTCACGTCGCAGATGGCCGTGATCTCGGGCCGGGCGAAGGGCGCATCGATATGCATCCAGCGGGCGGCGGCGCTGGCCAGCTCCTTGCCCATCAGCCCGCCGCCGATGATGCCGAAGCGGATGGTCGTCATGACAGCATCTCCAACGCCGTCGCTGGGCTGGCCCCGTCATGCACCACGGCCATCAGCGCCTTGGTGATCGCCGCCGGGTCGTCATGCTGGATGACGTTGCGGCCATAGACGATCCCGCTGGCGCCTTGCGCCATCAGGTCCGCCGTCCGCTGCAGGATCACCTCGTCCGAGACCTTCCCACCGCCCCGCACCAGGACGGGGATGCCCGAGGCCGCCTCGATCACCTTGTGGTATTGGGCCACGTCGTCAGTGGGGTCGGCCTTGATGACATCCGCACCCAACTCCACCGCTTGCCGGACCAGGGTGCGCACCAAGGCCAGGTCACCGTTCACCATATATCCGCCGGCCGTTGCGTTCTCAGCCATGACCAACGGCTCGACCATCAGCGGCATGCCCATCGCATCCGCTTCGGGTTTCAGGCGGCAGATGTTCTCGACGCAGGCGCGGTGCACCTCCGGCTCGCCCGGCAGCAACAGGAGATTTACGCACAAGCAGGCGGCGTCCAGGCGGACGGCCTGGGCCACGGCGTCCTCGATGACGACGCTGAACAGATGCCGTGGCAGGTCCTTGGCATAGATGTTGGCCACGTCGGTCCGCAGCACCAGGGCTGGCTTCCCCGGCCCCGGGATGGATTGCAGATGCCGCGCCATGCCAGGCGACAGCTGGATCGCGTCCGGCGCTGCGTCCGCGACCGTGGCCACGGCCGCGCCCATATCCTCGATCCCTGCCAAGAAGCCCGGCTCGTTGAAGAAGCCGTGGTCGATGGCCACGTCGAAACAGCGGCCATCTGCGGCCAGGAAGCGGTTGAGCCGGGGTTTCGTCATGATCGGTCCTTCATCTCGGGGCTAAACGGGGACGGCCTGGCGCAGATCGCGGCGCCAGGCATCGTAAGGGCCACGGTCGTCCTGCAGGCTGGTCAGGAAGGCCGTTACAGCGCCGCGATGCGCGCCGCCCGCCCGCCAGGTGGTGGCCAGCGTATCCAATTGCACGCCCGTCGCGTCGATGGCGGCCAGCAGGGCGCGGCGCCAGCGAGGGGCGGGCAGACCGGCCCCTTCGACCAAGCGGATCGTGCCGACCAAGCGGTCGTTCCAGCCCAGCTTGCGGGCCGTGTCCCGCCCGACCCGGTCGCAATCGTCGCGCAGCCAGGGATTGGCCATCCGGGCGAACAGGGCGTCGGCGTGGGCCGTCCAGCCCGCCTCCGAAAACAGATCGGCCGTTCCCGCATAGCGCGACCGTAGCGCGGCGCCGGTTTCCCGGACGAAAGCGTCGAAGACCAGCTCCCGCGCCACGGGCACGGCCAGCACATCCGAGATGAAGCGCAGGCCCAGCAGGCGGCCCAGATAGGCCAGCGTGGCATGGGCCGCGTTGTGCCCGTTCAGCTTGGCCTGCTCGAAGGGCAGCAGGGTGTCGGTGGTCAAAAGACGCGGCAGCGCCCCGCCCGACGTGCGCGTCGGATCCGGGGCCGAGACGAAGATATCGTCATAGGCTTCGACCAACCAAGCTTCGGGCAGACCCGGCGCCCCGGGCTGCAAGCCGGTCGCGGCGATCTCTTCGGGGTCGCGCAGGGTGCGGGACATCTTACCGATCACGGTGTCGACGGCCTGGAAGACGGCTCGGTCGCCGCCTTCCGCCAGGATCGCCTGTTCCAGCAGGTCCGCCGCGTCCAAGTCGTTCTCGCTGGCATAGATCACCGCGTTGGGGCCCTGCCCCGCTGCCTTCGCCCGCATCGCCGCCGCCAGAAGCGGGGCGAAGGACGGGTAATCCAGCACCGATGACACGGCGACGGCAATCTGATCGGCCGCCACCAAGGCCGGCAAGGCGGCCGCGTCGGACAGGGGCGCGGCCCGCAGATCGGTCACGTCCAACCGGCGCAGGCCGTCGGCCTCCGCGATGTTCACCTGGATCGCGCCGGCCGCGCCGATGGCCTCGGCCTGGGCCGGACGGCGGACCAGGACGGTGCGGGGCAGCCCGACTTCCTGCGCGCGGGGCAGGAACAGGCCGGCCTGGATCGCACCCATGCCGATGCCCACGAAGCCGGTCATGCCAGATGCCTCGCCTCGTCCGCGGCGGTCCAGCCATCGACCTCGAAGGCCGCGTCCACCGGGCGATGGGGATACAGCACCGCCTTCCCATCAAGCCGCTGGTGGCGGACGTCGTCGATCAGCTCAAGCGCCTGGTCCAGACCGCCGATCTTGGCGATATGGGGCGCGGCGTGGATCCGGCCCCGATGCATCCAGTCCAACGTCTGGGCCACATCCCAAGCCGTCCCGCCGGAGGAGCCGGTGATGCAAGTCTCGCCGTAATGCACGGCATTTGCGTCGATGCGGATCTGGTCCTGCCCCGCCTTGAGCCCGCCGAACAAGTTCGCCACCCCGCCCTTCGCCAAGAGCGGCAGCGACGCCTCGATCACCGGCGCCGCGCCCACGGCGACGATCAAATCGTCGGCGCCCCGCCCGTCCGACGCCTGGGCGACCACGTCCGCGACACGCTCCGGCGTCGCCGTCAGCAGCCGCCCCCCGGCGGCATCGGCCCGGTGGGTGAACAGCACCTCCGTCCGCGCCCGGCGGCTGTCGGACGGGTCGGAGCCGATGACCGTTCCCCCCCCCGCCGCCAGCGCCACTTCCACATGCATCCGGCCCATGGCGCCCAGGCCGACGACCACCGTCACGCCGTCCCGCTTCAACCCGGCCCGGGCCTGGCGGGGCGAGGTCAGCGCATCCTGGCTCAGATGCACATGGTGGAACTGCCCGGACACGCAGCAGGAGATCGGCTCGGCGATGGCCGCATGGGCATGGGCCATCTCCGGGTCGGGAACGGGCAGCAGGCACTTGGCCAGCAGCACCTCTTCCGGGATCAGCATGTAACCGGCCAGATGCCCCGGCAGCGTGTAGCCGCAGGCGATCTTGCGCACGCCCCGGCCATGACCGCGGTACCGCTCCAGGTGATTCACCGGCCCGTGATCCACCGCCGGCTGCACGACATAGCGGTCCCCGAGGCGATACGCGCCCGTCAAATCCCGCCCCACGGCGGCGATCGTCACCGAGCCCTCGTCCCCCAGGATCGCGGGATGGGCGCCCAGATCCCAGCCGTGGAAATAGGCGTGATCCGCCCCCTGGTCGATGGTCTTGATAAGCGAGGCGCAGATCCCCGCCGCATCCACCCGCACCAGTAATTGCCCCGGCCCCGGCCGGGGCACCGGCACGTCGCTTAGCCGCAGATGATCCTCGCCCGCCCCGGACAAGGTGACGGCCTGCATCCGCTCCGGCAGGTCCACTAGCCGGTCCCGTCGGGCCGCAACCGGGCGCCCGTTTCGGCGTCGAAATAGTAGCGTCTGTCTGGATCGACCCGGATCCCCACCCGCTCTCCATCGTCGATCTGCAGGTCGGGATCGGCCCGCACGATCAGATGTTCGTCATGGGGGCCGACCAGCGTCACCAGCGTCTCGTCGCCCGTCATCTCGGCAATGAACACCTCGGCCGTCAGCGTCGCCTCGGCAGGGTCGCACAAGGCGGCATCCTCGGGCCGGAAGCCGACGCTGATCTCGCGCCCATCGCGCACCGACAGACCGGCCAAAGGCACGTCGTGATCCCCGATCCGGATCGACTGACGCGTGGACCTTCCCGTCACGAAATTCATCGGCGGCGAGCCCATGAACCCCGCCACGAAGATATTGGCCGGGTCGCGATAGACTTCCTTCGGGGTGCCCAATTGCTGCAGCACCCCATCGCGCATGATCGCCACCCGGTGGGCCAGGGTCATGGCCTCGATCTGGTCATGGGTGACATAGATCGTCGTCACCCCCAGGTCCTTCTGCATCCGCTTCAACTCCGCCCGCATGGCACCGCGTAGCTTGGCATCCAGGTTCGACAAGGGCTCGTCCATCAGGAACACGGCCGGCCGCCGGATGATCGCCCGCGCCAGGGCCACGCGCTGCCGCTGTCCGCCCGACAATTCGCGCGGATAGCGGTCCAACAGCTGCTCCAGATGCACCTGCGACGCGGCGTCCAGGACGGCGGCCTTCTGATCGGCCACCGACGCCCCCGCGATCTTCAAGGGAAAGCCGATATTCTCGGCCACGGTCTTGTGGGGGTAGAGCGCGTAGGACTGGAACACCATCGCGATGTCCCGGTATTTCGGCAGCACATGGGTGACGTCCCGCCCGCCCAGGATCAGCTCGCCGCCGGTGATCTCCTCCAACCCCGCGATCATCCGCAAAGCCGTGGACTTCCCGCAACCCGACGGCCCCAACAGCACCAGGAATTCCCCCGGCTCGACCGTCAGGTTCAGGTCCTTCACCGCATGGAACGCCCCGTAATGCTTGTCCATGCCGCGGATCTCGATCCGCTTGGCATCCATCCTGCCGCCGTCCTTCATCCCTTCACCGCCCCCACCAGAATGCCTTTCGAGATGAACCGCTGCAGCACGATTGCCAGCACCAGGACCGGCAGGATCATCACGACGATCACCGCCGACATGGTCCACCACAGGATCCCCCGCTCGCCCGCATTCATGGCGGCCACCAGGATCGGCATGGTCTGGGCGTCCGCCGTGCTTAGGAACAGCGCCAGCAGGTATTCGTTCCAGGCCAGGATCATCACCAACAGCGTGGTCGCGGCCAGGCCCGGCTTCGACAACGGCAGCACCACCTCGCGGAAGACGGTGAACATGGTGGCGCCGTCCAGCTGCGCGGATTCCTCCAGGTCCCGGGGGATCGAGTTGAAGAAGTCGAACATCAGCCAGACCACGATGGGCAGGTTGATCACCGCATAAGTCACGATGATCGCCGTGCGCGTGTCCAACAGGCCGACCGACTGGAACATCATGTAGATCGGCACGACCACCACGACCGGCGCCAGGATCCGTTGCGAGATCATCCAGAACAGGATATCCCCGTTTCCCAGCGTCGCCGCGAACCGGTTGCCCAAGCCCCGCACCGCAAGCACGAAGATCGCCACGGCGACGGCCCCCGCCAGCCGCCAATCGACGCCGTAAGCGAGGCTCGCCGCCAGCGCCCCGCCCAGGGACAACACGAACAGCAGGATCGTCGAGAAGCGCGGCGCATAGGTCACCCGGACCAGCGCATAGGCCGCCATGGACCCGACCAGAACCGACAGGGCCGTCGAGCACAAAGCGATGATGATCGAATTGACGTAAGCCCGTCGGGTGTCGTCCCAATCCTCGATCAGCAGGTCTTTCCAAGCATGAAGGCTGGGCTGGAAGTCGATGAAGGGCAGATAGACCGGCCCTGCATTCACGTCCGAGATCGACTTGAACGACGTGATCACCAGCCAATAGATCGGGAAGATCACGAAGGCCGCCCAGGCCAGCAGCAGCGCATAGGTGATCAGGCTGCCGCCCAGGGACATCTGACCGATGCGGCGGGGCGTGAACAGGCTCATGTCCGCACCCGTTTCAGCACCACCAGGTTGAAGAAGCTGACGCAGGTGATGACCGTGACGGCCAGCAGCAGATAGGCCACCGCGCTCGCCTGCCCCAGATCGAGCGACCGCCAGGCGAAGAGCGCATGGAGCGACATGGACTCGGTCGCAATCCCGGGCCCGCCCGAGGTCATGATGTTCGGCAGGTCCACGATCTTGAACGCCTCGATCACGCGGATCAGCATGACCGTCGCCGCCACCGGCAGGATCTGCGGCCAGGTGATCTCGCGGAAGATCTGCCATTCCGAGGCGCCATCCATCTGCGCCGCCTCGTTGAAGTCGCGCGGCACGTTCTCGAACGCGGCCAGCAGCATGATGAAGACGAAGGGGATCCATTGCCAGCTATCGGCGATGATGATGAACATCCGCGCGGCCCAAGGGTCGGTGGCCCAGCTGAAATCCCCCAGCCCCGCCCATTGCCACACGGGCGCGAACGGCCCCTTGGACGTGTCCGCCATCATCCGGAACGTGTAGCCGATGCCGATGGGCGTGATCATCAGCGGCAGGAAGAACAGCACCCGGAAGATGTTCCGTCCCCGGATCGCCCGGCTGCACAGGAAGGCGAGCCCCATTCCGATCAGAAACTGGATGCCGCAGCCCACCAGCACATAGAAATACGTCGTCAGCAACGTCCCGAACGGCCGCCCGCTCAACGTCGTGACCGCCAGCAACCAGCCCAGCAGCAGCACCAAGCCCCACGGGAACAGCCGCCCGATGGTCCCGATCAAGGTCCAGCCCGACCGCAGATAGGACACGATCCACCAGATCACCCAAGCCGTCACGGCCAGCCCGAAGGCCCAGCCCAGGATCGACACCGCGCCGAAGGTCCCCAGGAAATGAAACTGCTCGGACCCGAAAATCTGCTTCTCGAAATTCTGCCACCCCACGAAGCGCACGCGGTAGCCCCCGGCCTGCAACCGGATCCGCGCGAACGCGATCACCGCCGACGCGACCAGGGGAAAGATCGAAAAGACCAGGATCAGCAGGACCGCCGGCCACAGGAAGATGTGGCGCGAATTGCGGTCCAGCCATTCGTTCAGACGATCCCCCCGGCTGCGCGACGGAAGGACCGCGTCGCGTCGGGCGGCGCTTTCCGAGGTCAGATCGGACACCGCCCGCGCCTCAGTTGGTGATGCCCAGGCTCAGCCGGTAGATCTCGGCCTGATCCTCGCGCCCGAAATCCTCGGTGATCTCGTTCCAGGCCTCTTCGATATTGGCCAGCGCCTGCTCGGCACTGATCTCATCGGCCAGGAAGCGGGCCAGCTCGCGGTCCAGGATCACGCCGGTATATTGCTGCGCGCCGGGGATCCGCATGTCGGACACCATGTTCGGATGGTTCAGGCTGTCCTTGATCGCGCCCAGATAATTCTCGGCGAAGGTGGGCGAAAACCCGGCCTCGATCCACGGCTCCATGTTGTCGAGCTGGCTGTTCCGATACGGGTTGTACCCCGTCCAGCCGATCGTGACGTCCACATTCGACTGCGCCGGCTGGTTCACATAGCTCAGGAAGTCATAGGCCGCCTGCTTCACCACATCGTCCGACCCGGCGCTGATCGCCCCGGCCCAGCCCCCGAAGGCGGCGAAGGGCGCATAGTTGATGCCGTCCGTCGCATGGGGGCACCGTTCCGCGTCGCAGGCGACCAGCGTATCGGTCTCCGCGTCCCAAACCTCGCGGGTGCCGGGCATGATGACCGCGCCGACCTTGTCGCGGATCGCCTCGCCGCCCTCGTCGATGGACAAGGGCCCGATATCGCCCCAGTCGATCATCAGCGCGCACCGCCCCGACGTGACCAGCGCCCGCGTGTCGCCGATATCGTGGTTCAACTCGTCCGGCGGGCCATATTGACCGGTCGCCTTGTAGATCCGGAACGCCTCGGCCCAGGCCGCGTTGTTCATCGTCGGCTCCATGGTCTCCGGATCGAAGAACATCCCCTCGCTGGTCCCCTGGGTCTGCATGAAGCTGCCCGCAACCGAGCCGATGGCGAAATAGGACTGTGCGTTCCGCTTCTTGAAGATGCAGGACCCGTAATCGGCCTCGCCATCGCCGTTCATGTCTTGGCCATGCACCGCCGCCGCGACGGTCAGGTAATCGTCCCAGGTCTTCGGTGGCTCCAGCCCGTTCGCCTCCAACACGTCGGTCCGGTAATACAGCATCTGGAAGTCGCCATCGACCGTGACCAGATAGGTTGATCCGTCAACCACCTGATTGAACTCGCGGAAATAGGGCGCGATGTCGTCAAACTCGATATCCGCGTCGTTGGCGATATACTCGTCCAGGTTCTCGACCAACCCACCCTGCACCAACTCCACGCCCCAGCCGGATGCGAAGACGCCCACATCGATGGAATTCGTCCCCGTCGCCCAATCGGTCAGCAGCTTCTGGAAAATCTCGGCGAACGGCACCTCGTTCACCACGATCTCGGCCCCGGTCATCTCGGTGAATTCCTCGCCCCGCTCCACCAGCCGTCCGGCGATCACCGGGCCGGGCCGGGTCAGGATCTCGACGGTGACCCCATCGTAGTGGCCATCGGCCAAAGCCGGCACCGCAAGGGCCGTCGTAGCAAGAAGACCCGCTGCAAGCGGGCGAAGCGAATTGATCATGGATGCCTCCCTAAGCATACGAGGGGTCCTCCTCCCTCGCCTGGTCTGACGTTACGGCCTGCTGGGCGGCTGTCAAATGTTTGTTCTTCCGAATACGCAAATGTCCAGGCATTACCGGGTCGGGCACAGGCCGTGCCCGCCCTGCCGGAGGTCCCGTGCCCGACCCTTTGGACGAAACCGACCTGCGCCTGCGGGCCGCCTGGCTGTATTACGGGCACGGGCTGACCCAGCTGGCCGTGGCCGACCGTCTGGGCCTGTCGCGATCCAAGGTGCTGCGCCTTCTCGAGGAGGTCCGCGCCCGTCAGGAGGTCCGCATCTGGATCACCGGCGGGCCGGAATCGGCCGTCGCGCTGGGTGTCGATCTGCAAACCGCGCTGGGCGTGAACGAGGTCATCGTCGTCCCCGGCACCGCTTTGCCGGAAGACGGCGGCACCCGTTCCGTCGGCATGGCCCTTGGCAGCCGCCTGGCCCGCTGTATCGAGCCGGGCATGCTGATCGGCGTCGGCTGGGGGCGGACCCTCCATGCCTCGTTGCCCGCGTTCGTCCCGCGCCAGCAGGCTGATTGCCGGGTGGTGTCGCTCATGGGCGGCTCGGTCGATCCCGACCTGGCCAGCGCCTTCGAGTATCCCTGGCGCTTCGCCAGCCGCCTGGGCGCCGACTGCCAGCTCTTCCCTGCCCCCGTCGTCGTGGAAACCCCCGAAGTCCGCCGCTCCCTGCTCGATGCCAGCGGCATGGGTCTGATCCTGGATCTGGGTCGCAACCTGGATCTGGCCATCTACAGCGTCGGCGATGTGGGCCGGCAGGGCAGTTCCTTGTCCCATCGTCTCATCCCCCCGGACGCCTATGACCAGATGGTGACCGCGGGCGCGGTGGCCGACGTGATGTGCCATTTCATCGACGCCGAGGGGCGCGACATCGACCATCCCATCGCCGACCGCCTGATGAGCTTGCCGCTGGACGATCTGGCCCGCGCCCGGATCCGCATCCTGGCCAGCGCGGGGGCCAGCCGCGCCCGTGCCATCGCCGCCGCCGTCCGGCGAACGCGCCCGACGATCCTGGTCGTCGATGAACCGGCGGCGCTGGAATTGCTGCGGATCGCCCCCAGCTGACCGGATGCGCGCCCCTTTCGCCCGCGCCACCGCGCGCCTACCCTGCCCCTCCACCGCAGGAGGTCCGCGATGCACATAGATCCGTTCGGCGTCGAGATCTGGATGAACGCCTACGAGACGCGCTGCACCTACAATCTGGCCGAAACCTGCGTCCATTCCCTGACCGTCTCCGACCTTCTGACCCTGACGGGCCGCAACGACGGCGACCTGTCGGACCTGCTGCCGATGAAGCTGACCTACGGCGCCATCCCCGGCTCGGACCGGCTGCGCGACGCCATCGCCGCGGCACTCTATCCGACGAAGACGCGCGACGACATCCTGGTCACCCACGGCACGGCGGGCGCCAACGCCCTGGTCTGGCAGGCCATGGTCGGCCGCGGCGACAAGGTCGTCAGCCTGGTGCCGACCTATCAGCAGCACGTCTCGATCCCCGAAGCCCTGGGCGCCGAGGTCACCCGCCTGCCCCTGCGCCCCGACGATTGGATGCCCGATCTGGACGCCCTGCGGGCCGCCGCGCCGGGCGCCAGGGTGATCGCCCTGACCAACCCCAACAACCCGACCGGCGCAGTGATCGACGGCGACCTCATGGCCGAGATCGTCGCCATCGCCCGCAACGCCGAGGCCTGGCTGCTGGTGGACGAGGTCTATCGCGGCCGCCTGGTCCCGTCGGTCGCGGACTTGTACGAAAAGGGCATCGCCACTTGCGGCATGTCCAAGATGTTCGCCTTGGCGGGGCTGCGATTGGGCTGGGTCACCGGCCCCGCCGACATGCTGGAAGCCGTGTCCCATCACCGCGACTACACCACGATCTCGGTCGGCCAGATCGACGACCACCTTGCCGCCCTAGCCCTGGAATCCGCCGACCGGGTCCTGGCCCGCTCCCGCGACATCCTGGACGCCAACCTGTCCGTCCTGACCGCCTGGGTCGAGGCCGAGCCCCGGATCACCTGGGTCCCGCCCCGCGCCGGCACGGTCGCCCTGCTGCGCTACGACATCGACCTGCCGTCCGAGCCATTCTGCCGCGAATTGCTGGCAGAAACCGGCGTCCTGCTGACGCCCGGCGCCGTTATGGCCGTCGAAGGCACGGTCCGCATCGGCTTCGGAAACACCGCCGAGGAGCTGCGGGACGGCCTGCCGCTGCTCTCTGAATTCCTGGCCAAGACGGCGGCGTCATACGGCCCGGCCCGAAGGTCCTAATCCGCGATCACCGAAGATCGGCCAACAAGCGGGCCAGCCGGTCCGCCCCCAGAATCTCAGCCCCCATCCGCAACAGATCGCGTTCCAGCCGCCGGCCGGTATCGCGCCGACACATCGTGCCCTGACGGACGATCCCGTCGGCGATGTCGACCGGCGTCCGATCCCCGTCCGGCCCGGTCAAAACCACGGTCAGGCCGCGATATCCCAGACGCGGTTTCGGACGCGGCGGACAGGGCATCTGCGGCAATGTCCCGAGCCGGGCGGCGACATCCGCCGCCGGGCCGTCCCAGGTCGGGTTCCGACGCCCCGAATACATGAGGGCCGTGATGTGAACGCGATGCGGTTCCGTCACCTGGGTCCTGCGATCTTCACGCTCTTGTCCGTCGTCATATAGGTGCACCAAGTCGTATAAGGTCCTCGGTCGCAGGTTTGCGGATCGGTGATCTGCTTCTTAGCATCGTCGAGATTGGTCGCTGGATCCTCTCCGGCCTTATGCGACCAACAACCGATGTCGTCCTGGCGGTACCAGTGATAGTCCTCGTCCGGCCAAATGACGAGCGCGACGTACCACCCGGAAATATCCGCGCTGACATCGCCGACGGCGGCCAGACCGTCCCGGGTCGCCGCGGCGCTGACATTGCTGCACGTG
>JBCCCB010000084.1:0-13213 GCA_039033775.1 Pseudomonadota bacterium | reverse complement strand
GTGGCCGTTTCGGTCGCCCCGCTCCACGCCTCGGTCAGGAGGCCGGTCATCAGGTCGGCGGACAGGCGTTCGGGCGGCCTTTGCAGCATGCCGATCGTCGCGGGTTCAGGGCCGTCGGGCCAGGGCAAGGTGTCGTGCAGCATGACTTGTGTGCCGCCTTCGAAAAGCTGTTCCTCGACCCCGCTCAGGGTCCAGGCGGTGCCGTCGTAGGTCGCGCGGTCGGCGTCGATGCGGGACACCAGGCGGCCGCTGGCGTCGCGGCGATAGATGCTGAGATCGCCCAGGCTGCGGCCGTCGCCCGAAGGTTCGCCGACGCTGACGATGCTGTCGGAGCCGCGCAGCCAGAGTTGGTCGCCGGTATTCACCGGACCTTCCCACCATTCGATATAGGCCTGCTGCGAGGCCGGGACGATGCGGTCGACCAGAAGGAAATGCAGGCCCGCGAAAACCAGGATGATGGGCAGACACAGCGCCACGACCTTGGCCTGGGACACGCCGCCGGCGCGCATGGCGTCGAATTCGCTGCGTCCCGACAGGGCCAGGAAGACCGCGATGGTGCCCAAGAGGACGGCGATGGGGATCGTGCTCTCGAAGATCGAGGGCAGGCGGTAGCCCGCATAGATGACCAGGTCGGCCACGGACTCGCGGCGGTCGAGTACGTCGTCCACGCTGTCGATCAGGTCCATGATCTGCAGAAGCGCCGTCAGCACCAGGGCCACGCCCAGGATGCGCGCCAGCATCAGGCGCGAGATATAGCGGGCCAGGACGGTCACGACGATTGCGCGTTTTTCAGGCGGCGGAACGGGCGGAGGAGGGCGCCGAAGGCCCGCTCGATCCGATCGAAGACCGCGTCGAAGGCGCTGCTGCGCGGGCCGCCGTCGATGCGGATGAAGAGCCAGAGCGAGATCGCCGCGAAGAGGCCGAACGGCGCCCATTGCCCCAGCAAGGCGGGCAGGGTGCCGTTGGCCACCAGCCCGCCGCCCAGTTCCAGCGCGTGCTGGTAGATGACCAGCACCAGGGCCGCGACACCGATGGCGACGCCGCGCCGCTGGCGCTTGGCGGACATGCCCATGGGGATCGCCAGGAACGGCATCAGCAGGATCGACAGGGCCGAGGTGATGCGACCGTGGAATTCGGCGGCGCGTTCATTGGCCGTGCCGGGCAGCGTTTCGTCGTCGGAAGCGTCTCGGGTCTGCCACAACTCGGCCAGGGTCAGCTCCCGCTCCTCCTCGCCCCGGTCGCGGAAGGGGCTCGGCTCCATCCGGAAGGTCGGGTCGACGCGGAAGTTGCGCAGGCGCAGGCTGACGGGGCCGCGGTCGGGGTCGTCGACCACCTGGACCACGTCTTGCAGCATCACCTGGGCCATTTCGCTGTCGGGGATCAGCTCGACCCGGCCGGTGGCGGCGGTGGTGACGATCTCGCGCCCCTCGTCATCGGTCTGGCGCACGAAGACGTCGACCATGTCCCGGCCGGTCAGGTCGACCTGGCCCGCATAGATCGTCAGGTCATCGGTGGGGGTGAAGAAGGTCTGCGCCTCGATGGTGCCGGTCCAGACGCCATGGGTCGCGGCGTGTTTGAGCGCGCGGTAGCCATAGCGGCTATAGGGTTCGATCCAGCCATAGAGCAGCGTGCTGAAGATGGTCAGCAGCATGGCGGCCAGGACCAGGGGCCGCGCCAGGCGTCGCATGGGCAGGCCCGCGCCCATCATCGCGTCCAGCTCGCTGTCGTCGCCCAGGCGGGCGACCAGCAGCAGGATCGAGATGAAGAAGGCCGCCGGCAGGGCCAAGCCCAGGTAATGGGGCACGAGGCTGGCGGTCATCTGCAGGACGGTCGAGATGGCGGCGCCGTTATCGGCGGCGAATTCGAACAGGCGCATGACCCGTTCCAGCACCAGGGCCAGCAGCACGATGCCCAAGGCCAGGGTGAGGCGGCGCATGGCCTCGGCCAGGATATAGCGGTCGATCCGGTTCATCGCCGCCTCGCTAGCAGCCCCTTACCCGTCGGGCCAGTGATCGCGCAGGGTGTTCACGATCTTCTGCATCACGGCCGCGTCCGGATTGGGGCCCTGGCCCAGCACGGGCTGGGCGGGCCAACCGGCATCGGGGAAATCCATGCCAGCAAGGCTGCGGCTGCCGTCGTAGCGGGGCAGGACATGGAAATGGACGTCGGGGTCGACCATCATCAGCATCAGGTAGTTGATGCGGTCGTATTTCACAAAGTTACGGAGGGTCGGCTCTATCTTGCCGACCATCTTGCCGAAATCCTCGAACGCGGCGGGGCTGAGGGCGCTGAACGCCGTCACCGGCTCGCGGCAGATGAGGACCATGGCGCCCAGGGTGCATTGCTCGGGCCGGGCGAGAAGCCGCCAATGATCGGTCTCGGCGACCAGGGTTTCGGGGTGTCCGAACTTGGTTGTCGTCGCTGTCGGTCCGTCTGTCATCGCATATCCGTTCCGGTCGGGGCAGGTCGGGCCTATGTGTTGGTCGGCCCGCGCGTCGGGTCGAAGCGTAGAACAGGAAAGGTCCGTTTGTCATGCTGCTCCGCTGTGCTGCCGTTTTGTTGGCCGTTGGCTTGGCCGCCCCTGCCTTGGCCGAATGCGGGCCGGGGGATCAGACCCGGTTAGAGGTGTCCGTGCAGAACGTGCGGTCGTCGTCGGGGAACGTGACGATCACCGTCTACGAGAACGACCGCCGGAAGTTCCTGGCCAGCGGCGCCAAGCTGGTCCGCGATCGGGCACCCGCCCAGGCCGGTGTGACGCGCAGCTGCCTGCCGGTGCCGGGGCCGGGGGTCTATGCCATCGCGGTCTACCATGACGAGGACGGGGACCGGGATTTCGACCGCAACGCGGTGGGGATGCCGCGCGAGGGCTACGGGTTTTCCAACGATGCCCCGGCGATCATGTCCCTGCCGTCCTTCGACGACGTGGTGTTCCAAGCGGGGCCTGGGTCGACGCCGCTGACGATCACGATGCGCTACTGAGGGGCGGGTCGGCTGAGCCGCTCCTCGAAGGCTCGGGAAAGGTCCATGCTTAGCTTCGGATTGGCCTGGCGGTGCTACCGCACCACTTTGTCCCGCAGCAGCCGCCAGAGGATCCGGGGGGCCGCGATCAGGGGATGGCGCCGCTGGAAGTCGGTCAGGGTCAGGGCGCGGCCGGAATGGCGTTCGATCTTCCAGGCGATATAGTCGGCCGCCCCGTCGAAGGTGAACGCGCCTTTGACGACCCGGATCAGGTTCAGCGGCTTGCCCACCAGGACCCGCAGGGTCCAGGCGCGGCGGGCCCAGGTCTCGTCCCGCCATTGCCAGCCCTTCATCCGCTCGGCCCGGGCCAGAGCGGGCGCCAGGACGGCGTCGAAATGGTCGGACGCCTTGGCATAGATCGTCCGGGCCCGATCGCCGCCGCGTTCCACGCGCAGCTCCGCCCGGTAGGTCTGGCGGAACAGGGCTTCCCACAGATCGGCGGAGCCACCGCCATAGGGCGCGAAGGCCGAACCCCAGCCCGCTGCCGTCGCCTGGGCGTCGGCCACAGCCGCGACCACGCGGGCGCGGACCGCCTTATCCCGGACCCAGATCAGGGCCGAGGGCTGGCAGAACCGCGCCCAGAGCGTCGTGTCCAGGCTGCCCGGCCGCATCCGCCGGGCGAAGGCGGCGGTCGACATCACCGCCACCTTGGCCGCGACGCCCTCGATCTGGACGAAGCGCACCGTGGGCGGCAGCAGGGCGTTGGCCCAGGCGCCCGCGCGACCGTCGTGGAAGGCGCGATACTCATCGACCAGCAGGTAGAAATCGAGCACCCCCTCGGGTGTCGCGTCGCGCAGGCAGGACCCGTAGAACAGGATCGCGTCGACCGAAGTCCCATGCGCCGCCGCCAGATGGCTTGCCATCTGGCGCGCTTCTGGCATCACCGGCCGATCCAGCCCGGTCTCGACCAGGGGGATCAGCGGGTCGGTCATGCCCGCACGAACCGGATCGGCTGGGTGGCGGTGATGCGGATCGGGCCGTCGGCCTGGAACAGCTCACCGTCCAGGATGAACGGCGTCTGCAACGAGACGTCCAAGGTCTCGGCCCGCCCGCTCTTGTAGCCGGCCGCTTCCATCCAGGGCTTGGGGCGGCCCAGGGCCATGCGGGTGATCCCGGCCATCCAGCGCGGCAGGGGCGCGGGCAGGTCCAGCCAATTCACCGGCCCATGGCCGCGATCCCAGAACGGATGCAGGTTCGGCGTCAGCGTGTTCAGGGTCGAGGCCAGCATGACGAAGCTGCGATCCCCGTTCACGCAGGTCCCGTCGACGGTCAGCCGGGCCGGGGTCCCCGACCCGGCCAGCACCCGGCGGATCGCCCCGCCGATGGACAGGATGACGGCCAGGCCCTTGCTGATGCCGGCCGTATGGATCCGTTCGTTAGCGAAGCGTACGCCTTCGGTGAAGGCGGCATAGCCGAACAGAAAGCCCCGCATGCGGCGGTGGCCGGGCCAGTCGACCTCTAGCGCGGTGCGTTCGACGGCGTTGGCGCCGAGCGTTCCGGCATCCCGCGCGGCGATCAGCCGGTCGAGCGCCGCGACGCCCTTGCCGGAATGGCCCACATCGCCGGCGATGGCGTTGGTCTTGCCCGACGGCAGCAGGGCGAAGGCGGGCCAGTCGTCGCCGAACGCCCCGTCGAGACGGGTAACGATGTCCCGGATCGTCCCGTCCCCGGCATCGACCACGATCAGCCCGACCCCCCGCGCCGCGAAATCGGCCAGGATCGCGTCGATGTCCAGACGGTCGCCATTGCTGTTGCGCCGCAGGCGGGCGATCACGACGTCGTCGGTCGAGACCCGCAGATCCGCCAGCGAGCCGGCGGTCTTGTTGGCATGGCTCCGCTCGTTGCTGATGACGCCGATCTTCATGCGGCCAGCCAGGACGTCACCGGTTTCGGCGCGGTCATCGCCTGGGCGATCTGAACCGAATGCACGACGAAGCCGACGGCGGTCCAGACGGCCACGGCCACGAAACCGGCACCCGGCAGGCCGAACAGGGCGAAGACCGTCAGGATCAGCAGGTTCGGATTGCGCCGGGCCACGATCAGCCGGAAGCGGCTGTCGAAGCGGCGCCAGACATGCATCTCGATCCCGAAGCGGGCGATGAAGATGCCCTCCTGCACCCGCTGCACGACATAGCCGACAATGATTATCCAGAGCGACCAGACCATGGCGTCCGACGGGCTGGCGACGCCAACGAACCAGGCCCAGTACCAGAACGGCGGGTGGATCAGGTCGATCCCGTGGTCGTAGACGTTCCCCCACTTGCTGGAATTCAGCGTCGTGCGGGCCAGCTTGCCGTCGACCGTGTCCAGGAAGCACATGGCCCAGCCGACCAGGCAGCCCAGGACGAAGAACCCAACCCAGAAGAGCGCCATGGCCAGCAGCACCAGGACCAGGCTGGCGGTCGTGACCTGGTTCGGCGTGATCCCCTTGGCCGCGCAGTAGCGCGTGGCGGCGCGGGCCGGCGCGGGCCAGACATGGCGCGTGACGAAATCGGTGACGCCCTTGTAGGAGCCCTCGAAGGTGCGCCGTTCCACGGCATCCACCGTGTCGGGGCGGATCGCCATGACATAGGGCACGTCGCGCTTGCGCAGGGCCTTGTCATGGGCGGAGCTGAGCGCCCCGGGTTCCAGCGCGGGCAGGCCGGCCAGGGCCTCGATGCGCCCGGCCGTCAGGTCGGATGCGGCACCGTCGGCCAGGTCGGACGGGACATGGGCCGCCACGGGCACGCCGTCCGCCACCAGAACGGTTCCCGGCCGCTTGGCCAGATCGGCCAGAAGCACGGGTGCGTATTCGTGATCAGCCCGCAGGATCAGGTGGGCGCGGCCCTGGACCACGCGCTTGATGTCCAGGGCGCCGTCCCAGGGGCCGAATTCCTCGATCCCGGCGCGGGCCGCGATCCGGCGCAGGCGTTCGGTGGGCGCCATGCTCCAGATGCGGGTCTCGCTGGGCGAGACGTAGCGGGCGATCGGGCTGCTATGGTCTGGCGCGGCGGCCTCGGTCATAAGGAGGGTCCTTCTCGGGTGGCGGAGCGACGCTATAGACATGGATCATGCCGGTGGACATCCCGCTTCGCCCTTTTCCTTCGCATTCCTGTCGGACCCTCACCTACCGTTGCCGGATAGCCCGCGCGAGGGGGGGCGGTTCAAACAGCGGCTGGGCCGCGGATCCTGGCGGCGGAAGCGGCATCTGCGGCACCGCCCCGAGGTGCTGGCGGCGCTGTTGGAGGATATCCGGGCCCGACGGCCCGATCACATCGCCATCGGCGGGGATCTGATCAACATCGCGCTGCCCGAGGAATTCGAGCGGGCGCGGGATTGGCTGGCCTCGGTCGGCGGGCCAGGGGACGTGACGTTGGTGCCCGGAAACCACGATGCCTATGTCCCGGCCCGGGGGATGGAATCGTGGCAACCTTGGATGACGGGCGACGATGGCGGCCCGGGGTTTCCGTTCCGGCGGGACCGCGGGCCGGTGAGCTTCATCGGGTTGTCCAGTGCGGTGCCGAAGCCGCCGGGGTTGGCCACGGGGACGCTGGGCGCAAGCCAGATCGAGCGGGCGGAGCGGCTGCTTTCGCAGGCCAGGGGCCGGGTGCGGGTCGTGCTGGTCCATCATCCGGTGGACGGCGCGGCGTCTTGGCGCAAGGCGCTGACCGACCGGGCCGACTTGCAGGCGGTCATCGGGCGGGTCGGGGCGGATCTGATCCTGCACGGGCATCTGCATCATGCCCATCTGGGCATGGTCGAGGGGCCGTCCGGGGGCGTGCCGGTGATCGGGGTGCCGTCGGCGTCGATGGTCCATGGCAGCGACAGGGGCGATCCGGCCGGGTGGCTGCATGTGGAGGTCGCCGGGGATGGGCTGATCGTTACGACCCGGGGGCTTGGGCCGGATGGGTTCGGGAGGTTGAGCCGGTTCACTTTCCGCCCGGCGGCGGCCTGGGCAAGTGGACGGTGAGGCCGGGTCGTCGGGACTGGCTGAACGGCCGATGCCCCAAACGCGAACGGCACCCCGGAGGGTGCCGCTGCGGGTGGTTCCGGTGCGGGAGCCTTACTCGGCGGCTGCCAGTTCTGGGGTCGGGATGGCGTTCAGCGCCTGCCCGATCTTCGTGAAGGTGGCGATGGCCTCGTCGATCTGACGTTCGCTATGGGCGGCGCTGACGGAGCAGCGCAGCAGGGGCTTGCCGTCCGGCGTGGCCGTGGACAGCACGAGGTTGCAGTAGAGACCTTCCTGCAGGAGGCCGTTCCAGAAGGTGATGGCGACCTCGGCATCGTCGACCTTCACCGGCACGACGGGCGTCACTTCGGGGCCCATTATGAAACCGGCGGCGGCCAGACCGTTATACAGGCGGCGCGAGTTGCGCATCAGGCGTTCGCGCAGGTGACCGCCCTTTTCAATCTGGTGCAGCGCTTCGATGGTGGAGGCCACGATGGACGTGGGCAGCGAGGCGGTGAACATGTAGGGCCGGCAGGCGACGCGCAGGACGTCGAAATTGTCGATGTTCGACACGCAATAGCCGCCGATGGCCCCCAAGCTCTTGGAGAAGGTGCCGACGATGAAGTCCACGTCGTCTTCGACCCCCGTGGCCTCGGCCAGGCCGCGGCCCTTCTTGCCCAGGACGCCCATGGAATGGGCTTCGTCCACGATGATGTAGGCACCGGCATCCTTGGCGACGGCGACCAGTTCGCGCAGGGGCGCGGTGTCACCGTGCATGGAATAGATCCCTTCGACCACGACGATGCGGTGGCCGGGATTGCCCTCCAGATGCTTCAGGCGGCGGGCCAGGTCCTTCGCGCTGTTGTGGCGGAAGCGGGTGACGCGGGCGCCCGACAGCTTGCAAGCGTCGTAGATGCTGGCATGGCTGTCGGCGTCGATCAGCAGGTCGTCGTCGCGGCCCGCCAGCGTGCCGATAATGCCCAGGTTCGCCTGGTATCCAGTGGTGAATGTCATGGCGTGCTTGCGGCCGAAGAAGCGGGCAAGCTCCTGCTCCAGCTTCACGTGCAGCCCGTAGGAGCCGTTGGCGATCCGCGACCCGGTGGTGCCGGTGCCGTTGGCGCGCAGCGCATCGACGGCAGCGTTCACGCAATCACCCTGAAACGTGAGGCCCAGATAGTTGTTCGTGCCCATCAGCGTGACGGACTTGCCGCCGATCTCGCCCTCGGTGGGCGATTTGATGACGTCGAACCGCACGCCGAAAGGGTCGCGCCCGTTGGCTCGGGCTTCGTTGTAAGCGCCGCGAACGGCGTCGAATTTATCGAGGATTCCCATTAGGCGCACTCGTCTTTGTTTATTTCTTTGAGCGACCCCGTCAGGGTCGCCAGGTCTTGCACCGTGTCCACATCCGCCAGTTGATCCATGGGGATAAGGATGTCGTACTCATCCTCCAGGACCATGATCAGGTTCATCACCGCCAGGGAGTCGAGACCGAGTTCCTTGGTCACGCTGGCATCCGGACGCACGTCTTCGGGCTGCTTCGCGACTTTGCGAAGCTCCTCCATGATGAAGTCGAGGTCGGTGTCCGGCATTCCTGATCCTGGGCGTATGGCGAATTTGTGACGGCGTGTCATTGGCCTCACGGAATATGAGATGCGGCGCGCCGTTGTCTACGCCTCGGGAAACACCGTTTGTTGCATCATCTTACAATGTCGCCCGCCGGTAGGGCCCCGCAGGCGCGGGCCCACTCGACCGTTCGGGCGAACCCGGCCCGTAATCCGACCTGGGGGGTCCAAAGCGGTTCGGGTGGCAGGCAGGCGGGATCGCAGGACCAATCGGGGTGCAACATCTCGCGCACCTTGCCGCGCGACATCATCGGAACCCCGCCGGTCAGGCGCGCCAGGGTCTCGGTCACCGCGCCCGCGACCGGCCAGACTGCGCGCGGAACGGGCACCATGCGGGGCGACCGGCCCAGGGCCCGGGCCGCCGCGTCGGACAGATCCGTCCAGCTATAGCCCTGGGGGGTGTCGTCGCTGATCTCGTAGGGGCCGGGCAGGGTCTGCGGCGCCTCGGCGAAGGCGACAATGGCACGGGCGACATCGGCCGCATAAACAAAGCTTAAGCGTGTGTCGGGCAAGGCCGGGACCGGCATAACGGGGCGGCTTGCCAGTTGGAACAGGACCAGGGTTTCGGTGTCCCAGGGGCCGTGGACGGCGCCGGGCCGCAAGATGGTGGCGGCGCGGCCCGCGGCCTCCTGGAAGGCGGCTTCGCCGGCCCGCTTGCTGGCGGCATAGTCCGACAGGTGCGGTTCGCGGGCCGCCAGGGACGACACCTGGATCAGGCGGGCCAGCG
Source organism: Pseudomonadota bacterium (assembly GCA_039033775.1). GTDB lineage: Bacteria > Pseudomonadota > Alphaproteobacteria > Rhodobacterales > Rhodobacteraceae > Jannaschia. Next base: position 3,918 of record JBCCCB010000084.1, on the reverse strand, counting down.
GCGCGGTCTGGGATATGGCGCTGCCCAGGGCTGCGCTGCCCGCTTCGTTCACCCGGAAGAAGCCGTCCCGGTCCCGCGCCTTGATGGCACCGGCCACATGGACCACCGCATCGGTGTCGGCGGAAAAACGCCGAAGAGAATTCGGGTTCGTGAGGTCGCCCATCACGAGTTCGGCATCGAGGCCGGGAAGTTGCGGATGTGCCGCATTCCGCCGCGCCAGAAGGCGAACCCGCCAGCCCGCGTCGCGGAACGCCGCGATCACGTAGCGCCCCAAGAAACCCGTGCCGCCGGTGATGGCGACGAGGCGCGCGCGGTCGGCCATCGGAATGGGCTCAGCCCGCCGGGGCGGGATCGAAGGCGCCGTCCAGCAGCATCTTGCGCGACTTGGAGCGGCTGAGCTTGCCCGACGAGGTGTGCGGCAAGCTGTTATGGGGGACCAGGATGATGTCGGCCTCGACCGTGTGTTCGGATTGCAGGATGGCGGCGACGTCGGATTTGAGTCCTGCCCGGACGTCAGGGTCCGAACTGCGGCATTGCACCAGCAGGGCCACGCGTTCCTCGCCGCCGTCGTCATCCAGCATGATCGCGGCGGCGTCACCGGCGCGCAGCATCTCGACCCCGTGTTCGACGGACCATTCCAGGTCGTGGGGCCAGATGTTGCGTCCATTGACGATGATCAGGTCCTTGGCGCGGCCGGTGATGATGATGGCGCCGTCGCTCAGATAGCCCAGGTCTCCGGTTTCCAGCCAGCCGTCGGGGCGCAGGGCGGCGGCGGTCTGCTCGGGTTGGTTGTAGTAGTGCTTCATGAGGCTGGGGCCGCGCACGCGGAGGCGCCCCACATGGAGATCGGGCAGGGGCTGGTCGTCTTCGCCGAGGACTTCGACCTCGTGCCCCGGCAGGATCGGGCCGCATTGGGCGAAGTCCCGGGCGCGCGTGGTGGCGGGCCCGGGGGCGACGGCCACGCGGTCGTTTTCCAGGCGATCCAGGTCCAGCGCATCGGCCACGGGGCCGGTGTCGAGCGGGTGGAAGGACAGGGCGAGGGTGGCCTCGGCCATGCCGTAGCTGGGCACGAACGCCTCGCGCCGGAATCCGGCGGGGGCGAAGACGGTGGCGAAGTCTTCCAGGACGGAGGGGCGGATCATGTCGCCGCCCAGGCCCGCGCCGCGCCAGGTCTTCAGGTCGATGCCGTCGAGCGGCGCGGACTTGGCCCGGCGGAGGCAGAGTTCGTATCCGAAATTCGGGCTGAACGAGAGGGTGCCGCCGTTTTCGGTGATGAGCTTCAGCCACAGGAACGGGCGGCGGGCGAAGTCGCGGGTGGCCATGAGGTCAAGCGAGACCTGAGTCATGATCGGCACCAGCAGGAAGCCGACCAGCCCCATGTCGTGATACATCGGCAGCCAGGAGGTGCAGCGGTCGCCGGGGCCCATCTTGAGGCCGAAACGGCTGATCGCCTCGACATTGGCCCGCAGGGCGCGCTGGGTGACGGCGACACCGACGGGGAAGCGGGTGCTGCCGGAGGAGAACTGCAGATAGGCGATGTCGTCGGGGCCGACATTCGGCAGCGTGTCGGCGGCCGGATGTTCGGCGAGGTCGGCGACGGTGCCGGAGAAGGCGAGGGGCAGGCCCTCGGCCGCCTCGGCCAGCCAGTCCTTGAAGGCGGTGGGCGCGAAGGCGGCGGTGGCGTCGGCCGCCTCGATCATGCGGCGCAGATGGGCGGTGTAGGTGGCGCGGCCCCCGAAGGCGGCGGGCAGCGGCATGGGCGCGGGGATGAGGCCGGCATATTGGCAGGCCATGAAGGCCCGGCAAAAGTCGCCGTCTGTTTCGGCCAGCATGGCCACGCGGTCACCGGGTTTCAGGCCCGCGCCGACCAGGCGCAGGGCCAGATCGCGGGCCTGGTCGCGCAGGGTGGCGTAGGGCAGACGCTCGGCCAGGGCGCCGCGGCCGGAATAGATGTTGATGCCGGTGGCGCCGGTGGCGGCGTAGTCCATGGCCTCGGGCAGGCTGGCGAAATCGCCGGACCGGAAGGGGATGCCGCTATCGGTTGGGGTCGGATTCTCTGTAATCTGCGTCATCTCAGGTCTGCCCCCATGGCGTGCCGGTCTGTGTGGAAATGTCCGCGCCTTGGCGCGATTGGGGGCAGATATCGAAGTCGCCGGTGGTTTTGCAATGCCGAGGCCGGGATCAGTGTCCGGCTTGCAGCATCTCGTGAACGGCCTGGATGGCCTGATGCAAGGGGTCGGGCGGCGGGACAAGGGGCGTATCCGGCCACGGATCGCCCAGGCGGACGGCGCGGCCGGCTGAGATCAGCGCGTCGGCGAAGGCTGCGGCGCGCCGGGGCGCGCGGAGAAGGCCCTGGCGGCGCAGGGTGGCGGGGCCGGGAAGGCGGTCGGTCGCTGTGAACGGGACGCGGCGGCGGAGCGGGAAGATGTGCAGCGGGCGGGCGGTGCGGCTGGCCTCGTGCATCATGGAGATGCTGTCGCCGGTGACGACGAAGGCGTCGGCCAGGTCGAGATAGGCCAGGTAGGGGTTGTCGTCCGGGGCGTCCCATCTGAAGACATGGGACGGCGCGTCGATCTGGGCGACCAGCGCGTCGGCGGCGGCCGGGTCGGTGCGGGGGCCTGTCGCGATCAAAAGCGAGCCACCGCGCGTCCGTGCCAGTGCGCCGGCCGATTGCCCCAGGCGGGCCCCGTCGGCGGCATCGAAGACGAGGGGCGGCGCCGAACCCCCGACCAGGACGGCGATCCAGGGGCGGGGTAGATGCGCGAGCCGGTCGCGCCAGGCGGCGCCGGCGGCTTGGGTCGCCGCGTGGTTCGGGCCACCGACCGGGCCGGGCAACCGGACCAGGTTGGGCGCGTAGGGCAGGCCGTATTGCGGGGTCGTCAGGATCAGGTCGAAGGCGGAAAGCGGGGCGCGGGGGCGGCCGAGATGGACCAGGGCGGCGCCGTTCCGGGCCGCGATCCAGCGGGCGACCGGCACGCTGCGCCAGCCGATGGCCAGGACCAGATCGGGCCAGGGCGGCGAGAGGGTCCCGCGCGCGGCGGGTGTGAGCGGGGACAGCGTCCGGCGTCGGCCGTAGAACGGCGACCAGAGCGGCAGCGGCTTGCGCCAGGCCAGTTGCTTCGTCTCGGAGGGCCAGCCCAGACCTTCGGCGAGCGCACGGACCTGCGCGTTGTCGCCCGCCCGGTGACCGAGCAGCGCCCAGACCTGGGGCGGCGGGTCGAGGGATGGGGGCACGGGCGCGCTCCGGCGGTGAAAGACGGTCGTCCCTTTACGGCATGGGCCGCCGGCGTGCCATCCCCGCCCCTTTCGACAGGGCCGGAATGCCGCCATAAGGGCCGCGAAACAGTCAGGAGCGCCGGTTTGCGCAACGTGATGCGGATATTCTTCCGGGCCGAGGGCACGCGCCCCGGCCTGGTGCTGATCTGCCTTCTGCTGGGGGCCCTCGCCCAGGGTGTGGGGCTGGCCAGCATGCTGCCGGTCGTGTCCGTCGTGCTGGACGGCGACGCGGCCGAGGGACCGGCCGGCGGGTCGACCCGGATGGTGCTGGACGCGGTCGCCTGGCTGGGCCTGCCGCTGAACGTCTACCTGCTGCTGGCCATCGCGGTCGGGGCCATCATCCTGAAGAACGCGCTGACCTTGGCCGCCATGACCTATGTGGGCTATGCCGTGGCGCAGATCGCGACCCGGATGCGCCGCAGCTTCGTCGAGCGGATGTTGCAGGTGCGGTGGTCCTATCTGGTGGACCAGCCCATGGGCGAGATCACCAACGCGCTGGGCAACGACGCGACACGGGCAGGGCAAGCCTATCTGTCAGCGGCGACCTTTCTGGTCTACAGCTTCCAGGCGCTGATCTACGTGACGGTGGCCATGTTCGTGTCCTGGCAGATCACCAGCCTATCGCTGATCGCGGGCGCCGGG
>JBCCCB010000083.1:0-13239 GCA_039033775.1 Pseudomonadota bacterium | reverse complement strand
GCGCCGTGGGCTTCAAGGGCGAGGCGTTCTTCGACGAGGCCACCCAGTGCCCCATCGCCACCTGGAAGGCCGATGGCGAACGCATCGCCTTCGTGGCCAAGCTGCTGGCCAATCAATGCCGCCTGCGCCGCACCCTGCCCCGGGACAAGCGCGTCGCCCTCATCCTCGCCAACTACCCCAACCGCGACGGCCGCCTGGCCAATGGCGTGGGCCTCGACACGCCCGCCGCCACGACCCACGTCCTCGACCTGCTGGCCCGCGCCGACTACCACGTCCCCGGCGCCCCAGCCGACGGCGCCGCCCTCATGGACCGCCTGATGGCGGGGCCCACCAACTGGCTCACCGACCGCACCCAACGCCAAGGCGGCGAACGCCTCAGCCTCGCCGATTACAAAACCTTCTATGCCACCCTCCCCCTCTCCGCCCGCGAACAGATCGAACAGAGATGGGGCCAAGCGGAAAACGACCCCTTCTTCCTTTCAGAAATATCCCCGCCGGAGGCTCCCGCCGACGCCCCAAGCGGCGCCTTTGCCCTGGCGCTCCACCGCTTCGGCAATGTCATCGTCGGCCTGCAACCCGCGCGCGGCTACAACGTGGACCCGACCGACAGCTACCACTCGCCCGACCTGGTCCCGCCCCACCATTACCTGGCCTTCTACGCCTGGCTCCGCCGCTGGGACGTCCACGCAATCGTCCACATGGGCAAGCACGGCAACCTGGAATGGCTGCCGGGCCGGTCCACCGCGCTTGGCCCCGACGACTGGCCCGAAATCGCCCTCGGGCCGATCCCCCACCTCTACCCGTTCATCGTCAACGACCCGGGCGAGGGCACCCAAGCCAAGCGCCGCGCCCAGGCGGTCATCATCGACCACCTGACACCACCCTTGACCCGCGCCGAGACCTACGGCCCCCTGCGCGACCTGGAGGCCCTGGTCGACGAATATTACGAGGCCGCCAACGTCGACCCCCGCCGCGTCGATCACCTGCGCGCCGAAATCCTAAGCCTCGCCCGCACCACTGGCCTGGACGTAGACGCGGGCATGACAGGCGAGGACGACCTGGCCAAACTCGACGCCTATCTCTGCGAGTTGAAAGAGGCGCAGATCCGCGACGGCCTCCACATCTTCGGCCAATCCCCGACCGGCGACCTGCGCGACAACCTCCTCCAAGCCCTCCTCCGCCTGCCGCGCGGGGACGGCGAAAGCCTCCCCCGCGCCCTCGCCGCCGATTTGGACCTGGACTTCGACCCGCTAGACACCGGCATGGCAGCCCCCTGGACTGGCCCGCGCCCCGCCATCCTCACAGGCGACACCCCCTGGCGCAGCCATGGCGACACGGTCGAGCGCCTCGAACACCTCTCCGCCCGCCTCCTCCGCCACGAATGCACGCCCCCCGGGCCGAGGACAGCGGCCACGCTGGACGAGGCCGCCACCCTCCGCGCGACCCTCGACCAATGCGGCCCGGCGGAAGGGGCGGGCCTCCTCACCGGCCTCAAGGGCCACTTCGTCGCCCCGGCGCCCTCGGGCGCCCCCACGCGGGGCCGTCCGGACGTTCTTCCAACGGGGCGCAACTTCTACTCGGTCGACAGCCGCGCCGTCCCCACGCCCACGGCCTGGAAACTCGGCTGGAAAAGCGCCAACCTCCTGATCGAGCGCCACCTGCAGGACCACGGCGACTGGCCCCGTGCCATGTTGCTGACCGCCTGGGGCACCGCCAACATGCGCACCGGCGGCGACGATATCGCCCAGGGTCTGGCGCTGATGGGCGTCAAGCCCAAATGGGACAGCGCCAACCGGCGCGTTACCGGATACGAGATCTTGCCCCACACCGTGCTCGGCCGCCCGCGCGTGGACGTCACCCTGCGCGTCTCCGGCTTCTTCCGCGATGCCTTCCCGAGCCAGATGGCCCTCTTCGACGCCGCCGCCCGCGCCGTCCAGGCCCTGGACGAGCCCGACGACGCCAACCCCGCCGCCGCCCGCACCCGCGCGGGAGAGGCCCAGGCCCGCGTCTATGGCTCCAAACCCGGCGCCTATGGCGCGGGCCTCCAAGCCCTCATCGATGAACGCCTCTGGACCGACAAAGCCGACCTCGGGACGGCCTATCTGGAATGGGGCGGCTACGCCTATGGCACCGGCGAAGGCACGCCCGACCACGCCGGGCTAAAACAACGCCTGAGCCAGACCGAAGCCATCGTCCAGAACCAGGACAACCGCGAACACGACCTTCTCGATAGCGACGATTACTACCAATTCGAAGGCGGCGCCGCGGCCGCCATCGAAACGCTCCAAGGCCAGGCACGCCCTGTCTACCACAACGACCATTCCCGCCCCGAGCGCCCGGTCATCCGCACGCTGGACGAAGAAATCGGCCGGGTCGTCAGGTCCCGCGTCGTGAACCCCAAATGGATCGCCGGGGTGAAGCGCCACGGCTACAAGGGCGCCTTCGAGATCGCGGCCACGGTCGACTACCTCTTCGCCTTCGCCGCCACCACGGGCGCCGTCCGCGACCACCATTTCGACCTGGTCCACGCCGCCATCCTGGAAGACGACGCGACCCGCGACTTCATCGCGGACGCCAACGCCCCGGCCCTCGCCGACATTGCCGACCGCTTGCGCGAAGCCATCAACCGCGGGCTTTGGCAGCCGCGCTCCAACTCCGCCCGCGCGCTAATCGAGCAATATGCCCGATGACCCGCGCCCTGTTCCTCTGCGGCAAGGCCCGCATGCGCAGCCCGACAGCCGCCCGGATCGCCCGTCAATGGGCGGACACGGATTACGCGGGATTGTCCAACGACGCGGACGTTCCGTTGGAGCGGGACCAGGTGGACTGGGCCGATATCATCTTCGTCATGGAACGCCGCCAGGCGAAGCGGCTGACGACGCTGTTCGGCGATCTGTTGGCCGATCGGCGCGTCGTGGTTCTGGATATTCCCGACCGATACGCCTTCGGGGATCCGGATCTCATCGACCGGCTCACCCCGCGCCTGCGGGCCGTGCTCGCCAAATGAACTGCCATGAAACCGTCGCAAACACCACGAAGATGTGAGCCGGGATCGGCAGGATATTGGTAGCATCCTTGGGGAGGTCCCAGTGACAAAGGGATCAGATCTGCCCCAACGGAAGCCGTCGCCATGCGCCGCCTCGTCGCCCTGCTACTCGCCTGCCTTCCCGCGCCCGCCCTGGCCGATCAAGGCCCGCCAGCGGCGATCCTCGATGCCTTCATCCGTGACCGGCTGACAGAATCCGTCCTCCTCATGGACCAACATTTCCGGGTCTCGGAAACCGGTCAGTATTACGACTTCGTCGAAATCGGCCAGCCGCAGCCGCCCGGCGCGCCATCCTCCATCGCCGCCACGGGACTTGGCCTCATGTCGCTCGCCATGGGCGACGCGCTGGACGTGATCGCCGATGCCGAGGCCAAGGCGGCCACCACCTTGCGGCACTTGGTGGGACAAGGCGCCCATCCGGGGTTCGACCTGATCCGCTCGCCCTCGGGCTGGTATCCCCATTTCATCGACCCGCTGACGGGCGTGCCGGTGAACGGGTCGGAAGAGAAGTTCTCGACCATCGACACCGCCCTGCTGGCCGCCGGTGCGGCCACCGCCATGCGCTACTTCGCGGCCAAGAGCTACGCCGAGGGACGCGGCCCGTCCGAGGTTCACGACTTGGCGCGCGAACTGATCGACACGGTGGCTTGGGGCCAGGCCATCAAGAGCGTCGAGCGGGGCCTGCTGCACCTGGTCTTCTACGGCCCCGAGGAACGTCCCAGCGACAACGTCTTCGCCAATCCGTTCGACGAATACGTCATGTTGCCCTGCCTCGCCATGCGGACCGAGCGGCTGATGGGCTATGTCGGCCCGGCGCACGAGCTGTTCCAGCGGCACTATTCCGACGCCGCCGCCTTCCCCATGGTCGCGCGGGGCGACCAGACCCTGGTTGCCAAGCCGTCGGGCTATATCCCCGCCCATTTCACCCACCAATTCGCCTTCTACCACTGCCCCGAGATCGGCGATCAACCCGCCTTCCGGGCCGAACTGTACGAATTGGCGGCCGCCGACCGTGCCTTCTTCCAGGACCGCCGGGCCGAGACTGCGGGCGTCTTTCCCGTCGCGCTCTGGGGGCATGGCGCCGGCACCGAGATTCGGTTCCGCCCCGATGGCGGTCTGGACGGCCAGGGCTATGGCGTGGCCCGCGTCGAGGAGAACCCCCATGACGCCGCCTCGCCCGCCATCATGGCGGGGTTCGGGCCGCTTTGGCAGAGCGGCGAGGCGGGGGATCCCATGGCCGACCTGTACGCGCTTTGGCAGGACGGGACCTGCCGGTATGACCATGCGGGGTTGGAATTCTTGTGGCGGTGTTCGGCGCGGGCACCCCAGCACCCGGTGGCGCGGGTCGAGGCGGTGGATTTCAGCACCTATGTCCTGGGACTGGCGGCGCGCGACCGGGACCTGGGGATGGGGTTCCTACGCCTCTTCGGTCCCTAGCGCCCGCGACCCGCGTTCCAAAGTCGGTGCGCCGGCCTTGGAACGGGTGGCCGACAAAGACCGGACGGCACCGCTCACTCGAAAGAAAGACGCCGTACGGCCTCACGTCCCATCGCGATAGGATTCGAACATGCGCATCAGGGTCGCCTGTTCCGGCCGGTTGGAGGACAGGTCCCCGACGAGGCTCAGGTCCAGGTCGTCGTAGCGTTTGATCAGGATCGGCACGGATGTCGGCTCGTAATGCGCTTTCGCCCGCTCCCACAGGGTCGAAATGACCCCGAACATCTCGCGACGAACCGGATGCTCGGTGACCAGCATCTGCCGGACCTGGCCCGCATTGATCGATACGAAACTCAAGTTCGGAGATCGTCGCGGGATATAGAGCGCGCCGCCATTCTTATGGTCACCCTTCCCTTCGTTCTCCGTGAATTGCAGGAACGGCCCCTCGTCGATCCACCGCACATGGAGCGCGTAACAGCGCAATCGGCTGTGGTCGCCGTAATAGGGTCGCACGACAAGATAATCGCCCTCATATCCGCTCACCTCATGGCGGAAGTAGCCGCCCATCCGCTGGGGCGCCTGCAAACCCGGCAGCCCCACCCCCGTCACGCCTTGGCCGCCGGTGTCGGCGGCCTGCCCCAGCGTCATCCAGCGGTGGTGGAACGTGGCCACATCCATTCTCTTCTTCACCCATTGGCGAAGCAGATTGATCTTCTCGGGGTCGAAGACGGCGCGCCGCCGGAAGGCGATGACCTCGGTTCGCACGTCGTCGCAGAACTCCTGCGAGATGGAGCCGTTCGCATATGCCTCGGTGACGGCGTCTTCGAATTCCCGGGCCTCATCGGCCTGCAGCTTCTTTCCGTTGACCGCGATATGCAGCTGCTTCTGATGCCCGCCACGAATGGTGGGCGTCTGTTTTATGCCCTTCTTATGCATCTCCTCCAGCACGAAATTGTAGAGTTCGTCGAAGGTGATGTACCCGTTTCCGTCCAGATCGGCGGTGCCGGTCTCGATCCCCTCGATGACGGATTGGGTGAAATGCCCGTGCCCGGCCACCGAATTCTCGCGCGAGACTTGGGCGGCGTTGGACGACGACATGAAAACGATGCCCTTGCTGTCCTGTTCGATGGCCTCGATATCCTTCGGGTCAAAGAGCGTGATATTGCCCCGCATCTTGCCCAGGCTCTCGATACCGTCCCCGAACCGGCCGCTGAAACAGCAATCCACGATGACCGCGATCTTGCGGCAGCGTGACTTCTCGATGCTCCGATACAGCATGGCCTGCGAAATGCCCGTGGCCTCGATATCCTCCGTGGTGGTGTCCGAGCCGCAGAGATAGGCGTTGCCTTCGTCGTCCTTGATACCGTGGCCCGAATAATAGATCATCACCGTGTCGGATGGGTTTGCCGTCTTGAGCACCCGGATAACCCGTTTCTCGACCTCGGTATGGGTTTCGTTCTCCAGGACATCCGCACAGGCGAACTGACCGAAATTTCGATCAGTCAGAAGCGTTTCCATCCGACGGATGTCATTTGTCGGGCAATCGAGCGGGAGCAGGTTTTCAGGATCGGACGGAAAATGAGAGTTCCCGATCAATACAAGATGGCGCATGGCGTGCTCTCCAACCCGCCAACACGGTCCAACTGGCCTGACTGCTCCGCTTATTCGTTATTCTTAAGCACCTCGGCCAGGATCGACTTGAATTCATCCGCGCCTAAGTTCCGTGTCGACAACTTTAACCCATTAAAATCCAGTACAATTTCCGGTTCGTTCGCAAACCGGGTCGCAAATGCTTCGACCACACTCGTTACGGCGCCTGGAGCAACGGCCTTCAAGACCACACCGATTGCGCCAACCGCGCCCCGTTCGCCCGCGGCGGCGGGAGCCGAGGCATTCACCACATCCACCTCGTCGATCCGGTTCAGATCTCCAAACAGCGCATACTGAACTTCAGTCAGCGTTTCGTCGTCGAATTCATCCGAAGCGAGCGTAACCTTCAGCATCGCAAAATAGTAAACAACATCGAATCGATTCTCTCAAGCCGACTGAAACCTCGCGATCGACGCCAGACCCCCGAGACCGCCTCCGGCTTGCGCGGCGGCGGCGCCTTATGGCCGTCGGTCGACTTTATCAGGCCCGCAAAGCCAGTCACCGTGGGCCCGCTCGACCGGGCCCTCGCGCGCCGGCGGACATGTCGGTCGGTCCCCGGTTCGGACACCGCTGCACTGATGATGATTTGCAACCGGTTGACCGGCATCATCCTTCCCGATGGCGACCCATCAATCGGACGACCCTGCCGGCCAAGGGCGGGCGCCGCTTGCCGGTGGGATCAGCCCTCGGTCGGAACCAGGCAATCGAGCGACAGTTTGATCAAAGCGATATCCCCGATGGCCGATCCCGGGATCACCCGGCAGCCGGTGACCTCTTCCGTCGCCTGGACCGCGGCCAGTGTCACCGCTCGGAGACCCGGGCGAAAGGCCGGATTCATCCGCGTCGCCTGGGCCACTTCCAAATTCCAGTTGACCCGGAAATCGTGCCCCCCGGCGCTGGCCCGCCCCGTGCGGTCGAGTCGATCGAGCGGGTGGGCCATACCACAGGCCACCAGCAGCAGGGCCGAAGGGAGGAGCGGGAGCAAGCGCATGGCGCCACCCTCCGCGAACCTTGGTTAAGGAAGAGTGAAGAAATCCGTGCGAACGTACGTTCGCACGGGGGGTGTACGCCCGGTGCACGGGGGGCGCCCCTTGCAAACCCGCACCGAGACGGGTCGCGACACCCTCCCCTTGACGCGCTTGCACAGGCCCAGGATGGTCGCGGCACCCTCGCTCAGGAGCCCGTCATGACCGACGACACCGACCGCCACAACTCCAAGATGGCCAAGAAGAAGGCCGCCCGCGACAAGATCATGGCCACCAAGACCGAGGAAAAGGGCCTGGTCATCGTCCATACGGGCAAGGGCAAGGGCAAGTCGTCCTCGGCCTTCGGGATGATCTTCCGCTGCATCGCCCATGGGATGCCTTGCGCCGTGGTCCAGTTCATCAAGGGCGGCATGGGCACGGGCGAGCGGGATTTGATCACCGCTCATTTCAGCGACCTGTGCGACTTTCACACCATGGGCGAGGGCTTCACCTGGGAGACACAGGACAAGTCACGCGACATCGAGATGGCCCAGGCGGCCTGGGCCAAGGCGAAAGAGTTGATCGCAGATCCGAAGCACCGGATGGTGCTGCTGGATGAGATCAATATCGCGTTGCGCTACGATTACGTGGATGTGGCAGAGGTGGTGGCTTTCCTGAGAACCGAAAAGCCAGCGATGACGCATGTGGTCCTGACCGGTCGGAACGCCAAGGAGGAGTTGGTCGAACTGGCTGATCTCGTGACCGAAATGGAGTTGGTTAAGCACCCGTTCCGGTCGGGCGTGAAGGCGCAGGCGGGGGTCGAGTTCTAATCGGCCAGCGGCGCTTTGCCGCCGGGGTCGAGCGGGCGGTGCCAATCGCAGCTGAAACGCGCGATATAATTCAAAGCCCCGCTGCGAGACGTGACAGATGCCCGATACGACCAAAGGCGCCCCGCGCGTCGAGTTGGACTACAGCAAGTCGCCGCGCGACTTTTTTTTCGCCCCAGGTGTCGATCCAGGCCTTTGGACGACCGCGCCCTTGCCCGAGATGTGGACCACGCGCGCACCCGGACGCATCGCCGCGGCCTCGGTGGCGGAACACCCCCCATTCGCGGAGCAGATCGAAAGCCATATCGACACGCATTTTCGGCGCCGGACCTTCAAGAAGGCGCTCGTGTTGAACACCGTCCCCGTGGTGCTGGAGAACCTCACGACCAAGGGCCACTTTCTAGCCGTAAACGGAAAGTACCTGCTGACCGGGGCCGCCGGAACGCGGCTGCGCAATCGCTATGCCTGGAGAAGCGGCAAGCCCGATCAGGCCGATGCCGACACGGCGGCCTATTTTGCCGACTTGCAGCAGATCGACCCGCTGCCGCCGGTCTGGAGCGGCCCTCTGGACGGGCTGGATTTCGTGATTGATGCGCGCAACACCTTTAACTTCTATCATTTTCTGACCGAAACGCTGGGTCTGCTCTGCGCGGTCGATCAGGACGATTTTCACGGCCGGGTCCAAGTCCACTGTAATAACTCGGACGTCCGCCCCTTCATCCAAGCCTGGGTCGATGACCTTTTCCCCGAGCTGCGCGGTCGGGTCAGTTTTCACAGCGGCACACATCACTATGATCGGAGCCTGTCGCTGCTGAATGCGAGGCATCTCTACTACCAATCCGGGGCGCGGGTCATGGCGGACCTCGATGAAATCGCGCCCACGAGCCAATATTGGCAAGGCCGAATCCCCGACCGGATGTCCTTGTCTCTGCTGGCGATGAATTCCTGCGACGAGATGCTCGTGCGTCTGCGGGAAAAGGCGCTGCGGCGGATCGCGGACAAGAACTGGGAACACCTTCCGCGAAGGTTCTGGGTGGGTCGGAAATCCGACCGGGTGCGCCCCATGGCGGGGGAAGCGGACTTCACCGCAGCGCTTCGGGATCGCGGCCTGGAAATGGTGTATTTCGAGGATTACTCCCCGCTGGAGCAGGTGGCGCTGATGTCGCGCGCCGAGATCGTGATCTCGGCCCATGGGGCGGGCTTTGCCAACATGATATTCGCCGGCCCGAACACCCATTGCATCGAGATCGGTCACCTGCAGACTTGCGTCTTCCGCTGGCAGGATTTCATGCCGCATGTCCTGGTGTCCGGGTGCCGCTACACATCGCTCTTTGCCGACTTCAATGTGCAGACACCATTGGATGAGTTAGAGATCCGGTCCCACCCGCTCTGGCCGATCCGTCTGGCGTCTGAGGGCTGTCGACGGGCCCTGTCCTACGTGGACGCCATCCTGGGCGAAACGCGCGAGGCGGATGCGGCATGGGTCGCGCGGATGGCGGACATGCTGGCCCGGACCGAGGACGGCGCCGCCTTGCAGCGGCTGCTGGAGGGGCATCCGGACATGGTCGCAAGCGATCCCGATCTGCTGATCCACCGGGCCAACCTGCATCTGGATGCCGGGGAAGACGTGGCAGGCCGTGCCCTGCTGGAGCGCGCCTGGGAGGCGACGGGCGACCGGCCCTTCTTGCTGGAGCGTCTGATCCTGCTCTACGACCGCGCGGGCCTGCCCGCCCCGTGGGAGGATCTACATCGCCAGCGATACCCCAAGCGCTCCGGCGTCTTGGGCAAGAAGCTACGACGCCAGCGGCGGCTCGCGAAGGGCTAGGCGGATCGGGCCCTTAGCGCTGACTGGATCGACAGGCCAGCCCTTCTGCGTCGCCACGATGTCCGGAAGGGTGGCGGCCACGCGGCGAATATCGGGCATCAGCGGCCGCCAATCGTCGGTCAAGGCGCGGGCCGCTTCGGAGGGGCAGATCGTCTTCGGGGCCCGGGCGGCGCAGAGCGTTCGGAGAGTCGCCGCGATGCTCGCATCCGCCGTATCGGCGGTCATTTGATGAACGGCAGATCGGCCATGGCCACCGACCGCCTTCCGTCCCGCAGTTCGATCCAAAGGCCGTCCTCCGCCCCGAGGGAGACCATGGCGACGCCGATATTGCACGCCAAACGCGGGGATCGCACGATCTCGCTGACGGTGCCGACCCGCGCCTCGCCCTGCATCAAAGGCAGCGGGTGGGCATTCGCGGTCACCGGCAGGCCGGCGACGACCACGCCCGTCCGTCGCCGAGACATCCCGGCCGAATGGCGCGCCGCCAGAGCCGCCCGCCCGATGAAGTCGTGCGGGCCGTCCAGATCGACAAACTTGCCCAACCCCATTTCGAACGGATCGGCCGGGTGGGTCTGCCAACGCATATCCGCCCCGTAGGAGATCAGGCCGCTCTCGATCCGCTCTACATCATTGGGCGCGCCAGGTCCGATATCCCACGGCGCCCCAGCCGCCTTCACCAGCGCCCAGAGATCGCCGCCGCGGGCGCCATCGGTCAGATACACCTCGAACCCGTCTTGCTTCGACCAGCCGGAGCGGGCCAGGACAAGGGGGATGCCGTCCAGCGACGTCTCCCGAAAGGCGAAGGGCCGCATGGCGCGCACCGCCTCGCCGAATAAGGCCGCCGCGACCTCGACCGCCTTGGGACCCTGGATCGCCAGGGGCGAGGCATCGGGTTCAGAGACGCGGACATCCATCCCCCGCTCGTGCGCAACCGCTGCGGCCCAGAGATGCAGGTCGCTATCGGCCGCCGACAACCAGACCAGATCGTCCCTGAGCCGCATCAGGACCGGGTCATTGATCAGCCAACCCTCATGGTCGCAGATCGGCACGTAGCGGCCCTGCCCGACCGGTGTCCCATACAGGTCGCGCGGGGTCAGCATCTGCGCCAGCCGCCCCGCATCGGGACCCTCCAGCGCCACCTGCCGCTGGGCCGCCACGTCCCACATGGCGACGCCGTGAATCAGCCTTTCGTATTCGGCGTCCGGGTCACCAAAATGGCCGGGGATATACATATGGTTGTAGACCGAGAAGGACCGGACGCCGTCTGCCACGGTCGCGTCGAAGAAGGGCGATTTGCGAATGTTGGGGCCGATATGGAGGTCGTAGCCCGTCACGGCACGAACCGGACCAGCGTGTGATCCAGCCCCGCCAGCCGCCGGTCGATGATCGGCGCGATCTCGTCCCAATCGCCACCCGCCAGACCGGCGCCGATCAGAGGGTAGCCGATCCGGGCCTCGGGAAAACCGGCCGCGATCTCGCCGAAGCAGGCGTCGATGGCGGCGTAATCGGCCTTCCGGCCCGGACCGCGCCAGTGGAATTGGGTGTAAGCGTTCACGATGGTCAGCGGCCGGTCCGCGCGCAGGGTTTCCGCCGCCGAGATCGTCCCCAGCTTAGCCCGATCCCCAGCCGGTGTCGCCCGGTCGGCGGCCAGCGCCTCGGGGAAGGTCCGGGCGATGGCCTGGGCGATGCCGGCCCCCATCGTGCCATGGCAATTGCAGCCATGGACGACCACGTCGAACGCGCCCTCCAAGGCGAGCGCGATCAGATCGCCCTCGACCGTCTTCACGACAACGCTTGGTCGCAGCGCCCACAAACCCCGTCATGGCCATGATGACCCACATCCGGCAGGATCTTCCAGCAGCGCTGACACTTGCCGCCCTGGGCATGGGCGAAGACGACGGTGATGCCCGTCTCGCCCTCGGCGCGGAAGGCAGTGTCGGGGGCCGGTTCGGTCGTGACCGTGATGGCCGAGGTGATGCAGATGTCGTCGAAGGGGACGTCCAACAAAACCTCCGCCGTGGCCGCGTCCACATGAACGATCGGCGCGGCTTCCAGAGACGACCCGATTGTCTTGTCGCGCCGCTGGATCTCCAGCGCCCCGGTCACGACCCGGCGGGCGGCCCGGATGCGGGCCCATTTCTCGGCCAGGGCCTCGTCGCGCCAGCCGGGGCGCGGGGCGGGGAAGTCCTGCAGGTGGACGGAGCTCTCGTCGCCCGGATGCACCTCCAACCACACCTCTTCCATGGTGAAGGGCAGGATAGGCGCCAGCCAGGTCGTCAGCCGGTCATGCAGGAAACGCAGCACCGTGCGGGCCGAGCGGGCGCGCAACGTGTCGCCGTCGCAATAGAGCGCGTCCTTGCGGATGTCGAAATAGAAGGCCGACAAGTCCAGGGTCGCGAACTGGAAGATGGCCTGGAAGACCTCGGCGAAGTCGTAGCGCGTGTAGGCGTCACGCACTTGGTCGTCGAGCTCGGACAGGCGGTGGAGGACCCAGCGCTCCAGCTCGGGCATCTCGAGCGGGTCGGCCTCCTCGCCCGTGCCGATGGAGCCGAGCATGAACCGCAGGGTGTTGCGCAGGCGGCGATAGCCGTCGGCCACGCCCTTGAGGATCTCGGGCCCGATGCGGTGGTCGGCGGTGTAGTCGACGGTGGCCACCCAGAGGCGCAGGATGTCGGCGCCGTATTGGTCGACGATGTCCTGGGGCGCGATGGTGTTGCCGATGGACTTGGACATCTTCATGCCCTTCTCGTCCATGGTGAAGCCGTGGGTGACGACGGCGCGGTA
This sequence comes from Pseudomonadota bacterium, assembly GCA_039033775.1. Classification (GTDB taxonomy): domain Bacteria; phylum Pseudomonadota; class Alphaproteobacteria; order Rhodobacterales; family Rhodobacteraceae; genus Jannaschia. The sequence goes on along the minus strand of JBCCCB010000083.1, from coordinate 705 downwards.
GGGCGCGCGGCCCAGCGTGACCGCCCCCTGCAGCAGCGAGGAATGGAACCAGCCGCGATGCTGGTCGGTGCCTTCCAGATAGACGTCCGCGAGGCCGTCCTCGGTGCCGTCGGCGCGGTCGCGCAGGGTGAAGGCGTGGGTCGAGCCTGAATCGAACCAGACGTCGAGGATGTCGGTGACCTGGTCCCATTCGTCGGGGTCGTAGTCGTTGCCCAGGAAGCGGGCCTTGGCGCCGGGCTGGTACCAGGCGTCGGCGCCTTCCGCCTCGAAGGCGGCGACGATGCGGGCGTTGACCGCCGCGTCCTTGAGGAGGAAGTCGGGATCGTCGGCCTTGGCGCCGCGCTTGGTGAAGCAGGTCAGCGGCACGCCCCAAGCGCGCTGGCGCGAGAGGACCCAGTCGGGCCGGTTCTCGACCATGGAATGCAGGCGGTTGCGGCCGGTCCTGGGGGTCCATTCGACGAGTTGGTCGATGGAGGTGAGCGCGCGGCTCCGGACGGTCTCGCCATAGCTGTCCTTGCCGTCGCCAACGGGCTTATCGATGGCGGCGAACCATTGCGGCCGGTTGAGCCGGATGACGGGCGCCTTCGACCGCCAGGAATGCGCGTCGGAGATGGTGATCCGCTTGCGGGCGAGGAGGGCGCCAACCTCCGCCAGCTTGTCGATGACGGCCTTGTTGGCGCCGCCGGGCTTGCCATTGGGCTTGAT
>JBCCCB010000082.1:0-13271 GCA_039033775.1 Pseudomonadota bacterium | reverse complement strand
GGGCAGTACGACGCCAAGCCCCAGGGCTTCGTGCCGGGGGGCATCTCGCTCCACAACATGATGCTGCCCCATGGGCCGGATCGGGAGGCGTTCGTGAAGGCCACGGCCGCGGACCTCGCGCCGCACAAGCTGGAGGACACCATGTCCTTCATGTTCGAGACGCGGTTCCCGCAGCACCTGACGCCGTTCGCGGCCAATGAGGCGCCATTGCAGGACGATTACGTGGAGTGCTGGTCGGACCTGCCGAAGATGTTCGACGGAACGCCCGAGGGGCGAGGGTAGGCCGGGGGGCCAGCCCCCGCCTTCGGCCCCCCGGGATATTTCCGAAAGGAAGAAAGAGGCTCGATGTCTGCGTTCTTCGCCTCGCTTGGGTGGTTCGGCTGGATCGTGATCGGTTTGGCGGTTGTCGGGGTCGTGACCTTGCCGAGGGCGCTGATGGAATATTGGGGAATGCGTGGGCCGCGCGATCGGTTCTATAGGCGCCTCATGCGGGGCCAAACCATCGACGACGGGAAAGACTGACCGACATGCGCCTGGCGACCCTCCCCGGCCCAACACCCGACGGGCGACTGGTCGCCGTCGACGGGGAAACGTGCCGACCATTGGCCTGCGGGACGATGTTGTCTTGGTTGGCGGGGGGAGACGTGACCCCGGGGGCGCCCGAACCGTTTGACGCGGGCGGCCCTGTCTTGCCCCGCGCCTGGGCGTTCCTGGACGGATCGGCCTATGTGAACCACGTGGAGCTGGTCCGGCGCGCCCGGGGCGCCGAGATGCCCGAGAGCTTCTGGACCGACCCGTTGATGTATCAGGGATGCAGCGCGCCTTTCCTGGGGCCCCGCGCGGCGATCCCGGCGGGCGACGGGTGGGGCACGGATTTCGAGGCGGAGGTGGCGGTGATCCTGTCGGCCGTGCCGCGGGGGGCGGATACGGCGACAGCAGCGCAAGCGATCAAGGCGGTGACGATCCTGAACGATGTATCGTTGCGTGGGCTGATCCCGGGTGAGTTGGCCAAGGGCTTCGGCTTCGTCCAGTCGAAGCCGCCCTCGGCCTTCGCCCCCCTTGCGGTGACGCCCGACGACTTGCCGGGCTGGGACGGCGGACGGCTCCACGGCACCATGTGCGTTAACCTTAATGGCGAGGCGTTCGGGCGAACCCAGGCGGGCCAGGACATGACCTTCGACTTCCCCACCCTCATCACCCATGCTGCCCGGACGCGGGACCTGCCGGGCGGCACCGTGATCGGCTCGGGCACGGTGTCGAACAAGGAGGCGGACGGCCCCGGACGCACGGTGGCACAGGGCGGCCGCGGCTATTCCTGCATCGCCGAGCAGCGCATGGTCGAGACCATTCTCGACGGCGATCCGCGAACGCCGTTCCTGGCGCCCGGCGACCGGGTCGAGATCTGGATGGAGGATCCCGACGGACAGGATATGTTCGGGCGTATGGTGCAAGAGGTGATCCCCGCATGACCAAGGCTTTCGCGTCCCAAGGGGACATGGACGAAAAGACCATTACCTTCGAAGAGGTGGGCGACGGGCTCTGGGCCTTCACCGCCGAGGGCGACCCGAATTCCGGAATCATCATCGGCGACGACAGCGTCATGATCGTCGAGGCCCAGGCCACGCCGCGCTTGGCGCGGATGGTGATCGAGAAGGTCCGGTCGGTGACCGACAAGCCGATCACCCATCTGGTGCTGACGCACTATCACGCCGTCCGCGTTCTGGGGGCTTCGGCCTATGGTGCGCCGACGATCCTGATGTCCGATGCGGCCCGTGCGATGGTGGTCGAGCGGGGACAGGAGGATTGGGACAGCGAATTCGCCCGCTTTCCGCGTTTGTTCGAAGGATATGAGGAGATCCCGGGCCTCACCTGGCCAAGCACGACGTTCTCGGGCCGGATGACCGTCTTCCTAGGCGAGCGGCGGATCGACCTAATGCAGCTGGGCCGCGCCCATACTGCCGGCGACGTGGTCGTCGGCGTGCCCGACGCGCGCGTTATGTTCACCGGTGACATCGTCGAGGATCACTCGGCCTGCTATTGTGGTGACGGGCATTTCTACGACTGGCCCGAGACGCTGGCCGCGATCCGCCGGCTCGAGCCCGATGCCATCGTCCCGGGCCGCGGCGATGCCCTGATCGGGCGGGAGGCCGTGGACGGCGCCATCGACCGGACGGCCGACTTCGTCCGCTCCACGTTCCGCCCGGTGGCCCAGGTCGCCGCCCGTGGTGGATCGCTGAAGGAGGCCATGGCCGCCTGCCGCGCGGTCTGCGACCCGAAGTTCGGCGACTATGCGATCTACGAGCATTGCCTGCCCTTCAACGTTGCCCGCGCCTACGACGAGGCGCGTGGCGTGTCCCATCCCCGCATCTGGACGGCCGAACGCGACGCCGAGATGTGGGCCGCTTTGCAGGGCTAGGCCGTGGCGTTCGACTTCCCCCCTCTGCCGCCGCCCGGCCCGCCGCCCAGGGGGGATGTGCCGGTCGCCATCGTCGGCGCCGGACCCGTCGGCCTGGCGCTGGCCATCGACTTGGCGCAACGCGGAATCGCAACGGTGGTATTGGACGCCAAGAATCGGGTGTCCAGTGGCAGCCGCGCCATCTGCTGGGCCAAGCGGACGCTGGAGATCTTCGACCGGCTGGGCATCGGCGACCGGATGCTGGCCAAGGGCGTGACTTGGACGGTCGGACGGCTCTTTCACGGAGAGGACGAGGTTTACGCGTTCGACCTGCTGCCCGAGGCGGGGCACAAATACCCTGCCTTCGTGAATTTGCAGCAATACTACGTCGAGGATTATCTGATCGGGCGAGCGCGGGACTTTCCGGCCTTGATCGACCTCCGGTTCCATTCCGCCGTGACGGCCCATACCGATCATGGCGACCATGTCACCTTGCGGGTGGAGGCGCCCGAGGGCGCCTATGATCTGAAGGCAGATTACCTGATCGCCTGCGATGGCTCGGCCTCTCCTACCCGCAAACGCATGGACCTGCCGTTCAAGGGGCAGACCTTCGACGAACACTTCCTGATCGCCGATGTGGAAATGACAGAGAACCCCTATGCCTCGGACGCGGCCGAGCGGCATTTCTGGTTCGAGCCGCCATTCCATCCTGGCGAGAGCGCGCTGCTCCACAAGCAGCCCGACGACATCTGGCGCATCGACCTGCAATTGTCGCCCGATGCCGACCGGCAGGCCGAGGCGACCGAGGCGCGGGTTCTGCCACGCCTCAAGAAGATGCTGGGCGACACGCCGTTTCGGATGGATTGGCTGTCGGTCTATCGCTTCCGCTGTGCCCGGCTGGCGCGGTTCGCCCACAACCGGGTGATCTTCGCCGGCGACAGCGCCCATGTCGTCTCGCCCTTCGGTGCGCGCGGCGGCAATGGCGGCGTGCAGGATGCCGACAATCTGGGCTGGAAACTGGCGGCCGTGCTGCGCGGGGCACCGGCCGACCTTCTGGCCACCTATGACGAGGAACGCGGCCATGCGGCGGATGAGAACATCCTGAACTCGTCCCGCGCGACCACGTTCATGACGCCGAAGACGCCGATGGAGCGGCTTTTGCGCACCGAGGTGTTGCGCCTGTCCCACGACCATGACGCGATCCGCCCGTTCATTAATTCCGGGCGGCTGTCCAAGCCGGCCTCCTATGGTGGGCTGACCTTGCAGGGCGCCTCGACTGGGGCGCCGCTCCCGGATGCCCCCGTCGAAACGGTGGACGGTTCCCGCTGGCTGATCGAAGTCGTGCCAGGCGGGGCCTACCTTCTGATCTTGGGCGCCCCCGACGTGACCGCGCCGTCCGATCTGCCCGTGCTGCGCATTGCGGCCGACGGCGCCCCATCGGACGGCAAAATCATCGACACGGACGGCCAAGCCCGCACCCGTCTTGGCTGGGACGTGGCGCATTTGATCCGGCCCGACGGCCATATCGCCGAAACGCTGACCCGGGGCGACATGATCTCGGCTCTGGCGCGTTTGCGGCTCGCCCACCCGGTCGCCGCCGAATGACGGAAGACGATCTCTATGCTGCCCTGCTGGACGCCCATAAGGGGCTCGGCGAGGCCGAGAGCCATGCCCTCAACGCCCGCCTCGTGCTGCTGCTGCTCAGCGATGGGGCAGATCGAAAGCGGGTGGCTGACCTGATCGCCAAGGCCCGCGACGTGGCCAGGCGCGAGTCCGGCGCTACTTGACCTGGATGGTCGGAGACGGGACACCTCTACGATGCTCGCCTATATCATCCGCCGCGTCTTCCAATCCGTGATCGTCCTTCTGGCGGTCGGCTTGGTCGCCTTCGGCATGTTCCGCTTCGTCGGCGACCCGATCGAGCAGCTTCTGGGCCAGGAACGCACCGTTCAGGACGTGGAGCGGCTGCGCGAGGCTTTGGGCCTGAACGATCCGTTCATCCTGCAATATGCCAGCTTCCTGGGCCGGGCCGTCCAAGGCGATTTCGGCATCAGCTATCGGCAATCACGGCCCGTGGCCGAAATCATCCTGGAACGAGCGCCCGCGACCTTGGAACTGGCCTTCGTGTCTGGGTTCCTGGCGCTGAGCGTGGGCATCGCGCTGGGCGTTTTCACGGCGATCCGCCGCAATGGTTGGGCGGCGAACGTCATCATGTCGGCCTCGCTGATCGGGGTCAGCCTGCCGACCTTTTTGATCGGGATCCTGCTGATCTACGTCTTCGGGGTCCAACTCCGATGGCTGCCCACCTTCGGGCGCGGCGACGTGGTGGACCTGGGTTGGTGGAGCACCGGATTCTTGACCGAAAGCGGGCTCAAGTCCCTGATCCTGCCGTCCATCACCCTTGGCTTGTTCCAGATGACCCTGATCATGCGCCTGGTCCGATCCGAGATGCTGGAGGTCCTGCGCCAAGACTACATCCGCTTCGCCCGGGCGCGCGGCCTGTCGGCCCGGGCCGTGAACTTCCGCCACGCGCTCAAGAACACGATGATCCCGGTCATCACCGTCACCGGCCTGCAACTCGGCGCCATCATCGCCTTCGCCATCATCACTGAAACGGTGTTCCAATGGCCCGGCGTGGGCCTTCTGTTCATCAATGCGGTGCAGTTCGTCGACATCCCCGTGATGGCCGCGTATCTGATGCTGATCTCGGTGATGTTCGTGCTGATCAACCTGATCGTGGACATCCTCTATGTCTGGGTCGACCCCCGCCTGCGCATCGACGGGAGGCATGCATGACCGATCTGCCCGACACGACACGCCAACCTGCGACAACGCCCGCGCCGCAGATCCAACCGTCCCGCTGGAAAGCGGTCTGGGACAGCGACATCGCCTATTCCTTCCGCCGCTCGCCGGTGGCGATGATCGCCGCTTTCGTGACGCTGATCCTGATCCTGTCGGCCGTCTTCGCGCCCCTGATCGCGACGACGAACCCGTTCGATCCGTCATCCCTGAACCTCATGAACGGGTTCTCGCCCCCCGGCGTGCCGAACGCCTTCACCGGCGAGACCTTCGTGATGGGAACCGACGACCAGGGGCGGGACGTTTTCTCGACCATCCTATACGGGATGCGGATATCGCTGTTCGTGGGGTTCATGGCGGTAATCTTCGCCATGGTCCTGGGCGTCACCCTGGGCCTGATCGCGGGCTATGTGGGCGGCTGGATCGACAGCCTGATCATGCGGGTGGCCGACATCCAGCTGACCTTCCCGTCAATCCTGGTGGCGCTGCTGATCTTCGGGGTCGCGCGCGGGATCATCCCCATCGAGCATCGCGACCAGATGGCCATCTGGGTCCTGATCATCGCCATCGGCCTGTCCGACTGGGTGCAATTCGCCCGCGTCGTGCGCGGCGCCACCTTGGTCGAGAAAAACAAGGAATACGTCCAAGCCGCCCGCCTGATCGGCCGCACACCGGGCTCGATCATGCTTCGGCACATCCTGCCCAACGTGCTGTCCCCGGTGCTGGTGATCGCAACGATCTCGCTTGCGCTGGCCATCATCGCCGAGGCGACGCTGTCCTTCCTGGGCGTCGGCGCCCCGCCCACGCAGCCGTCATTGGGCACGCTGATCCGCATCGGCCAGGACTTCCTGTTCTCGGGCGAGTGGTGGATCCTGTTCTTCCCCGCCGTGACCCTGCTGGCCCTGGCCCTGTCGGTGAACCTGCTGGGCGATTGGCTGCGGGATGCGTTGAACCCGAGGTTGCGGTGACGACACTCTACAAGAACACCCGCTTCTGGTGCCCCAAGCCCGAGGAATGCGCGGCCTTGCGCGACCATCTCTTTCTGGAACTGCCCTGGGGCCATCCGCTGGATCCCTATCGCGACACGCTGACCGTCGAAGCGCGCGCCAAGGATGGCGACGATGTCATCGTCAGAACCGGCGATGCGGCGCGGCCTATCGCACTGGTCAAGATGACCTTCCGAGGCCGCCCGGAAATCGCGCCATTCCTGCCCGAGACTGTGTTCTATGCGTCCGAAGACGACCTCCGGTCGACCATCGCCCAGGCCCGCGCGTCATGAGGGTCGCTGGGATCTCAATCGCTCCGCAGGCTCGCCCGCCGGTGCATTCGGTCGATCTGCGGCGCCATGGTGCACCAGTCGTCGCCCGTCAGCACCCAATGGGCGTCTTGGCTATCGGCGTGGATGATATAGCGTCCGGGTTCGGACGAGATGCTGTCCGGCCCGATCAGGGTCAGAAAGATCGCGAGAAAGTTCGCAGGCAGGCACATGGGGTCCATCCTTTCAGAAATGCGGCCCCCCCGATCCGCTTGGTCCCCTTCCATAACGCAGCCCGCTCACAGGTCCCTTACGATTGCTGCAACGCAGAAAGTCGAAATTGCTGCAACGCGGCATTTGCCGGAAACGGCGGCATGCCTGCTTGTTTTTTCAGCGGAAGCCAGACGCCATGACCCCGATCCTTTCCCTCCGCGACCTGACGGTCGACATCCCCACCCGCCGGGGCACGCTGCGCCCGGTCGACGCCGTGTCCTGGGATGTGGCCAAGGGCGAAATCCTCGGCGTCGTGGGCGAATCCGGCGCGGGCAAGTCCATGACCGGTAATGCCGTCATCGGCTTGTTGGATCCCCCCGCCCACATCTCCGCCGGTCAGGTCCTGTTGGAGGGCGAACGGATCGACCATCTGCCGCTGCAGCAGATGCGCAACATTCGGGGCAAGCGCATCGGCATGGTGTTCCAGGATCCGCTGACCTCGCTCAACCCCCTGCTGACCGTGGGCGAACAACTGACCGAGACGATCACCCGCCACCTGAACGTCACCGAGGCCGAGGCCCGCACCCGCGCCATTCGCGGCTTGGACGAGGTCGGTATCCCCGCCGCCAAGGACAGGCTGGGCGCCTATCCCCATGAATTTTCCGGCGGGATGCGGCAACGCGTGGTCATCGCCCTGGCCCTCTGCGCCGAGCCGACCCTGCTGATCGCCGACGAACCCACGACAGCCCTGGATGTCTCGGTCCAGGCCCAAATCACCGCCTTGCTCAAACGCCTCTGCCGCGAACGGGGCATGGCGGCGCTGCTGATCACCCACGATATGGGCGTGATCGCCGAAACCGCCGATCGCGTCGCAGTCATGTATGCCGGCCGCCTGGCCGAAATCGGCCCCGTCGCCCAAATCGTCAGCCAGCCGCGCCACCCTTATACGGACGGCCTGATGGCCTCGACTCCCGCCGCCAGCGCGGGCCAGGCACGCCTGCGCCAGATCCCGGGCAACATGCCCCGCCTGGGCAACCTGCCCGATGGCTGCGCTTTCAGCTCCCGCTGCCCGAAGGCCCAGGACCAATGCCGCCGAGACCCGCGCCCCGTCGTGGGTGAAGCCGACGGGCGCGCCGCCTGCTGGTTTCCCATCGACGCGGCGGAGGACGCCGCATGAGCCTTGTCCGCATCCAGAACCTGACGCGCATCTTCGACGTCTCGAAGCCCTGGCTGAACCGCCTGATCGAGCGTCTGCCCAAGCGCTTCCTGACGGCCGTCTCCGATGTCAGCTTCGACATTCCCGAACGCACGACTTACGCGCTGGTCGGTGAAAGCGGCTCGGGCAAATCCACCATCGGCAAGATGGTCGTCGGGCTGCTGAGGCCGTCCGAGGGCCACGTGGAGATCGAAGGCGTCGACCTGTTCACCGAACAGGACCCCGCCAACATCGACCGCGTCCGCAGCGACATCCAGATGATCTTCCAGGACCCTTTCGCATCGCTGAACCCGCGCTGGCGCGTCCGCGATATCATTACCGAGCCGGTCGCAGCCCGGGGCGGCGATACCGACGGCCTGGCCGAAAAGCTGCTGACCCAAGTGGGCCTGGCCGCGGAAGACGCCGCCAAGTACCCCCACCAGTTTTCCGGCGGCCAGCGGCAGCGCCTTTGCGTCGCCCGGGCCCTGGCCTCCGAGCCCAAGCTGATTGTCTGCGACGAACCCACCTCGGCCCTCGATGTCTCGGTTCAAGCCCAAGTTCTCAATCTGATGTCCGACCTCAAGGACCAGCACGGCCTGACCTATCTCTTCATCAGTCACGATCTCACCGTCGTCCGGCACATGGCCGACACCATCGGCGTCCTCTATCTGGGCCGCCTTGTGGAAGAGGCGGCCCCCGACGCGCTCTTTACCGATCCGGCCCATCCCTACACCGCCATGCTGATCGACGCGGCCCCCCGTCTCGATGCGTTCGGCCGGGACGTCATCCCCCCCGAAGGTGAAATTCCCGACCCCATCGACCCGCCGAAGGGCTGCGCGTTCCATCCGCGCTGCCCCATCGCCACCGACATCTGCAAGGCCGAGCGTCCGCAGCTGGCCCCGTTCGGCCAAGGCCGGGTCGCCTGTCACCATGCGGGCCAGGTCGCCCTGAAGGGCGCGGCATAGGCGGGTCGGGAAAGCGGTGCCCGGCGATAAGGTGGAGAAGGACCCGCCCCAATCGGGCATTCCCTGCCGAACGGGAAGGTGATCGCCTTCGGCATCATAGACCGGGGTCGGAAGCGTTTGCCTATCGCTGCGCCGCTGCGGCAGGCACCGGCATCCCCACCATCGCCCGCGCCAGATCCAAGAACCCTGCCGCCTGATGCGCCGCCAATTCGCGCCCCTTCTCCGCCGTCGCAAGATGCGCCTCGCCGACCACGCCGCTCTCGGACAAGTCCGCCGCGATCCACCCATAGGATGTCGGTCCAATGGGCGAAATCGCCGTCTCCTCCGCCGTCGACCGGAAATCCCGCGCGGCCCCCATATCCACCGTCTCGGGCCGAAACGCCAACATCAGAGACGTTTCCCGGTCCCCCCCATGGATCCCGAACTGCGCCTCCTGCTCGGAAAACATCCCCTCCGGCGCCCCAAAACTCATCCACTGGGTCTTCACCGCCAGCATCCCGGCCTGCACCCGCAACTCGCGGCTCAAGATCGAGACCAGATCCAAGTTCCCCCCATGGGAATTCACGATCGCGATCTTGCGCAACCCGGCGCGCGCGACCGACAACCCGATTTCGACCCAAGCCCGCAACGCCGTCTCTGCCGTCAGCGTCAAAGTCCCCGCGGCCCAGAGATGCTCGTTCGACTTCCCCACCGCCTGCACCGGCAGGATCACCAAGTCCAAATCCTCGGGACAGTGCCGCCGCACCGCATCCAGCATCCCCTCGGCGATCAGCGTATCCGTCCCCACCGGCAGATGCGGTCCATGCTGTTCGACCGCCGCCGTCGGCAACACCGCGATCGTTCGGAAAGGGTCTAACAAAGGGAAATCCGGCGCCCGCAGGTCTGCCCAATCCCGCGCGCTCATGCCGGCGCTTTCGGCGCGTAGGTCGCATCCAACCGGCTCGCCAGATAATCCGCCGCGCGGATCGGCGGATACTTGGCCTCCCCCGTCCCGGGCAGCGCAGCGACCACCGCGTCCGGGTTCGCCTCCACGAAGAACGCCACCGACCGCCGCTGCCGCTTCGGCGGCAGCACCCGGTGTGGCGTCGAGACATAGACGTCATTCGTCCACCGCATCAGGCAATCCCCGATATTCACCACATAGGCGCCGGCCACATGGGGCACGTCCACCCAATCGCCCCCGCGCGGCTTCACCTGCAAGCCAGGCTCTCCATCGGTCATCAGCAGCGTGATCGCCCCGTAATCCGTATGGGCGCCGGCGCCGATCTCCCCCTCGGCCCCCGTCCCTGGCGGATAGTGCAGAAGCCGCATCGCCGCCAAGGGCTCCTGGAACACCGGGTCGAAATGATCTTCGTCCAGCCCCAAATCCAGCGCAAACGCCCGATGCAGCGCCACTCCTTGCGCCAGGGCCGCGTCGTAATAGGCCAGCATCGTCTCTCGGAACCCAACCAGATCGGGCCATTGATTGACGCCCCGAAACGGCTCCCCGGCCACCACCCGAGGGTCGTCCGCCGCCAAGTCATAGCCAATGTTGAATGTTTGCTTCGTGTCTATTTCGGGCGATTTCTCGTCCAAAGATTCGTCTCCGGGCTTCGCCCATCCCCGGTAATGCGGCGTCTTCAGAATCGACAATTCGGCCTTCTCGGCCTCCGGCAAGGCGAAGAAGGCCGCCGATTGCGCAAAGACCTCGTCCCGCAGATCCGTCGGCACGGCAGCGTTCCGCAGCAGGAAGAAGCCGACCCCCCGCACGGCCTCTCCCAGATCGGCGACGAAGCCGTCCCGATCCGTCTCGAACCGGGTCCAATCCAAGACCGGGATCATGCGCAGATCCGATCCATTGTCGCCCCCACCTTCTCCAAGTGTTTCGCCCGGCTCTCCGCGGTCGAACTGTCCATCAGATGATGCGCCGCATAATACGTCCGACACCCCTTGGCGCAAATCGCCCGCACGCCGCGGGTCAGCGTGCGCTTCCCCGGTGCCCCGATCACCGTCGTCAGCCACCAAGAGGCGCCACAGGTCGTGAACACACCCATCTTCCGAATGTTCGTCAGCCCCGGCTGAATGTCCTCGCCATCCTTCGGCATGATGAACGCCACGCCGGGCACCAGCACCCGGTCCAGCCAGCCTTTCAACATCGCCGGCAGCCCGTACCACCACGTCGGGTAGACGAAGATCAGCGTATCCGCCCATTGGATATCCGACACGTCCTGCGCGACCGGCGCCACATTGGCGGTCTCGTCCAGATAAATGTCCCATTCATGGGCCGTCAGCACCGGCGAAAAGTTCGACCGATACAGATCCCGGATCCGATACTCGGCCCCCGCCGCGTCCAGCCGGCTTGTCACGGTCGCCAGAACAGCGCCCGAGAAGCTGTCCTCCTTGGGATGGGCGAAGACGATCAAGGCCCGCATCAGAACACTCCCAAGGTCTGTTCGACCCGGTTCAGAAAGGCCGCCCGCTTGGCATCCGTCGCTCGGTTCATGTCGTAGAGCGCGAGGTATTTCGTCACCCGCGGCTGGCACACATGCCGCACCGCCCGCGTCACGCAACGCCGCGGCGGATCCCCCGCCCCGATGGCGCGCAGCCGCGTGCCGCCATAGGTGGTCACCGCCGCCAAGCGGCGGACATGGGTCAAAGCGGGCTGCAACTTACCGTCCACGATGTGAAACGACACGCCGGGCAGGAACACGCGGTCCAGGAACCCCTTCAGGATCGCCGGATAGCCGAAGTTCCAGACCGGAAAGACCAATACCAGCGCCTCTGCCGCCTTCAGCCGGTCCACGTAGCCCTGCACCGGCTCCGCGTTTTCGGGCGCCTCGTGATACGCCCGCCGCTCGGCCTCGGTCATCACCGGGTCGAACCCTTCGGCGTAAAGGTCGCAATCGTCCACATCCCAACCCCGCGCCTCCAACGTCTCCACCGTCTTCGCGTGCAGCGCCGCGTTGAAGCTGTCGGGGACGGGATGGGCGGCGAGCACCAGGGCACGGGTCAAGCGAACACTCCTTCTTCCTTTCAAAATATCCCGGAGAGCGCGAATGGCTGGCCCAAGGGTGCGCTTGCGCGCCCGTTGCTCTGCCTCGTTCCCGCCGTCTCAAATCACTCCGCCGCCTGCATCTTCGGATAGGCATACATCCGGTCGTAGGACCAATCGGGATCGTCCCAAGCGATCATCTTTCCGGGGTTCAGCAACCCCTTCGGATCCGCCTCCCGCTTGAACGCCAACTGCCGGTCATCCACCGATTGCCGCCCGCCTTCCTCCAACGTGTACCGATGCGGGTTGAAGATCATCGCACCGGCCGCCTCATGCATCCGCACGATCTCATCCAGCCGTTCCTCGGTCGTGAACTTCACCAGCGACAACCCCGCGAACATCACCTTCCCGTTCTCGCGCAGCACCTCCAGATGCTGCAGAACTTCGGGCGACAGCGCGTCGCGCATCTTCTCGATCAGGTCCAGATGCCGGGGAAACCCATACCGCACCTGAAGATAGGTGATCGACGGATCGACCTTCAGCGCGCGCAGCGTCGTGTGGTTCCAGCCATATTCAAACACCGGCCCCGGCGTGCGCGCCCAATCGTGGTCGTCATGGCGGTAGATCAGCTTCACGTTCGGCCGTCGCCCCAGGAAGGTCAGGAACCCATCCATGGAATGAGGCGCCACCATCAGCCCGATCATATTATCGCCCGCCTCCACATAGGGCGCGACCCGCTGGAAATAATCCTTGGCCACCGGCGCCTCGAACACCGTGGCCAGCTTGATCAGGATGCCGTCCTCGTTCGCCAATTCCTCGGTGAACCGGACCGTGTCCATGAAGTCTTCGCAGGTCAGGAACATCTCGACCCACTCATAGGCCGGGGCCAGCGGCATCTCGATCTCGGTAATGATCCCGTTCGTCCCGTAAGCGTGACTAACCCGGGCCAATTCCTCGCCCCGGAACTCCAGAACGCGCGGCTCGGCCTCCATGGTCACCACGCGCAGGCGGATGATGTTCCCCAGATCGCGCAAGCTGCCCCAAGTGCAGGACCCGACCCCACCGGACCCGCCGGCAATGAACCCGCCGATCGTCGCCGTGGCCCAGGTGGACGAGAACATTCGAATTTCCTGCCCGGACTGCGCCTTGCACGCGGCATCCAGATCCTTCAGCAGCACGCCGGGTTCTGTGATCACACGGCCCGGATGCACCTCCTTCACCGTATTCATGTTCTGCAAATGCATCACGCAGCCGCCCGCCAGCGGCATGGCCTGCCCGTAATTCCCCGTCCCCGCCCCGCGCGTCGTCACCGGCACGTCGTGCTCGAAACAGACCCGCAAGACCTCGATCACCTCGGCCTCGGACCGGGGCGCGACCACGAAATCCGCCTCCACCTGGTCCAGCCGCGCCTTCAAGACCGGCGAGTACCAGAAGAAATCCCGCGACTTGGCCCGGATCGCGGCCTCCGATTGCTCGAT
>JBCCCB010000081.1:0-13411 GCA_039033775.1 Pseudomonadota bacterium | reverse complement strand
CCGTCGTCCCCCGGGTGCGCACCCAGGGCCCCTGGCCGGAAAGATCCTCGGGTCCCACCCTCAGGGGGCCGCAGGACGGCCGACGTCCATCCGGACATGCAACGCCCTGGCCGGACCTGAAGACGCCCCCCTGGGCTCTGCACCGACAACAGCAGGATCACCGTGCCAAGGGGACGGACCGGCGGCTTCGCCCGTGTCGCGGTCCGGGGCAAAAACCGGCCCGATGCTCCTGGCCCTCCGCGACAAAGATGTCTCCAAGGGGTTCCCGACCCCCGCGATCGCACCTCCAGAGCTTGTGAACGGAGCAAGGGCGGACCTGACCCCATCGAAGCCCTTGCGGGGCGACACCATCCTAAGCGCCGAGCCCGCCAAACCCCCGCACCATCTTCTCCGGCATCTCCACCGACCGCCGGGTTCCCATATCCACATGCAGCAGAACCTGCTCGCATTCCGCCAGCAGCTCCCCATCCCGCCGCATCGCGTGCCGCAATCGCACTTTCTTGCCCGCCGCTTCCTCCACCCCGGTCACCACCTCCACCATGTCTTCCGCATGGGCCTCGCCCCGATACCGCACCCGCGTCTCTACGGTGAAGAAGCTCCAGCCATCATCCGGCTCGGGCATAGCCCCCGCCATCCGCAACACCTCGTCGGCGGCGTCCGAGAAGACCTGTCCATACCGACCCTCGTTCATGTGACCGTTCCAATCGGTCCACGTGACCGGCACCGCCCGCCGCACCGTCACGGGCCAGACCGGCGCGGCCAATGCAGCCTCGTGACCCGCAACCACCGCACCGGCGCCCCGACCCCGCCGCCGCAACCCGCGCAGGATCGTCACCAGCGCCTCGTCCCGCCGCCGTTCCAGGTCCCGCACCGACACATCCCCCGATTGCGCATCCGACTGCGCGGCGATCTTCGCCACCAGGTCGTCGTCCAGGTCCGGGACGTCCGTCAGCTTGGTCCATGGCCATTTCAGCGCCGGCCCGAACTGCGCCAGGAAATGCGCCATCCCCGCCGGGCCGCCAGCGATCCGATAGGTCTCGAACAGCCCCATCTGCGCCCAACGCAACCCGAACCCCATCCGAATCGCCTCGTCGATCTGGGCCGTCGTCGCCACGCCGTCCTTGACCAGCCACAACGCCTCGCGCCAGACGGCCTCCAGCAGCCGGTCCGCCACATGGGCCTCGATCTCGACCCCGATCTCCAGCGGATACATCCCCACACCCCGCAGGATCTCCGCCGCCCGCGCCGTGCCATCGCCCACCAATTCTATCAGCGGCAGCAGGTAGACCGGGTTGAACGGGTGAGCGACGATCGCCCGCGCACCCTCGGCGTTCAAGTCCGACGGCTTGAACCCCGACGTGGACGAGCCGATGACCGCGCCCCCAGGGGCGAGGGAAGAGGCCTGCGCCAACACGTCCTGCTTCAACGCCAACTGCTCCGGCACGCTCTCCTGCACCCAATCGGCGCCCGCCACGGCCTCGCCCAAGGATCCCGCGAACCGCAGGCGCCCCTCCGCCGGCAAGGCCCGGTCATACAGCATCGGCAGCGCCCGCCGCGCCGCCGCCAGCACGTCCCCGACCGCCGGCTCGGCGCCCGGCCCAGGGTCGAACACGTCCACATCCCACCCGTTCAGCAGGAACCGGGCCGCCCAGCCTCCGCCGATCACGCCACCGCCCAGGATCGCAGCCTTCATTCCGTGTCCCCTCCGTTCGGCGTCCAAGCCCGAGCCGATCCGCGGCTCCGTCGCCGGAAAACGCCCCGATCCAAGGCCAGCCCGCCGACCGCGGCGCGACACAACGCCTGCCAGCGGAACCTCAAACCGGCCCGCGCTTCACCAGCCCCAGCCGGTCCCGCACCTCGCCGGGCCCGATCACCCGCGCCCCCAGCGCTTCGACGATCCCCACCGCCTTCGCCACCAATTGCCCATTCGTCGCCAGCACTCCGCGCTCCAACATCAGGTTGTCCTCCAACCCGACCCGCACGTTCCCGCCCGCCAGTACCGAGGCCGCCACATAAGCCATCTGATCCCGCCCCAGCGAGAACGCTGACCACGTCCACCCCTCCGGCACCGCGCCGACCATCGCCAGGAACGTCCCCAGATCGTTCGGCGCGCCCCAGGGGACGCCCATGCAGAGCTGCACCAAGGCCGGGGCCTCCAACACCCCCTCCCGCGCCAATTCCTTGGCCAGCCACAGATGCCCCGTATCGAAGCACTCCACCTCCGGCCGGACCCCCATCTCGCGCATGGCGGTGCCCATGGCCCGCAGCATCCCCGGCGTGTTGGTCATCACGTAATCGGCCTCGGCGAAGTTCATCGTCCCGCAATCCAGCGTGCAGATCTCCGGACGGCATTCCGCAATATGCGCCACCCGCGCCGCCGCCCCGATCATGTCGGTGCCCTCGGTCAGCGGCAAAGGCGTCTCCGGGCCCCCGAACACCAGATCGCCGCCCATCCCCGCCGTCAGGTTCAGCACCACATCGACGTCGGACGCCCGCACCCGCTCGACCACCTCCCGATAGAGCCCCGGATCCCGCGACGGCGCCCCCGTCCCCGGATCGCGCACATGCACATGGGCCACCGCCGCCCCGGCCCGGGCGGCTTCGATGCAATCGGCGGCGATGGCCTCCGGCGTCCGCGGCACATGGGGCGACCGGTCCTGGGTCTGCCCCGATCCGGTAACGGCGCAGGTCACGAAGACCTCCCGGTTCATCTGCAACGGCATGGCAGGACCCTCCCCGACACCACGCTAGCGAAAACATCCGCGACACACCCCCGGAAAGCGACCGCACCGCTTGGCGCGCCGACATGTCCGGGCTAGGCAGGCCCCATGCCCAGCCGCCTCATCCATATCGAGATCGACGACCGCAACCTGGCGACCCCGACGCCCGAGATCGAGCAGGAGCGGGCGGTGGCCATCTTCGACCTGCTGGAGGATAACAGCTTCGCGCTTCTGACCGACGGCGCCCCCGACGGCCCCTACCGCCTGGCGCTGGCCATCCGCGACCGCCGCCTGGTCTTCGACCTGGCCACCGAGACCGCGCCCGCCGGCGAATTCCACCTCTCGCTCGGGCCCTTCCGGCAGGTCGTCAAAGATTACTGGCAAATCTGCGAGGCCTATTTCGACGCCGTCAAGAAACTGCCCCCCAGCCAGATCGAGGCCATCGACATGGCCCGCCGGGGTATCCACGACGAAGGCGCGCGCGTGCTGCAAGAACGGCTCGACGGCAAAGCCGAGATCGACAAGGACACGGCCCGCCGCCTCTTCACCCTGATCTGCGTGCTGCATTTCGGTGGTTGAGATGGCGGCGCCCCATACACGGGACCTTCCCCAGGCGGTCCTGTTCTGCTGCGATCACAATTCCGTCCGTTCGCCCATGGCCGAGGGCCTGATGAAGCAGATGCATGGCCACGACATCTACGTCCAATCGGCGGGCGTGAAAGGCGATATGGAGATCGACGGCTTCGCCATCGCCGTCTGCGAGGAGCTGGACGTCGAACTCTCCCGCCACCGCTCGCGCAGCTTCGACGAGATGCAGGAATGGGGCGACGACCTGGAAGGCTTCGATCTCATTGTCGCCCTCACCCCCGCCTCCCAGCGCCGCGCCCTGGATCTGGCCCGCCACGCCCATATCGAGGTCGAATACTGGCCCATCATGGATCCCACGGGCCTGGGCGACACCCGTGAAGCGAAGCTCGCGCGGTATCGGGAGGCGCGCGATCAGATCGTGGCACGCCTGAAGGCACGGTTTGGGTAGGCGTATTGCCGCTATGCGGACTTTCGCTGCACCTGCCTGAAGGTCCGCTTCGACAACAAAGTCGGTGTCAAAAGGCGCCTCAAACCTCTCTGAAACGCGCCTTCAAATCAGCCATTGCGTGACTGAAAGGCGTGGGACCGTAGCTGAAACGTGAAATTCCACTCCCCCGCGCTTCTTCGACCGATGACAGATCGCCCAAAATCATAGCGTTGATTGGTAAGCTGGCCGCGGACGTGATCTCCGATAGAAGCACCAAATCAGTAAGGCCAGGGACAAAGAAACCATTTGCACCTGCTTTGGCGTAAGCTGCTTCGCGCTCTTTGGCTTCCAGTATACGATCCGTATGGGTATCCGGATCGGTGCTCAAAAACAGGTCCGTACGGGCGTTGATGAAGAGCGGGACGCCTTCGGTGGTCGCCATCTGGCGAATTGCAGCAATGCGGGCCGACTGATCGGATATCGAGTGGAGCCCATCGCCACCCACAACTCGGTCCTCGAAGTTGATGCCTATCGCACCAGCTTGAATGACGCGCTTCACATTCTCCGCCAAGGTGTTGGGTTCGACTGCGTATTCGCCCTCCAAATCGACACTGACGGGGACTTCGACACTGGCACAGATGCGCTCTACGATGGTTAGGACAAGATCCAGTGGGATCACTTCGCCATCGTCAAATCCGTGCGCCGCCGCCATCGACCAACTGCCCGTCGCAACGGCTGGCGCGCCTGCTGCAACGACGGCTCTGGCACCGCCTGCGTCCCAGATGTTGTAGAGAACCAGGGGATTATCTTTCCGATGACGGTCCGCGAAAGTTCTGGCTTTTTCAATTTGCAGCATTGGAGGCTCCTTCTGCTTGGGACGGCACGAATTGCCGTTCGATTTCCAGAAGTTTCTGTTTGCGCCACAGACCGCCGCCATAGCCTGTTAACGACCCGTCAGCGCCAATGACCCGGTGGCATGGGATGACGAGTGCGATCTGATTGGCCCCGTTTGCCCGCGCAACTGCTCGCGCGGCACAGGGACGACCGATGCTTTTGGCAATGTCGGAATAGCTTTGCGTGGCTCCGGCAGGAATGTCGCGCAGAGCTTCCCAGACCTGTCTTGTAAAATCCGAGCCGTGCAAGGCGAGTGGTACGCCGAACTGATCAGAGATGCCGTCGAAGAACGTGGTCAATTCTGATCTGATCTGATCCGATGCGTCGGTACGCCCGATCCCGATTTCACCCTTTGCGAACTTTTCCAGTTTGGCGACTTCGCTTCGCAGGGCCTTGCGGTCGAAAAATTCCAGCAGATGAAGGTGCGACCTGCTACTGATCGACAGCATGTCGCCTAATGGCGTGGCAATCCAATCGGCAAAGAGCAGTGGCTTGAAGGCCAGGTTTCCGGGGGCCTTACCGATGAGTTTGGCGAAAGCCGCACGAAAGGCGCTGGCACTCTCGAAACCTGCGACCAACTGGCCTTCGATGACCGTACCGCCCTCGGCGATCGTTTCGAACCCGTCCCGCAGCCTGCGCTGGCGTGCCATTTCCAGAAACGTCATGCCGAACTGCCGCTTGAAGCTGCGCCGTACCGTCGACAGATCAAAGCCCATCGTTTCGATGTCGCTTTCGCGCCACCGGTAGTCTGGGCGCTCATCCAGTGCTGCAAGGAGGCTTGCGATGGCAGGGTCCGCCATCGCCATCGGGGCAAGAGGATGACAGCGTTTGCAGGCCCGATATCCGGCCTCGATACATTCGCCAATTGTGCTGAAGAACGCGCAATTCTCTGACTTCGGCTTTCGCGCGGGACAGGTCAGACGGCAGAAAACGCCGGTGCTTGAAACGCAGACATAGGCGCGCCCGTCATAGGTCGCGTCTCTTGCGATCAAGGCTTCATAAAGCGTGTCGTGATGTGGCAGGTCGAACAACATGAACGCGTGATAACACAGGCGTTGGGGCGCGCCGCCTGCGAACGGGCGTCTATTCCAGAAATGCGAATTTCACCGAAGCGGACATCCATGCTAACCGCCGCATCGGAGACTCTGGGCGCAAACCGGACTCTCTCCTCCGAAGGCCTCTCAGCTCCGGAGGCCGCGCCGATCAGCTGACCTTGCCGGCGCATCTCCTTCGTCACACAAACCGTCATGACGGGAGCATTTAAGAATTGGTTGCCAAAACCGTGCGAACGCACGTTCGCACGGGGGGTGTACGCCGGGTGTACGGGGGGCGCCCCCTTCCAGACACCGCGGTTTCAGGGCCAACGCGCCTCGGGCGGCAGCGACATCAGCACCGCGTTGGCGTCGTGCCCAGTCTCCAATCCGAACTTCGTCCCCCGGTCATAGACCAGGTTGTACTCCGCATAGAGCCCGCGATGCACCAGCTGCGCGTGCTTGTCGGCCTCGGTCCAGGCCGCGTCCTGGCGCTTGCGCACCAGCGGCAGGAATGCCGGCAGGAAGTGCCGTCCCACGTCTTGGGTGAAGGCGAAATCCGCCTCCCAATCGCCGGTGTTCAGATCGTCGTAGAAGATGCCGCCCACGCCCCGTGCCCGGTGCCGGTGGGGGACATGGAAATACTCGTCCGCCCAGGCCTTTAGCTTGTCATAGGCGTAATCCGGCGCGCCGTCGTGCCGGTCGCAGGCGGCCTGCATCTGGGCGTGAAAATGGGCCGTGTCCTCGTCGTATTCCAGCGCCGGATTTAAGTCGCTGCCGCCGCCGAACCACCAGGCATGGGGGGTCCAGAACATCCGGGTATTCATGTGGACCGCCGGCGCATGGGGGTTGCGCATATGGGCGACCAGGCTGATCCCGCTGGCCCAGAAGCGCGGATCGTTCTCCATCCCCGGCACGCCGCGCGCCGCCATGGCCTTCTGCGCCCGGGGCGCCAGGACCCCGTGAACCTCGGACCAGTTCACACCCACCTTCTCGAAATGCCGCCCGCCGCGCATCACCGACATGATCCCGCCGCCCGCATCCGACCCGTCCTCGGAAGCGCGCTTGGTGTCGCTCACCTCGAACCGGCCCGGCGCCAGGTCCACGAAGGACGAGGCGACGTCCTCGACAGCCTCGAACGCGGCGACGATCTCGTCGCGCAGGCTGCGGAACCAGGCGGCCGCGCGCCCCTTGGCATCGGTCGGCGCCTCGGTGGCGCGGGCGGGGGAATTGTCATCCATGGGTCGTCCCGTTCTGTCGTGTCGGATCCGCCACGTCGCATGGCAGGCCTTCGCCATCTTTCTGACACGATCCGTCCCGCCTTTGGTAGCGGGAACCGAACCAGCCCCCAAGATGTGGCAGGTCCCCGGGAAATCTGGGTTTTTTCACGGCAACCCCGTCTCAGGCGTAGATTCTTGGCCGTCGGGGCGTTAGTCTGTTCACCATAAGGGACCGGCGCAAAGTCGGCCCGCATCAGGCAGACAGAGCAGTCGCACCATGTTGAACGCAGTTCGGAGGGGTCTCCTCACGGCCCTCATGCCCCTTGCCGTTACCCTGTGCCTCGCCATACCCGGCCAGGCCGCACCCTATGCCGAGATGGTGATGGATGCCCGCACCGGCGAGGTGCTGCGAGCCCGCAACGCCGATGCAAGGCTGCATCCGGCATCGCTGACCAAGATGATGACGCTCTATGTGGCGTTCGAAGCGGTTCGCCTGGGTGAGATCACCCTGGACACCCAAGTCCGGATCAGCCGCAACGCCGCCAACACGCCCTATGCCCTGGGGTTCCGGGCCGGCAGCCGCGTGCCGCTGCGCCACCTGCTGCGCGCCGCCGCGGTGCGCTCCTCTAACGACGGCGCGACGGCCATCGCCGAGGCGATCTCCGGCTCCGTCTCGGCCTTCTCGGAGCGGATGAACCGCACCGCCCGCGCGCTGGGCATGAACGACACGACCTTCAAGAACCCCCACGGCCTGACGCAGTCGGGGCATCTGTCGACGGCGCGGGACATGACCGTGATGGGGCGGCGGCTGTTCTACGATTATCCGGAATATTACAACCTCTTCGGCCGCCGCTCGACCGACGTGGGGCTGACCACGGTGCGCAACACCAATCGCCGCGTCCTGGGCAATTATCCCGGCGCCGACGGCATCAAGACCGGCTTCACCCAGGCGGCGGGCTTCAATCTGGTCTCGTCGGCCGAACGGGGTGGCGTGCGGGTCATCGCCACCGTCTTCGGGGGCAAGTCGTCCATCGGTCGCGACCAGCGCATCATGGAACTTCTGGACCTGGGCTTCGCCCGCGCCCCCCGCCAGGTGGCCGAGCGGCGCCCCGCCCTGCCGGTCTATGCCGGTGTCACGCTGCCCGGACCGACCGCCCCCGCGGTCACCATGCGCCCGGTCATGCGCGGCACGCCCCAAGGTCAGGTCCTCCTGGCCTCCGCCTCGGCCCCCACGCCACGCCCCGCAGGCCAGACAGACGTTCAGCCCGAGGCGGCGCCCCTCCAGGTGGTCACCCGCGCGTCGAGCTCGGGCGGCCGGGTCTACGCCATCACCTTGGACGCCCAACCCTCGCGGTCGGCGGCCGACAAGCTGTTGCTGCGCACGGCCTTGCAGGAACTCGACACGCTCGACGACGCGCTGCGTCAAGTCGAGCGCGTGCGCGGCGGTTTCGCGCCCAGCTTCGTCGGGCTCAGCGAGCGTGAGGCCCATCGTGCCTGTGTGCGCCTCCAGGCCCGGGACGTGGATTGCTCGGTGGTGACGGGCGGCTGATCGCCACGGGCGATCCCGGCCACCGGGATCGTCCCGCCCGGCCGTGTCAGACCGCCACCGCCGCATTGTCCGACACCGTCAGATCGAACGCCGCGGCCATCAGCGCCCGCGTATAGGGATCGGCCGGGGCGTCGAAGATCTGCGCCGCGTCCCCCGCTTCGACCACGTCGCCGCGCTTCATGACCATGACCTTATGGCTCATCGCCCGCACGACCTTCAGGTCGTGGCTGATGAACAGATAGGCCAGCCCGTGTTTCCGTTGCAGGTCGCGCAGCAGGTCCACGATCTGGACTTGCACGGTCTGATCCAGGGCGCTGGTCGGCTCGTCCAACACGACCAGTTTGGGCCGCAGGATCATGGCGCGGGCGATGGCGATCCGCTGCCGCTGCCCGCCCGAGAATTCGTGCGGGTAGCGGTCCATGCTGGCGGGGTCGATTCCGGTCTCCGCCAGGATGTCGGCCACCTGGTCGCGATGGGGCCGCGTGTCGCCGGTATCGTGCAGCTTCAGACCCTCGGCTACGATCTCGGCGACCGTCATCCGGGGGCTGAGCGAGCCATAGGGGTCCTGGAACACGATCTGCATGCTTTGCCGCAGCGGCCGCAGATCCCGCGACTTCAGGCCGTCGATGCGCTGGCCTTCCAGCGTGATCGGCCCCTCGGACGAAATCAGCCGCATGATCGCCAAGGCCAGCGTCGTCTTGCCCGAGCCGCTCTCGCCCACGATCCCCACCGTCTCGCCCGCGCGGACAGCCAAGGTGGCGTCGTTCACCGCCTTCACGTAGCCCGCCGTCCGCTTCAAAAGGCCCTTTTGGATCGGGAACCAGATCTTCAGGTTCTGACTGGCCACGATCTCGGGCGCCTCTGCCGGCACCGGATCCGGGGCGCCGGTGGATTCGGCAGCCAGTAGCTTCTGGGTGTAGGGATGCTGGGGCCGGTCGAAGATATCGGCAACCTGGCCATGTTCGACGATCACCCCCTTCTCCATCACGCAGACCCGGTCGGCGAAGCGGCGGACGATCCCCAGATCGTGCGTGATGAAGAGCATGGACATGCCCTCGTCGCGCTTCAACTCCGCCAGCAGCTCCAGAATTTGCGCCTGGATCGTGACGTCGAGCGCCGTCGTGGGTTCGTCGGCGATCAGCAGGTCGGGGCCATTGGCCAGCGCCATGGCGATCATCACGCGCTGCCGCTGCCCGCCCGACAGCTGGTGCGGGTAAGCCGACAGCCGGGTCTCGGCATCGACAATCCCCACCTTGTCCAGCAGGTCCAAAATGCGCGCGCGGGCCGCGGCGCCGCTGAGACCCTGATGGAGCTTCAGGGATTCCGCCAATTGCTTCTCGATCGTGTGCAGCGGGTTGAGCGACGTCATCGGCTCTTGGAAGATGAAGCTGATATCGTTCCCGCGCACGCGCCGCAGTTCCCGCTCATCGGCGCCGATCATCTGGGCACCGTCATAGGTGATCGAGCCGGTGACATGGGCGCTGTCGGGCAAAAGCGACACGGTGCTGAGCGCGGTGATCGACTTCCCCGACCCGGATTCGCCTACCAGCGCGACGGTCTCCCCCTTCTCGACGGTAAAGGACACGCCCTTCACCGCCTCAGTGTCGGCCCCGTCCTGGCGGAAGGCGATGCGCAGATCTTGGACGGTCAGAAGGCTCAAGAGAACGTCTTTCTGGGATCGAAGGCATCTCTCACGCCCTCGAAGATGAAGACCAGCAGCGACAGCATGATGGCGAAGGTCACGAAGGCCGTGATGCCCAGCCAGGGTGCTTGGAGGTTGTCCTTGGCCTGCAACGTCAACTCGCCCAGGGACGGCGCCGACGACGGCAGGCCGAAGCCCAGAAAGTCGAGCCCGGCCAAGCCGCCGATCGTCCCAGTGACGATGAACGGCAGGAAGGTCAGCGTGGCCACCATGGCGTTGGGCAGGACGTGGCGAAACATGATCGTGCCATCGCCCACGCCCAGCGCCCGCGCGGCGCGGACATATTCGAAGTTGCGGGCGCGCAGGAACTCGGCCCGGACCACGCCCACGAGGGCGGTCCAGCCGAACAAGGTCATCAATCCGACCAAGACCCAGAAACTCATCGGAATGATCGCGGCCACGATGATGATGATGTAGAGACTAGGCGTCGAGCCCCAGATCTCGATGACCCGTTGAAGGATCAAGTCCGTCCAGCCGCCGAAGAAGCCCTGAACGGCGCCTGCCGCGATCCCGACGATCGACGTCAAGACCGTCACGATCAGCGCGAAGGTCACCGACAGCCGGAAGCCATAGATCACGCGGGCCAGCACATCGCGGGCGGTGTCGTCGGTGCCCAGCCAATGCTCGCCGTCCGGCGCGCTGGGCGCCGCGCCCGAAATGTCGTTGACGGTGTCGAAGCTATAGGGGATCGGCGGCCAAAGCAGCCAGCCCTCCTCCACTGGATTACCATTGAACGCACCGGTTGCCTGGACTTCCTCAATGACCTCCGCGGGGAAGTCGAAGCAATCCTCCAGCCCGCCCGACACGATCAGGCAGCGCACTTCCTCGTCGCGGTAGACGGCCTCGGTGCGGAAGTCGCCGCCGAACTCGGTCTCGGGATAAAACCGCAAGATCGGCGTATAGAGGCCGCCTTGGTAGCTGACCAACAAAGGCTTGTCGTTGGCCACGAACTCCGCCGGCATCGAAACCAGGCAGAGCAGGCCGAACAGCCAAAGCGACCACACCGCCCGGCGGTTGCGCCGGAAGTTGCGCAGGCGGCGGCGGTTGAGCGGGGACAGGGTCAGCAGGCCCATGTCACGCCTCCCGCCGCTCGAAGTCGATGCGCGGGTCGACCAGCACATAGGTCAGGTCGGTGATCAGATTCATCACCAGCCCCAACAGGGCGAAGGCATACAGCGTCCCAAACATTACCGGATAGTCACGGCCGACCGCCGCCTCGAAGCCCAGACGGCCCAACCCGTCCAGCGAGAAGATCGTTTCGATCAAAAGGGAACCGCCGAAGAACACGGCGACGAAGAGCTGCGGGAAGCCCGAGATCACGATCAGCATCGCGTTGCGGAAGACATGGCCATACAGGACCGCGCCCTCCTTCAGGCCCTTGGCCTTGGCGGTGACCACGTATTGTTTGCGGATTTCGTCCAGGAAGGAATTCTTCGTCAGCAGCGTCAGGCCGGCGAAGGCCGACAAGGTCAAGGCGCCGACAGGCAGCGTGATATGCCAGAGATAGTCGCCCACCTTGCCGAACAGCGTGAAAGTTCCCGTTGGCATCGGCGCGCCGGCGGGGACGTTGTTGATCGCCCCGAAGACCGACCCGAGGCCGAGCGCCAGGAACCCGGCGAAGACCCCTGGGATGGCCCGCAACGCGATCCGCCCCGCGGCCCGCATCGGCGTGCCCCAGGCCGCATCGTGTTCCGACCGACGCAGGAACAGCCAGGCCGAGATCAGGCCCGTCACGGCGGGCGTCAGCACCACATAGAGATGCTGCGCCCCCGTGCCGATCACGTCGCCCGCCAACGGGACGATCAGCAGGGCGGCCGGCACCAGCGCCACCAATCCGCCGGCCAGCATGGCCCGGTTCGCCGTTATCGTGCGACCCTGGGTCGTCAGGGCCGCCGACGGCCCCGTGGCCGAGATGTCGCCGGGCAGGCTGGCCGACCCGATCCCGTTCCGCCCCATCCGCGCGGCCATGACGCCGCCGAAGATCGCAGCGACAAAGGACAGGACCATCCAGGGCGCATACAGCCCCATGCGCCCGAACGCCGCCAGTGAATCGAAGTCGTCGGATGTGAGGCCGCGCAGGGGGAACGCCTGGAAATACGATCCCCCCGAGAACACCACCAGCAGCAGGATGGCGAACAGGAAGCCTGGGATCGCGTAGGCCACGATCACGACGGCCGAGGTCCAGGTGTCAAAGCCAGACCCGTCGCGCACCGCCTTCTGAATGCCCAGCGGAATCGAGATGACATAAGCCAGCAGCGTCGACCACAGGCCCAGCGTGATAGAGACCGGCATCTTCTCTAGCACCAAGTCCACGACCGAGACGGAGCGGAAGTAGCTCTCGCCGAAATCGAAGCGGATGTA
The DNA here is from genome assembly GCA_039033775.1 of Pseudomonadota bacterium. Lineage (GTDB taxonomy): Bacteria > Pseudomonadota > Alphaproteobacteria > Rhodobacterales > Rhodobacteraceae > Jannaschia. The sequence goes on along the minus strand of JBCCCB010000081.1, from coordinate 919 downwards.
GTCCCACATCATATTCAGGAACCGCTCGAGCGGCGGTTTGTCGAACCCGAATTGGGCTTCCAACTCGTCGATGAATTCCTGGGGCAGTCCCTGTGCGCCGATATATCCGCTGTCGTTTCCGGCATTGTCCTGAAGCTCGGTGGACCCCCCGGTGATCCCCGCGAAGACGTCGCCGCTGCCTTCCAGTTGGGCAATGATCTGCTGGACCGGGCCGCCGGGCACGAACTGGACCAGCGTGAAGTTGATGATCATGATCCCCAGAAGCGTGGGGATCATCAGCAGCAGCCGGCGGATGATGTAGGCGCCCATGGCTCAGAGAGCCCCAGCCTCGCGCAGGGCCTCCGCCTTCTCGGCGTCGAACCACCAGAAATCCAGCTGACCGGCGCTGAGCGGCGGCAGCGGGTCGGGGCGGCCATATTGGTTCCAATAGGCGGCCCAGATGTCGCGCGTTTCCCATTGGGCCACCCAGAAACCATAGGCCCGCAACACGCGGTCAAGGGCGCGGGTCCGGTCGCGCAGATCGTCCAGATTGTCTGACACGACAACGTCTTGGATCAGCCGATCCACCGCCGGGTCGGCCAGGCCCATGATGTTCCGGCTGCTGTCTTCGCGGGTCTCGCTGCCGAACCATTGGACCAGGCCCGGGCCGGGTTCATAGCCTTGTCCCGGGATGATATTGGACAGGTCCCAGTCCCGGGCGCGCCGCAACTCGACATATTGGGACGTGTCCGTCCGGCGCAGGCTGGCGTCGATGCCGATGCTGCGCAGGTTCTGGATGAATGGGTTCATCACCCGGTCCAGATTGGCGTCGAACTGAATGATCGACAGGGTCAGGACCTCGCCGTCGGCGTTGCGGGCGAGGCCGTCGGCTCCGACCTCCCAGCCGGCCTCGGACAGGAGGCGGACGGCCGCGCGACGG
>JBCCCB010000080.1:0-13682 GCA_039033775.1 Pseudomonadota bacterium | reverse complement strand
TCACCAACGCCGGGTTGAGCCCGACAATCACCAGGGCGATCAACTGCAGCGTGATGAAGGGGATCACGCCCTTGTACATGTTGATCGTCTTCACGGCCTTGTCCGCGACCCCGCGCAGGTAGAACAGCGCGAAGCCAAAAGGCGGGGTAAGGAAGCTGGTCTGGATGTTCAGACCGATCATCACACCCAGCCAGACGGCGGTGATGTTGGCCGATGGATCGGCCAGCAGGATTGGGGCGACGATGGGCACCACGACCACCGCGATTTCGATGAAATCCAGAAAGAAGCCGAGGAGGAAGATCACCACCATCACGATGATGAATTTCGACCAGAAGCCGCCGGGCATCCCCTCCAGAAACTCCTTCACCAGTTCCTCGCCGCCGAAGGCCCTGAAGGCCGATGTCAGCATGGCGGCACCGAGCAGGATGATGAAGACCAGTGTTGTCGTCTTGGCCGTGTCGATCATCACCCCGCGCAGTGTGTCATTTGTGCTGTGGGCGCGCCAGAGGCTCCAGAGGATCGAGAGTGTCAGCCCGGCAACACCGACAATGGCCAGCTTGAGGCCCAGTTGATCCTCGGGCGTGACGATGTTCTTGATGTTCGTGTTGTAGTTCGAGACGACATAGCTGATCAGCCCCAGCGACAGCAGCGCGATGATCGCTGGCACAAAAGCCATACGACTGCCCTCGTGCAGGCGATAGCCGGCCATGATGGTCGCCCCGATGGCCCCGATGGCACCCGCCTGGTTGACCGTCGCGATGCCTGCGATGATCGAGCCCAGAACCAGGAAGATCAGGGCGAGCGGTGGGATGAGCGTCAGCGCGATACGCACGAAGAAGCGCCGGTCGTAGCTGCCCTCGTGCGGAACCGCGGGCGCCGATTTCGGCGAGACCAGGGCGACGACCAGAACGTAGCTCATATAGAGCAGAACCAGCAGGACACCCGGCACCAAAGCGCCCAGGAACATGTCGCCGGCGGAGGTGGAGACAACCTCGAAAGCCGAGGGCATGGTCAGTTCGCCGGTGACTTCCTTGTGCAGCGCCTTGCGCGCGGTCGAGGCCTGGTCGACGGCACTGGCCAACTGGTCCGCCAGGATGATCAGCACGATCGAGGGCGGAATGATCTGCCCCAGAGTGCCGGAGGCTGCAATCGTACCGGTTGCTAGGGATTGCGAGTACCCCCGCTGCAACATAGCAGGCAGCGAAATCAGGCCCATGGCGACGACGGTGGCGCCGAGGATCCCGGTGGTGGCCGCCAGAAGTGCGCCCACGAAGATGACGGAAATGCCGAGACCGCCCGGGATCGGCCCGAAAAGCTGGGCCATGGCGACCAGCAGATCCTCGGCGATCTGGCTGCGTTGCAGCATGATGCCCATGAAGATGAAGAGCGGGATCGCGATCAGTGTATCTCGCTCCACCTCCCAATAGACGCCCCGGAAGTTGGTGACCCCCGCGCTCAGCCATTGAACCGCGCCGCCGGAGTGGAAATAGGCATCCGCGTCACCCGCAAAGAGGTAGCCGGAAGCTGCTGCGAGCGCGATGGTGATGATGGCCGAGCCAGGCAGCGAGAAGGCGACCGGAAAGCCCGAGCCCAGCGCGAACGCCATAAGACCGACCAGAACGGCAAGAAATACGAGTTCCATGGATCAGTGTCCCCTCAGTGGCCCGAAGCGCCGTCGACCTGGCGCGCGCCTTCTTCGCCACGGGCGTCTGCCGTGGCCTCGAACAGATAGCTGACGAACTGGATCAGCATGGAGATGGCGAAGACCGCCAGGAAGCCGGCCATGTAGTATTTCACGTACATGCCAAAGCCCGCTTGGGTGGTCTCGAACACCAGAATGGGCGAGATGATGATGGCCGATTTCGACCACATCCCAAGCAGGATCACTGTCCAGCAGAGCGTCATGCCCAGCAGGATCGACCCCAGCGCATTCACGCGGCCCTTGGTGCGCGGTCGCATCCCGGCATAGACGACGTCGACGCGGACATGGCCGTCCTGGAACAGTGTGTAGGCCGAGGCAAAGAGGAACAGGGCCGCATACCAGAACCGCACCAGATCGCCCATGAAGGCCTGTTCGTAGGAGAAGATGAATCGCGAGAAGACGATCAGAAGCTCGGCCAGGACCACCAGCAGTGCGAGCCAGATAAAGCCCAGATTGCGCGTCACAGCCGCGATCAGAATGCCGAGGATCGTCACTGGCGTGTGGACCCAGACCCCGCGATACGCGGATTTGCCGAGGTCGGATGTCATTTGCTCGCCCACCAGATCCGGCAACATATCCTCGACCCGCAGGAACGAGATGATCGCATCGGTCAGGCCGACCAGCAGCACGACCCAGAAGGCCGCGCGGATCAGAAATTGGTTTGCGCCGGCAATCGCCATCGCATCGTCACGCAATGTGCGCGCCGAGGTTTTGGCGACGAACAGAAATGCGCAGATCAAGGCCAGCGGGTAGAGGGCCAGTTGCAGATAGGCGAGAGCGCCCGCCTCGCCGCCATTCCAGCCCATGACCGGACCGATGCCGGGGAAGTCTGCCCAGAAGGTTAGAACGACATTGACGAGAAACGCGATCATCAGGAACAGCATCGCCCAGCCGAAACTGCGGACCATGGGCGCCGGTGACGCCTGAACGGCGCCGTCTGCATCGGCATAGCTCATCGCATCGGCCCCCCTTAGGCCTTTTTTGGTAAAATTTTATTACCAATGAGAAAGGGGCGAGGCAACGGCCTCGCCCCTTCCATATTGACGCAGGACCGTGATCAGATGTCCAGAGCAGCGTTCCGCTTCTGAACATAGGCCACGTCGGCGATGGCGTGGTAGCCGCCGATCTCGGCACGGGCTTTGACGACCGAGTCGAAGATGCGCGCCGACAGTTCCGAGTGATCGCGTGCTTCTGCGATGACTTCCTCTGCAGCCTCGGCGAAGCTGGCATAGATGTCGTCGTTGAACTCGCGCAGCTCGACGCCGTGCTCGGTGATCAGCTTCTGCAGGAAGCCACCGTTATTGGCGTTGGTTTCGGCCATCTGGCGGGCGTTTTCTTCGTTACAGGCTGCCTCGATCAGCACCTTGTGGGTGTCGCTGAGGCCATCCCAGAACGCCTTGTTCATGCCGAATGCCAACTGCGAGCCCGGCTCGTGCATACCCGGCCAGTAGTAGTACTTGGCCGCTTCGTAGAACTTCATGAAGAAGTCGTTGTATGGGCCAACCCACTCGGTGGCGTCGATCGCGCCCGAAACCAGGTTTTCGTAGATCTGACCGCCCGGCAGAGAAACCGGCGACGCGCCCAGCTTGGCCATAACGTCGCCGCCAAGGCCTGGGATACGCATCTTCAGACCTTTGAGGTCGTCCGCGCTCTCGATCTCTTTGTTGAACCAGCCGCCCATCTGCACGCCGGTGTTGCCGCAGGCGAAGTTCTTCAGGCCGAATTCGGCCGCCAGCTCGTCCCAGAGTGCCTGACCACCGGCATATTTGATCCAGGCATCGATCTCGATATAGGTGAGGCCGAACGGAATGGCGGTGAACGGCGCCCAGCCCGGATGCTTACCTTTCCAGTAATAGTCGGCAGCGATATAGGCCTGTGCGTTGCCGGATGCGACTTCGTCGAACGAGTCGAATGCGCCGACGCGCTCGCCTGCCGCAAAGTATTGAACGGCGATCTCACCATTCGAGATTTCGCCGATGCGCGCAGCCAGCCGCTGGGCCGAAACACCGAGGCCCGGGAAATCCCGCGGCCAGGTCGAGACGATCACAAGGTCCACTTTCCCCTGTGCGACTGCCGGGGCTGCCAACGTGGTGGCGCCAGCCGTCAGTGCGGCACCTTTAAGGAAGTTGCGACGTTCCATATTGATCCTCCGAGTGACCCCCTTGTCCGTCTGGTCCGACGGGTCGGTTGGGGGCATGTTGTTACCTACTCCGCTTACACGGACGTGCGGGACACTAGTGTTCGCCATGGCTTTCTTCAAGCCAGCACAAGATTTAACTGAGTCTCAAAATTTCTTTATGAGCTCTTAAGAGGAAATATTGTTTTGGAGCCAAGTGTATGTGACACGACGCTGTGCACAGTGACCAATTACTGTGCAGTTCGGTTTCGACCACAGGTTGGATCGAGGCTGAACGATCCGAATGGCGGTGCGAAACGAATCGCTGCGAGCCGACACTCACCGCGCCCAAAATTTACCTCGCGTTCAGCTTTGTGTTCCTCGCGTGGCGCCGCTGGAATTCCTGCGCGCGATTGTCCCGTAATGGGACAGTTTCTACCACAGCTTGTTACGTCCTGAGAGAGCCCGCACCAGATTTCGCAAATTTGCGAAAACGTGATTAAATGTGTTGGGGAGTGGAGATGAGTAAAGCCCCGCCCTCTTGTGCAATTACCCGGGCGATGACGAATGGCTGAAGAACAGACGGTGGGGGCGGGTGCGCAGCCTGTGGTGGCGCCCGATGCGGATCATACCATTGTTGGCACCTCACGCTCGGATGTCCTGTCCGGGGGCGATGGCGCGGATGTTATCGAAGCCGGTGCCGGCAACGACATCGTTTTCGGCGGCCGTGGCAACGACACGCTGCTGGGCGCCGATGGCCGCGACAAGATTATCTCGGGCGATGGCGCGGACAGCATAGATGGGGGCGCGGGCGACGACAGCATCGACGGCGGGGCTGCCAGCGATCGGATCGACGGTGGCGACGGCTCGGACACCATCTTTGGCGGCAGCGCCGCGGATACGATCTTCGGCGGCGCCGGTGACGACATTCTCAGCGGCGATGACGGGAACGACCAGCTTTCGGGTGGCACCGGGTCCGACATTCTGCGGGGCGGTGGCGGCAACGACAATTTCGTAGTCCAGACAGCCGATCAGCGACCCGGCGACACCGACACGCTGGAGGGCGGCGCAGGCATCGACACGTTGGAGATCGTCTTCGTCGACGCGGTCGAGCGCGCGGCGTTCGAAGGCCTACGCGCGTCGGAGGGCGACGCCGTGGCGTTCGCCAGCATTGGCCTGGTCGTGAACGGGATCGAGACGGTCAACGGCGTCGTTCTGGGTGACGGTCCTTCGGTCTCCGGCCCCTTGAATGTTACGCTCAGCGAAGACGATCCGGCGACTCAGATCGACCTTACCGCGGGCGCAGTTGATCCGGCAGGTGGCGGGCTGACGGTCGAGAACCTTCAGATCCTCGGCGACAACTTCAACAATCTGCCAGTGCAGGGCGCATTCCTCCAGGTCGACACGGGGTTCTTCCAGTTTCTGGCCGCCGGCACGGATCAGCGCATCACGGTGAATTTCGATCTGCGCGATATCGCTGGCGAGCGGGTATCGCAGACCCTGGATCTGACGATCACCGGCGAGAACGATGCGCCGGAGATCCTGCTTGGCGCCTCGCTGGTCGATCTGGATATCTTTGCCAATATCCTGTTGCCCGGCCCGTTTGGTTTCATCGATTTCGAGGATTTCGCAGTCGGGACGGTCGAGCCGATTACCGATGGTTTTGCAACCATCACCTCGGCGCTGGGAAACCAGTCGGTGCGCCCGCAGGGCTTCACTCAGATCCCGGGCGTGTTCGAGGGCCAGTTCTTCGGTTTCAGCGCCACGGATTTCTTCATCGATTTTGCGAGCGATGTGAGTGCCGTCACGTTCGGCCTGTTCGATCCGAACACCGCCGGTGGGACGGTCCGCGCCCTGGACCGCAGCGGCGGTGTCATTCAGGAGCTGGTTTTCGGCACCGATGTTCCGCTGGGCCCGCCAGGTGGCAGCACGTCGCAACCCATCGTCTTCGTTTCGCCGAACAGCGACATCGCGCGGGTCGAGGTCTCGCCTCTCTCAAGCGATCTGACCGCGATTGATCAGCTTGGCTACGGCACCTTCCCGACATTCGGATCGACAGCCATTGTCAGCTTCAGCGACCCGGATCTTGGCGATGCGCATCGGGTCGATCTGCTCTCGATCGAGTTGCAGGACCCGACCGGCCTGCTGCCGACCGATCAGGCCTTTGCCGAGAGCCTGATCACCGATGTGCGCCTGGTGGAGCCGGGTGCGGGCGGTGTGCCGGGCCGGGTCGAGGTTGATCTGCAGGCGGACAATACGTTCTTCGAGGGGCTCGGCAGCGACGATTTGGTGATCCTCAGCGCGATTGTGCAGATCACCGATAGCGCCGGCGCAAGTGTTCAGCAGACGGTCAACTTCAACCTCACCGGCGTGAACGATACGCCGATTGCAACTCCCGACGCAGGCGAGACGGACGAGAACACGCCGCGGATCGTGGATGTGCTGGCGAATGACGTGGACCTGGAAGGCGACCAGCTTTCCGTGGTCCGCGTCGACGGTCAGGACATCACCGCTGGTCCGGTCACGCTGACTTCCGGTGCCGAAGTTCGGCTGAACCAGGCCGGGCAGCTTGTCTATGACCCGCGCGGGTCGACCACCATCCAGGCGCTGGGCAACGGCGACGTTCTGCCCGAGGTGTTCGAGTACACGGTCGCCGATGAGGGCGGGGCGGAGGCGACCGGCGTTGTCGTCCTCACGGTCAATGGCGTTGACGAAAATCCCTCCATCCCGCTAAACCTCTTGAACAGTTTCGACCCGGCAGAGTCCGGCAGCCTTTATGGAGCCGCCGTCTCGCCCGACGGTCAGCAATATGCTGTGATCACGCAGAGCAGCGCGACCATCGAGATCTATGACGTCGAAGGACAATTGCTGCGTCAGATCCCGCTGCCGGGCGACAATGGCAATGACGGCGATCTGTTCTTCGCCGATGCTGCGTTCGAGTTGAATGGGATTTCTGTCCCCGCGGGCAGCCTGCTGGTGATGAGCGGCGATGTCGGCACGGCGGAGATTTTTGCGATACCGCCTGCGAGCAGCCTGATCGGAGATCAGATCCGGATCGAAGGGCGCTTCCCCGACAGCACCACGCCGAATGGCGGCGGGGACACGACCGTGCTCGACGGTCCAGACGATGCTGTGACCATCGGCGGTACTGACAACGACGCCGATGGCGACCGGCTGTTTGTCACGGCCAATCGCGACATCACCTTTGCCAATGGTCGCGGCGCGGATGCGGCCAATATCATCCGTTTCGAAGGCTTGGATTTTAGCGACGGGGCGACGATCACCGGGGTCGAGATCCGCTCCAGCTTTGGCCAGTTCGATGCCAGCCGGATCGCATTCGGCGATGATTTCGTTACCGTGGACGTGCAGGGGCTAACCGCGGTCGACGGCGATGTCATCGAGCTTCAGTTGCGCACCACGGCCGAGGAGCCGATTGTCCAGCTCTCCACCGATTTTGGCGCCAACCACGTCGTTGGCGCCGATTTCAGTGCGGCCCGGGGCACGTTGTTCCTGCTGAGTTGCAATTGCGAGACGCCCGGCAACGAGGTGGCGGAGGTTGATCCCACGACGGGCGCCGTCCTCAACCGCTTCAGCCTGGACCCGCTGGGTTTCCAGGTGTTCTTTGGCGACCTGGCGGTCGACCCGGTCACCGGCGATCTGTTCATCGTTAGCGATCAGGAGACCCAGATCCTGCGCATCACGCCCGAAGGTGGCGAGATCGAACGCTTTGATCTGCCCAGCGGCGTCAGCGGATTGAGCGGGATCGACATTCCGGTCAGCGGCGCCGACAATATCGTCCTGTCCAGCACCAACGGTTCGGTTTTCGAGCTTGGCCCGCCGGGGCTGAACATCAACGAGGCGCCGACTGTCACCCCGATCACCGTCACCGCGAACGAAGATCAGCGCGCCGTTTCGCTGCCGATCCTGACAGCGCCTTCGGCGGTCGATCCGGACAACGATCCGCTGAGCGCGCTCAACCTGCTGCAGACCGGCGGCCGGCCGGTCGAAGCGTCGATCCTCAACGACGCGCTGCAGATCAATTTCGAGCAGTTCAACGATCTCTCGGCAGGCGAAAGCCAGACTGTCAACTTCACCTTCGATGTGTCTGACGGCGTGAACGCCCCTGTCGGCAATACGATCGAGATTGTCGTCGAGGGGCGCAATGACGCCGTGACCGCCAATGACGACGGCAGCGGTCCGCAGGCCGGTTTCGTCACGACCGAGGGCAATGCGCTGAGCATCGCGGCCAGCGCCCTCTTGGCCAACGATGTCGACCCGGACGCCAACGATGTCCTGACGATCACCGATGTGGACGCAACCTCGACCGAGGGCGCATCGGTCAGCCTGGTGCGCGGAAGTGTCGTTTATGACCCCAACGGGGTTTTCGACTTCCTCGAGGACGGTCAGACGCTGACCGATACCTTCACCTATACCGTCAGCGACGGGAACGGCAGCACCGATACGGCGACTGTCACGGTTTCGGTCACCGGCGTCACCGGTAACCAGCCCCCGAATGTTTCGACCATCCGGGTCACGACAAACGAAGACGCCGGGGTGGAGGTGTTCGACTTGCTCGCCAGTCCCGAGGTGAGCGATCCGGACAACGATCAGCTTACCGTCTCCAACCTCAACCAGCTTGGCGGCACGATCCTGCTGTCGAATGCGGCGGCGGAGATCGTGGGCTCGACCCTGGAATTCGACACCAGCGAGTTCAACGAACTGAGCGCGAACGAAGAAGACCTCAGCGAGTTTGCCTATGACGTGTCGGATGACGAGTTCACCGTCCGCAACACGATCGAGATCACGGTGGAGGGGCGTAACGACGCGGCCCAGTTCAACAATATCGGCTTTGGCAACACTGTCCTGGCGGATACCGCGCGGGTCTTCCGCAATCTGGATGTGAACGTGTCCGACCCGGATGCGAACGACGTGATCAGCGTGATCAATCTGATCCAGACCCAGGGTACTTCGATCGAGTTCGATTTGGTCGGCAACCGGCTGGATTTCTTTGTCGATGACAACTTTGTCGGGCTCTCGGCGGGCGAAGTCGAAGTGGTGGAGTTCACCTTCGATATCTTCGACGGCACGCTGGCGCAGCAGCGCACGATCCAGATCGGGATCGAAGGCGTGAACGATCCGCTGCAGGCCTTTGCCGACGATCTGGCGACCGATGAGGACACGGCGCTTGTGATCGGTGCCTCGGCCCTGACCGAGAACGACTTCGACCCGGATGGCGACGACCTGCTGGTGCAGGTCGTGAATTCGGTTTCCGCATCGGGCGCGACGATCAGTTTCGATGGCGATCAGATCACCTATGACCCGCGCGGGCTGTTCGACGATCTGGCGGTGGGCGAGACGGCTACGGACACGTTCTCTTACACGGTCACCGATCAAAACGGCGCCAGCGACACGGCCACGGTGACGGTGACGATCGATGGGGTGAACGATGCCCCGCAGAACCTGCGGCTGGGAGAGCCTGAGACCCAGCTCGTCTCTGTCAATCAGGGCGGCACCGCGCCCGGTTCGTCCGGGGCGCTTCAGGTGATCAGGGTCTCGGCGGATGGGAATTCCGTCCTTTTCGCCTCCTTCGCGAACGATCTTGTCCCAGGCGATGCGAACTCGCGCGAGGACCTATTCGTACGCGATCTGACCACAGGCGTGACGGAGCGGGTGAGCGTGCGCGACGGCACGGGGGACAACGAATCCTCCGGTGGGATCTCGCAAACCAGCTTCGATATCTCGGGCGATGGCAATGTGGTGGTCTTCGCTTCGCAGGACACCAATCTGGACCCCGATGCCGGCGCGGCGGGTGTGCAGGTCTATGCCCGCAACCGGGCGGATGGCACGACCCAGCTGGTCAGCGTGGGTTTCGACGGGACGACAGCGAACAGTCTCTCGTTCGAGCCGTCTATCTCGGATGACGGGCGCTTCGTCGCCTTCATCTCGGACGCCAACAACCTGGTCGAGGGGCTGACCGGTTTCGGGCGCGAGGTCTATGTCCGCGACCTGCAAAACGGCACCACCCAGATCGCGACGCTGGATGCGAACGGCAACCGGGTGAACAGCGGCATCACGGAGGCGCCCGTGATCTCGGGTGACGGAACGGTCGTGGCCTTCCGCACCACCAAGAACCTGGTGCCCGAAGACACCAACAGCTTTGGCGACATCTATATCCGCGATCTCGACTCCGGCGTGACCGAGCGTGTTTCGGTCGCGACCGGCAATTTGCAACTCAATGACGGTGCCGGTGCGATCTCCGCGATTTCGGCGGATGGGCGCTTCATCGCGTTCCAGACCGCCGCGACCAATCTGGGCGTCGAGGACTTCAACCAGCAGACCGATATCTTCGTCCATGACCGCGACACCGGCGTGACCGAGTTGGTCTCGCGCGGGTTGGATGGCAACGCGGCCTTCGGTGGATCCACCACGGCGGCGATTTCGGCGGACGGGCGCTTCATCACCTTCACCAGCAACGCGGCGAATATCGTCGCGGGCGACGACAATGGTGCGACGGACCTGTTCCGTCTGGATCGCGATACGGGCGAGATCGTTGCGGTCAACACCGGTGCGAATGGCCTCCCGGCAGGCGGCGCAGGGCTGGGCGCGATTTCGGGCGATGGCGCAACTGTCGCATTTTCGAGCTCGGGCAACGGGAATTCCCTGTTGGATCCGCGTGTGACCGGCACATCGACCGAGGTTTTCGTGTCGGCACCCGGCGACCGGATCGTGCTGCCCGATCTGCTGGAGCCTGGCGACTCGAGCAATTCGTTCTTCGACCTGCTCAGCGGCTTCGAGGACCCGGAGGGCGGCGCGCTGATCGGCGAGTTGCTCTCGATCACATCGACGAACGATCAGCGCAGCTTCGATGAAGGCACCATTGATGCCGACGGCATCCTGGATGTTGAGAATAACAGCTTCCAGGACATCGCAGCGGGCGAACGTGAGACGATTACCTTCACCTTCTCGGTCATTGACGATCAGGGTGACAGCATCGTCGCGCAGGCATTCATGGACCTGGTGGGTGTTAACGATGCCCCCGAAGTGTTCCAGACCGCGCGTGTTACCACTGACGAGGATGCGGGCATATTCACCGTCGATTTGTCGGGCGTGGCACGCGACGAAGACGGCGACGAGATCACACTGCAAAACCTCAACCTGGTCACCGGGCAGCGCACGCTGTTTGCAGAATTTTTCGAGGACGACGTTACTGCCAACAATCTGCCCGATAACGGGTTTCTGCCGGTCGAGGCGGGCGACGGCTCGCTGGGCCAGTTCAATGTGATCGCGGGCAATGTCGATCTCCTCAACAATCGCGGTGGCAGCGATGGTGGAGCGATCGACCTGGACGGGTCCGCGCCGACTGGCAGCGACGATCCTGCCGGTGTGATCGAGACCGCCGCCAGCTTCGACCTGCGCGCCGGGTTCGTCTATCAGCTTATTTTCACGCTGGAGGGCAATGCCGCGGGAAGCGCCCCGGACACGATCACCGTCGATCTTGGCAGTGGGGTCAGCGAAACCATCGTGGTCCAGCCCACGGATGACCGCCAGACGTTCCGCTTCGATTTCACACCGCTCGAAGATGAAACTGCGCCACTGCGCTTTACCCAGCAGGGTGCCAACGACACGAACGGCGCGATCCTGGACAACATCACCCTGACCGAGGGGCCGGTCGTCGCTCTCGACGGCGATCAGGCTGTGCTGGACACCAACCAGCTCAATGAACTGGCGGAAGGCGAGGAGCGGGTTCTGGTCTTCACCTTCGACGCCTCTGACGGGGTCGCGGCGGATCAGGGGTTGCTGGAGATCACGGTCGCAGGACGCAACGATGCGCCAATTCTGGGTGTCGAGACTCTGACGGCGGCGACCTCGGAAAATGCGGGTCTGTTCACGGTGGATCTTGCCCCCAATGTCACCGACCCGGATCTGGCAGATTTCGTGCAGTTTACCGATCTGGTCCTGACCAGCCCCGCGAACACGATCTTTGCCGAGGATTTCGAGGACGAGGTCGCCAATGAAGGGCTGGACACCAACAGCGGCAGCCCGAACTTCACCGGCTTCAACCAGTTCGTTGTCACCGATGGTACGGTCGATCTGCTGAACCAGCAGGATGGCGGAACCGGGGCCGAATTGGATCTGGACGGTACCGGTACAGCGGGCGCGGATGATCCCGCGGGTCGGATCGAAACCCAGAACGAGATCACCTTCCGCGCGGGCTTCGACTATACGCTCAGCTTCGATCTGCGCGGCAACGCCGTGGTGGCAGGCGACAACGACGTGCAAATCCAGATCGGCGCGCTGCTGGACCAGACGGTCACCATCCCGTTCAATGCGGCGGAGGAGACATTTACCTTCAGCTTCAGCGTGGCGACGGATCTGAGCGCGGATCTGAGCTTCACGCAGCTCGGCGTTAACGACCTGGGGGGCGCGCTGCTCAGCGATGTGGTGATCACCGAGAGCGTTTCGGCCCTGATCGACAGCGACGGCCTGGTCACCATCGATCCAGGCGTCTTCGCCGACGATCTGGCCCTGGGCGAAAGCGAGGTTCTGACATTCGATTACACGGCCACGGACGGCATCGAGAGCGTCACCGGCGGCCTGGAAATCACCATCAACGGTGCCAACGATCCGCTGACCGCGGTCAATGACCTGCCCACGGAAAGCCGCTCGACCGGGTTCCTCTTGAACGGCAATGTGTCGGGGGACCGGACGGGTTATGCCTTCACCGATCTGGGCGACGTGAATGGCGACGGATTTACCGATCTGGCCGTGAGCGCCCCCAATGGCACGCCGGGGTCCTTCCCGAATGCCGGATACTCCTACATCGTCTTCGGCGGGCCGGATGTCGATCAGATCTCCAGCCTGGATCTGCAATCGCTGGACGGGTCTAACGGGTTCCGTTTCGATGGGTTCAGCGGCGGGCTCTATGCGGGCACCAGCCTCGCAAATGCAGGCGACGTGAACGGCGATGGTCTGGACGACATTCTGATCGGTGCGCGTGAGAATTACTATGGCGAGGCCGCGCGGTCCTTTGTGGTGTTCGGCGCCGCAAATCTCGGCAGTGGCGGGATCATCGAGCTCGACGAGTTCAACTTTGTCGACGGCGTGAACGCGTTCCAGATCGTGGCCGACAACGCGATAAACCCGGGCTTACTGAACCAGGTGCAATCGGTCGGAGACCTGAACGATGACGGCTTCGACGATGTCGCCGTCAGCTTCCAGGGGGCCGAGTTCCCGGACGGGGAGTCAGGTCGCGAGACGGCGACAACCTACATCATTTTCGGTACGGATCAGGCCGTCGATGGCGGGACGCTGAACCTGTCGGATATCGATGGCTCGAACGGCTTCTTCGTTCAGGCGCCGGACGGTTCCTATACCAGCTTCGCCTATTCGATGACCGCGGGGGACATCAATGGAGACGGGATCGACGATCTGATCATCGGCGACGACGCCGCCAGCGGGAGCTCGGGCTATGGCGGCGCGGTGTTTGTGATCCTGGGGGCCACGGATCTGGGTCCCGCGGGCGGCGGCGCGGCGGCGGAATTCGAGTTGGGCAATTTCGACTTCGGCAATCTCGACGGCAGCAACGGCTTTGCCATCACACCTGCCGAGGATGGCGAAGGACTGGGCCGCGGCGTCTCGGCCATCGGCGATATCAATGGCGACGGGCTCGACGACCTTGTGCTGAGTTCCTACAGGGGCTTCTTCGACAATTCGCAGGACAACTACGTCGGGCGTGTCCAGGTCGTCTTTGGCGCGACCGGTCTGGGGTCGACCAGCGGCGGGACGTTCGGACTGGCGAACTACAGCGCGCAGACCTTGAACATGATCTCGCTCAACGAACGCTTCCTGGGCAAGGTCGACATC
>JBCCCB010000079.1:0-13738 GCA_039033775.1 Pseudomonadota bacterium | reverse complement strand
TCGAGATGGCGGTGAGGCGACAGCGACCGGCGCCGGGGCTCATCTGTCATACGGACCGCGGCATCCAGTCCGCGTGCGAGGATTACCGCCAAGCCCTGGAGAAGGCGAAGATCGCGCCGTCCATGAGGCGCAAGGGCGATTGCCTCGACAACGCGCCGATGGAGAGCTTCTGCGGATCGCTGAAGACCGAGCGCGTCGACCACCGCATCTCCGCAACGAGGGACGAGGCCCGCCACGACCTGTTCGCCTGGATCGAGGGCTGGTACAACACCCATCGCCTCCACCCGGCATTGGGATATCGTTCGCCCGCCGCCGTGAAACGCATGGCGGCTCAACCGCCTCAACCAAATAGGAGGGCGATCAGACGGCGAAATCCGGATGCCCAAGGTCGACGGCTGGGACATCCGGTTTCAACCTCATTCCTTGGTGCTTACGAGGAGCCGGAAACCCTTCGCTGCAAATCGCTTCAGTTGTCCCAATAGTGCTGACGGCAGACGGACAACCGACCTGTCTCATAATAGCCGACAGGGAAGAAGCGGAAGCGAATCAGCTTAACCGATGGGAGCGGCGTAATAGCAATGTCGGTTGGATTTCGTGATGTTCATAACCACCTTCTTGCCCGACGCCCTCGGGGAAGAGCGTGCGGATCACCACTTGGCTGAGCAGGTCCGCCACGCGGGCATCATCGGTCGAAAACGTCGACAGCGGTGGGGCCGTGTGTTCGGAGCCGGGGAAGTTCTGCCCGCCGAAGACCGTCAGGTCGCGGCCGACCATCCGACCGGCCGCGGCGGCGGCTCGGTAGACCCCGAAGGCGAGGGAATCTTGGATACAGGCGAATGCGGGCCGACCGCCTTGGGCGAGAACGCGCGCGGCGGCCTCCTCCCCGGCCCTCTCCGTCATCTCGATCCGCCAGATCGTGGGGGCGGGGTGGCCTGCACGGGCGGCCTCGGCCAGGGCGCCGGCCACGTAATTGTCGGCGAAGTTCAGTCCCTCGGGCGCACTCAGGATGTGAAACGCCCCGCCCGCCGATACGCTGAGGGCGCGCACGGCCAAGCGGCCGGCATGGGCATAGTCGATCTCGACCGTCGGATGCCTTTCGGGCCAGTCCGTCTTGCCGAAGGTGACGAACGGAAAGCCGCGTTCCAAGAGATATTCGGCCCGTGGGTCCGCCTTGCGCGTCCGGCCCAGCACCAGCGCATCCGCCAGCCGCTCGTCGACGATCTGGCGGACGATTCCGGCCTCCTCCTCGCGGGCGCGGGCGGCGAACACGGCGAGGTTGAGGCCCTTGTCGCGCAGGCGCTGGTCGAGGGTGGACAGAAGCTCCAGAAAGATCGGAGAGGCAAAGCGTTGCTGCGGCGGCGACAGAAGGACCGCCACGCGTCCGGTCTTGCCCCCGCGAAGGGCGCGGGCCGCCGCGTTGGGGCGGTAGCCGTACCGGTCGGCCAGATCCCGGACCGCGACGCGGGTTTCCGGCCTGACCCGTGGGTCGCCGCGCAGGGCACGAGAGACGGTGGAGACGTCAACCCCCAGTTCCGCTGCCAGCGTCTTCAGTCCGATCCGTTTTTGCATCCGTTCAGGGTCCACGATTCCACCTGACCTTATCCGTCTTAGGGTTCGGCACCACAAAAATACAAACGTTTGTATTGACCTGAAACGCGGAATCAGCGTCCTTTTGACGGGCGGGAACATGGCGGGGGGATATGATCAAGCTCGTTGCATTGGTGCGCCGGAGGCCCGGAATGACGGTCGAGGCCTTTCGCGATTACTGGCTCGGCACCCATGCCCCGCTGGCGGCGGCGATCCCGGGCATGCGGGGTTATCGCATCAACATCGCAGGCGACCCGGGGGCCATGGCCGCCGCATCCTATGACGGGTCGGCCGAAATCTGGTTCGACGACCGCCCGGCAATGGAGGCCGGGCTTGGCTCGCCCCAAGGCAAGGTCGCCGGGGACGATACCGCGCATTTCACCGAGAGCATCGCGTTTCTGGTGACCGAAGAGCATGTGATCCTACCTGGGAGCCACGCGACATGACGGCGAAGATGTTCCCGGTGCCCGGCCGCCACGACGGCAAGGTCTATGTGATTACCGGAGGCGCCCAGGGCATCGGGCGCGCCTGTGCGCAGCGCTTCGCCGCCGAGGGCGCGCAGGTCATGGTCGGTGACATAGAGCCAGCCGGCGCCGAGGTGGCCGAGTCCGTGGGCGGGGCGTTCCATGAGGTCGACATGTCCGATCCCGACGCGGTCCGGGCGCTGGGTCATGCGGCCGTCGAACGTTTCGGGCGGATCGACATCTGGCACAACAACGCCTTCACGGCGGTATTCAAGCCGATCCATGAACAGACGCTGGAGGAGTTCGACCAGATCACCGGCGTTGGCATTCGCGGCTATTGGATGGGGGCCAAGGTCGCCGTCGAACAGATGCGGGCGCAGGGCGGGACGGGCGTGATCGTCAACACCGCCAGCGTGCAGAGCTTCGTGGGCGAAAAGGGGTTCTCGGCCTACCAGGCGACCAAGGGCGCGGTGCTGGCCATGACCCGGTCGCTGGCCTTGGACCATGCGCCCGGCATTCGCGCGGTGGCCATTGCACCGGGGCTGATCGCCACGAAGGCGATCGAGAGCATTCCCCAGGACGTGATGGCGGAAGTCCTCGCGGGTATTCCCGCCGGCCGCGCCGCCGAGCCGGAGGAAGTGGCGGCGCTTGCGGCCTTCATCGCCTCGGATGAGGCGGATTACATGTCTGGCACGGCGGTCATCCTCGATGGCGCCTATCTGGCGATTGGATGACGGCGATGTTCTCCGAAATCGACGGCGGTTTGGAATGCCGCTTCATGGGTGAAGTCATCCGGATCGCGCCCTGGGGGGACGACGCGCTTCGGGTCCGGGCCCGACCAGGCATGGCTCTGGTGCCGGGGCCGGTCGATGCGCTGTTGCCGGTCGCGGACCAGATGGCGGAGATCGAGATCGGGGAGGAGCGGGCGAGCATCACGCGCGGCCGCCTCCGGGCCGAGATCATCCTGAAGACCCGCTACGGGGCCGACGTGAAGCGCGAGGCGGTGATCCGCTTCGTCCGGGCCGATACCGGGGCCGAGCTTTTGGCCGAGACACGCAGCCATTTCGCCGGTCCCCGGACGCGGAATTTCAAGGCGCTGGCCTCGGGGTCCTGGCGGTTGGAGCAACACTTCGCGGCCTATGAGGGCGAGAGCCTTTGGGGCATGGGACAGCCGCAGCACGGCTGCATGAACCTCAAGGGTGTTTCGACCACGCTGCTGCAACAGAACGCCCACGCGGTGATCCCCTTCGTGGTGTCGTCGCGCGGCTATGGGCTGCTGTGGAACAACCCCGCCATCGGGAGGGCCGAGTTCGCGCGGAACGTCACCCGCTGGACGGCGGAGGCGACAGGAGGCCTCGATTACTGGATCACGGCCGGCGACAGCCCGGCGGAGATCGTGCGGGCCTACGTCTCGGCCACGGGGCGGTCGCCGGATGTGCCGGATTGGGTGCTTGGCTTCTGGCAGTGCAAACTGCGCTACCGCACCCAGGAAGAACTTCTGGGGATCGCCCGCGACTACAAGCGGCGAGGATTGCCGCTGTCGTGCATCGTCATCGACTTCTTCGCCTGGACCCGCCAGGGCGAGTGGAAGTTCGACCCCAACGATTGGCCCGATCCCGTCGCCATGGTGGCCGAGCTTCGCGATCTGGGCGTGGAGTTGATGGTCTCGATCTGGCCCACGGTGTCTGCGTCGTCCGAGCACTATAAGGCGATGACCGAGCAGGGGCTGCTGCTGACCACCGAACGCGGCATCCCCGCCGTCATTCCGTTCCCCGACAAGGACCCGTTCGGCCCCGGCTTCTTCACCTATTACGACGCCTTCAACCCAGAGGCGCGGGCGTTCCACTGGGACGTCGTGAAGCGCAATTATGTCGGCCACGGTATCCGCCATTTCTGGCTGGATGCCTGCGAGCCCGAGATGCGGCCCGCGCATCCCGAAAACGTCCGGACGGCCCTGGGCAATGGGGCCGAGATGCTGTGCGCCTATCCGCTGCTGCATGAGGAGACCTATCGGACGGGCCTCACCGAAGCTGGGGTCGAGGATGGCGTCCTGCTCTGCCGGTCGGCCTGGGCTGGGTCGCAGCGCCATGGCGTCATCCTGTGGTCGGGCGATGTGTGGTCCGATTGGGACTGGTTCCGCGCACAGATCCCGGCGGGTCTGCATGCCGGCATGGCCGGTCTGGGCTGGTGGACCACCGATATCGGCGGGTTCTATGATGGGCATGGCGGGTCCGAGGCCTTTCGGGAGCTTCTGGTCCGCTGGTTCGAGTTCGGGGTGTTCTCGCCCATCTGCCGCCTGCATGGCTTCCGGGTGCCCGACGACGTGCCGCCGCCCGGTCCGGGTGAGCCGGTGAGTTATGGGCAGGATACGTTCAACATCTTCACCAACAGTGGCGGGTCGAACGAGGTTTGGAGCTTTGGGGCGGCCGTCGAAGACGTCCTGGTGAAACTGCTCACCCTGCGCGAGCGTCTGCGGCCCTACTTGGAAGACGTCTTCCGGCACTATGCCCGAACCGGCGACCCGGTTATGGCGCCGCTCTTCTACCATTTCCCGGATCAGCCCGCGCTGCACGACCGGGTCGACGCCTACATGCTCGGCCCCGATCTTCTGGTCGCCCCTGTGTTGGAGCCGGGTGCGACAGGTCGGATCGTTGCGCTGCCCGACGGCGAGACTTGGATTCACGCCTGGACCGGGACCGCCCATCCCGGCGGCACATCGCCCGAGATCGATGCGCCTTGGGGTCAAACGCCGGTCTTCATCCCCAAGGGCAGGGCCGAGGCCCTCGCCCCGCTCTTTGAAACGTAACCGATCTAGACGACCATAGGGCCTGACGGACGGGCAGGCGCCGCAACGACAACAAGGAGGATCGATATGAAACATGCACTCAGCCTCTCCGCTCTCGCCATGGTGCTGGGCACGGGCGGCGCGCTGGCGCAGGACGTGACCCTGACGCTCTGGACCGAAAGTGCGACGGCGCCGGAAGGCGTCTTCGCCCAGGAATTCTCCGAGATGGACAATGGGATCACCATCGACGTGCGGGAGATCCGGTTCGACGATCTGGTGACCGATACGCTTCGGGCGGTGGCGACGAACACGAACCCGGATCTGATCGCCATCGACAACCCCGACCATGCCGCCTTCGCCTCGCGTGGGGCGTTTCTGGACATCACCGACCGCGTGGCGGCCTCGGACGTGATTGATATCGAAGCGGTTTTCCCCGGCCCGCGCGCCAGCCTGACCTGGGAGGGCCGCGTCTACGGCATTCCGCGCGCATCGAACACCATCGCGCTCTACTACAATCGTGACATGTTCGAAGCCGCCGGGCTCGACCCCGATAACCCACCGACGACCTGGGACGCCTTGCTGGACGCGGCCCGGACGCTGACAGACCCCGACAGCGACGTCTACGGCATCGCCTTCTCGGCGCGGGCCTCCGAGGAAGGGACGTTTCAGTTCCTGCCCTGGGCGCAGATGGCCGGTGGCGGGTTCGAGAACATCAACGCCGATGGCGTGGCCGACGCGCTGGGCCTCTGGAAGACGTTCCTGGACGAGGGACTCGCCTCGCCGGACACGTTGACCCGTGGGCAGTGGGATTCGACCGGCACGTTCAATGGTGGCAACGCCGCAATGGCGATCTCGGGGCCGTGGGAATTGGGGCGCATGGCGTCCGATGCCGGTTTCAACTGGGACGTGACGCTTCTTCCGGTGAAGGAAGATGGGGGACCGCGCGCCTCGGCGCTCGGCGACTTCAATATCGCCGTCTTCGCCAATACGGAGAACCCGGACGCGGCCTTCCAATTCCTGGAATACTACTGGAGCCAGTTGGACCGGGTTTGGCCTGAGTTCACCCGGTTGCCTTCGGTCGCCGGCGTCGAGCTTGCGCCGACAGGGGACGAGCGGATCGACGCAGCCGCTGCGGTGTTCACCGAACAACTGGGCTATGCCGTCAATCGGGGACCGCATCCTGAATGGCCGCGGATCTCGAACGAGATCCAGGATGCGTTCCAGTCGGTCCTGACGGGACAGGCCGAGGCCCAAGAGGCGCTGGACGAGGCGGCCGAGGGCATCGACGCGATCATCAACTGAGCCTTGCCGGACCGGGGCGGTCACCATCGCCCCGGCCCATCGTGCTGGGAATCGAGGAGACCACATGCGACGCGCCTTGCAGTCCATGCGTGACGGGATCGGGTTCGATACCCTTCTGGTGATCCTGGCGCTTAGCTATCTGCTGGTCTTCGCGGGCCTGCCGCTGATCTACAACGTCGTCATCAGCTTTCAGAACGTGGATGTGTTCAGCCTCGGCACGCTTCTGCACCCGTCGGCCGGGACCGAGAATTACCAGAATATCTTCGACGACCGGCAGGCGGGCACGGTTCTGTGGAACACGGTCATCTTCACGCTCGGCTCCGTCGTGATCCAGTTCACGCTGGGCTTCGCCTTGGCGTTGTTCTTCCACCAGAACTTCACCGGGGCGACCTGGATCCGGGGCCTGTTCCTGGCCGCCTGGGTGATGCCGGGCCTGGTGGTCGGCGTGCTGTGGAACTGGCTGCTTTCGGGGGATTTCGGTGTCATCAATCACGTCCTGGAAGGCCTTGGGATCATTAACGAACCGGTTTTTTGGCGGTCCGACCCCGACACCTCGCTCTACTCGGTGATGATCGCCAATATCTGGTACGGCACGCCGTTCAACATGATCCTGCTGGCCGTCGGCCTGTCGTCCATCCCCGAAGATCTGTACGAAGCCGCCGAACTGGACGGGGCCAACGCGTTCCAACGGTTCTGGACGATCACGCTGCCGATGATGCGGGCGACCATCGGGGCGGTCCTGGCGCTTGGCGTCATCTTCACGCTACAGCAATTCGACCTGTTCGCCGCGATCACCCAGGGCGGACCGGCCGGGTCGTCGACGGTGGCGCAATACTGGTCGTGGGAGCTGTCGTTCCGGGAGTTCGATTTCGGTAGGGGCGCCGTGATTTCGGTGCTGATGATCGTGGTGGTCCTGTTCGTCAGCCTGTTCTACGTCCGCTCCACCAAGGCGGAAACGCAGCTTTGAGCCCGGCGCTCACCAATCGCCTGATGCTTCTGGCGGCCGTGCTTTTGGCGGCTGTGTACTTGTTCCCGCTCTATTGGATGTACGTCACCAGCCTGAAGACACAATCCTCGATCTTCGCCGTGCCGCCGGAATTCCTGCCCGGCACCCCCCAGTGGGAGAACTACGCGACGATCTGGGAGGTGGCGAACATCCCCCGGTTCATGTGGAACTCCCTGGTCATCGCGGTGGGCGTAACGCTGATTACCGGGCTCTTCGGGTCGGGCTGCGCCTATGTGCTGGCGCGGTATCGCAACGGATGGATCGACGCGGCGCTGTTTTCGGTCCTGATGCTGCAAGTTCTGCCGCCGTCGCTGATGGTCACGCCGATCTTCGTCGGTTTCTCCTGGGCGGGTTTGCTCGACTACCCGCGCTTCGCGACTGTGCTGGCGATCTCTGCCAAGACGATGCCGTTCTTCGTGATCCTCTGCCGGGCGGCCTTCATGACGGTGCCGCGCGAACTGGAAGAGGCGGCCCTGGTCGATGGCAACAGCCGGGCCGGGGCCTTCTTCATGATTGTCCTGCCGCTGGCTCGAAATGGCCTGCTCATCTCGGCCCTTCTGGTCTTCATGCAGGGGTTCGGCGAATACGTCTATTCGGCCTCAATCATCGCGGACAATCGGCTGCAGCCGGCCTCCATCGGCATGACCAACTACCTTCAGCCGAACCAGGTGAACTGGAACGCCATCATGGCCTTCGCCGCGACCTACGTGACCCCCATCCTCGCCGCGTTCGTTCTGCTACAACGCCAGATCGTCAACGGCCTGACCGCCGGAGCGCTGAAATGACGGCTCAGATCGCCCTTGAGCACGTGCAGAAGCATTACGGCACCTTCCATGCCTTGAAAGACATCAACCTCAGCATTCCGAAGGGCCAGTTCGTGGCGCTCGTCGGTCCGTCGGGGTGTGGGAAGTCGACGCTGCTGCGCTCCATCGCCGGATTGGAGCGGATTTCGGCCGGGTCGCTGCGGATCGAGGGCGAGGTCGTCAACGACCTGCCACCCCGCAAGCGCGATCTGGCCATGGTGTTCCAGTCCTACGCGCTATACCCGCATATGAGCGTCCGGGACAATCTGACCTATGCCCTGCGGCTGAAGGGTGTCTCCAAGGCCGAGCGCGCGAAGGCGGCGCAAGAGGTCGCGGCGATCATCGGCCTTGAAGACCTGCTGGACCGCAGGCCGCGAGAGCTGTCGGGCGGCCAGCGCCAGCGCGTGGCCATGGGCCGCGCCATCATCCGCGAACCGAAGGCGTTTCTCTTCGATGAGCCGCTGTCGAATCTCGATGCGGCGCTTCGCGTGCGGATGCGGAAGGAAGTCCGCGCCCTCCACGACCGGATCGGCGCGACCAGCGTCTATGTCACCCACGACCAGATCGAGGCCATGACGATGGCAGATCACGTGGTCGTTCTGCAAGCGGGTGTGATCGAGCAGCAGGGCGCGCCGATGGAGCTTTACGAACGCCCGGCCAACCGGTTCGTGGCCGGGTTCATCGGCTCGCCCGCGATGAATTTCGTCCCCGGTGTGGTGACGGAAGGGGGGCGGGGAGTGCGCCTGGCCATGCCGGGCAATCCGGAGATCCCAACCCGGATCACGGTCGCGTCGGGCACGACGGTCACGGTCGGAATGCGGCCCGAGCACCTGGCAATCGGCCTAAAGGGGGGGACGTCGGTCCCCGTCCAGATCGACGCGGTCGAACAGACGGGTTCGTCCTGCTACCTTTTCACCAAGGGCGAGCCGGAATTGCTGGTCACCACCGATGGCACATCCGCCCTGACGGCAGGCGCGTCGATCAACCTGTCGATCGCGCCCGAAAAGGTCCACCTGTTCGACGCCGATACGGGGCTGACGTTGCGGACATGACGCGCTACCAGGCCCGGCCGCTCCGGGTGGTCGTCGATACCCGGTAGAGCGATGTGGTGGCCGTGATGAAGAGCTGCGAGAGATCGGGGCCGCCGAATTCGATATTGGTCACCATTTCCGGTACCGGCAGATGGGCGACCTGGTCGCCCGTCTTGTCGTAGACATAAACACCGTCGCCGCCGGCGACCCAAAGACGCCCCTCGGCATCCACGCGCAGTCCATCGGGCACGCCGACGGGCATCACCGCGAAGTCGCGCGGGCTCGACGCGATTGCGTTCCTGAAATCCATCGCGATGACCTTGTGATGCGTCTCGGAGCTGTCTGAGACGTAAAGTGTCGTTTCATCGGGCGAGAGGCACAAACCGTTCGGCCGATAGATGTCGGTGACCACCGGCAGCGGTGCGTCTGGCGTTGCGCCGACCGCGAAGACGAAGGCGCCGTCGATCTCCTGCGCCTGCTGATAGCCGTGGAGCGCGCCCTCCAGGTTGCGGACGCCGAAGGGCGGGTCGGTGAAAAGAATGGTGCCGTCCTGCGTACAGATCACGTCATTGGTGGAATTGAGGACCCGGCCGTCATGGGCGTTCGCCAGAACCGTGCGTCCGGCGAGGGCGCCATCCGGCCCGACGTCCAGCGCGCTGAGACTGCGCGTGGAATGCTCGCAGGACAGGACCCGCCCGCTGCGGTCCCGCGTCAAGCCGATGGCGAAGTGGGCATTATCCATCCAGGTCGAAAGGCCGTCGGCGTCGGACCAGCGCAGGATCGCGTTGCCGGGTATGTCGGTGAAGAGCAGGCAGCCATGCTCGGCCAACCAGACCGGACCCTCGGTGAAGCTGAGGTCGGTGGCCAATTGCTCCAGGTCGCCCGTCAATCCGTCGCTCATGCCAGCTCTCCCTTTCCCCGGGCCCAGCGGTCGATCAGGACGACACCCACGACCAGGGCGCCCTTGATGACCTGTTGTGTGTTGAAATCGACGTTCAGGATGGCCAATCCGTTGTTCAGAACGCCGATCAGAAGAACCCCGAGCATCGTGCGCGGCATGGATCCGTACCCGCCGCCCAGCCGCGTGCCGCCGATGACCGCCGCCGCGATGGCGTCGAATTCCAGCCCGATCGCGCCGTCCGCGCGGGCATTGCCGATCCGCGCGATCAAGATCATGCCGACGATGCCCATCAGCGCCCCGGTCATGGTGAAGATCGCAAGGCGCAGGCGGTCGACGGGAAGGCCCAGCATGGCCGCGCTTTCGGCGTCGCCCCCCACGGCATAGGTGTTCGCGCCGAAGCGGGTGCGGGCGAGCAGCCACCATAGGACCAGCGCGACCGCCACCAACCACCAAAAGGCCGAGCGGTTGCCGAGGACCTCACCGATGGCGAAGAGCGCGCGGAACCAGTCGGCATCGAAGAGGATGGTCTGCCCGCCGGTCAGGGTCAGGGCCACGCCTTGGGCGATGAAGAAGCTGACCAACGTGGCGATGAAGCTCGGCACGGCCACGTAGACGACCAGCACGCCGTTCAGCAAGCCGAACGCGCCGCCGGCCAGAAGCCCGACGGGGATCGCCCAGACCCCCCAACCCTGGGCCAGCGCCAGGGCCGTGACCACGGCGGCGGCCGAGGCGACGGCGCCGACGGACAGGTCGATCTCGCCCGCCAGGATCACGAAGGTCATGGCGGCCGCCGCGATCCCAAGGATCGCGACCTGCCGTCCGATGCCGATCAGGTTCCCAAGATCCCGGAAGGCCGGGCTCAGGATCATCAGGCCGCCGATGACGATCAACACGGCGAAGACAAGCCCGTAATCGGCGAGGTTCGCGCGGCCCCCCTTCATGCCCGCGCCCCGCTGGCAAGCCGTTCGAGTACGACGGCGAGTAGAATAATCACACCTTTTACAATGTATTGCGCGTCGATGTTGATGTTCATCAACACCATGCCATTGTTGAGCACCGCGATCAGCGCGGCGCCCGTCAGCGTTCGCAGCAGCGATGCCCGGCCACCGAAAAGGCTCGCGCCGCCGATGATCACGGCGGCAATGGCGTCCAGGGTGAGGGCGGGAACCGATGCCGGGGCGCCCGACCCCAACCGCGCCGCCGAGAGGATCGCTGCGGCGGCGACCAGAAAGCCCATGATCGCGAAGACGGTCACCTGGCGACGCTTGACCGGCACGCCGGACAGCCGTGCGGCGGCCGGGTTGGCCCCCACGGCATAGAGTTCCCGGCCCGGAACCGTGCGGGCCAGGTAGAAAGCCGCGATCGCGAAGGCCAAGCCCACGATCCAGAGCGGAACCGGCAAACCAAGAAACCGCGCATCGTAGAACAGCACCAGGAACGGCTCGCTCATGATCGCGACCGAAATCGACCCGGTGAAGACGAAGGACAGGCCCGTTGCGATGGCCATCATGCCCAACGTGACGATGAAGGACGGGATATCGCCAAATATCGTGATGATCCCGTTCAGCAACCCGATGACGCTGCCGATCCCCAGGATCGCGAGGACGGCAAGCGGCCATGGCAGTCCTGCCGCCATCATCTGTGCCAAAACGACCGCCAGCAGAGACACGACGGCGCCGACGCTCAGGTCGATCTCGCCCAAGAGGATCACCAGCGTCATGCCGAACGCCACGAGCATCAGCGTCGCGCTGTCGGTGACGAGACGCTCGAAGTTGCGGAGATCGAGAAAGAATTCGGAAGACAGGCTGAAGAAGACGATGACCGCGATCAGACCGGCATAGGGCAGGGCGTCGCGGAGAAGTCGGGCGACGCTCACCTGCCGTTCCGGGCGATCCGAGGCCTCGATCATGCGGCGTCTCCCTCGAAGAACGCCAGATCCAGCAGGGTCTCCTCCGTCGCTTCGGAGGCCGGCACCACTCCGGCGATCCGCCCCTGGGCGACCACTGCGATCCGGTCGGACATCTGCAAGAGTTCCGGCAATTCGGACGAGATGGCCATCACCGCGACGCCGTCATCCGCAAGTTGGCGGATCAGGCGGTAGATTTCCGCCTTGGCCCCCACATCCACGCCCCGGGTGGGTTCATCGAGAATGATCACGCGGGGATGGATGGCCAACCATTTCGCCAGCGCCACTTTCTGCTGGTTGCCGCCGGACAGGGTTTCGACGGCCACCGCCCCGCCCGCTGCCTTGACGCCCAGCCTTTGCATCCAATCTCGGGCGAAATCCGCGATCCGACCGGGGGTTACGATATTCCGGGACGCAAGTGCCGCAAGGCTGGGCAGGGCGACGTTGTCGGCGACCGACAGGGGCAGCACGAGGCCGAGGCCCTTGCGGTCTTCCGAGACGTAGGCCACCCCCCGGGACAGCGCCTCGCGGATGTCGCGAGGGGCGAAGGACTGGCCGAACAGGTCCATCCGACCGGCCTCGGGCCGGTCGATCCCCGTGATCAGCCGCGCGATTTCCGTCCGGCCCGCGCCCATGAGGCCCGCAATCCCCAGCACCTCGCCCGCATGGAGCGTGACGTCGGCACCCCGGACGGCCGTCCCGCGGACGAGTCCGCGCGCGTCGAGCGCGACGGGCAACGTCTCCGGGTCGACGCCATGGCGATCCTCGGCCACGTCGCGCCCGACCATGGCGCGGATCAGGGCAGGGCGGTCCAGGTCCGACGTCTCATCCGTCAGGACGAAGCGTCCGTCGCGCAGGACGGTGATCCGGTCGGACAGCGCGAACACCTCGGACATGCGGTGGGTGATGTAGACGATCCCCACGCCATCGGCCTTCAGGCGGCGGACGAGATCGAAGAGCACGTCCTCCTCGGCCCGGCCCAGCGATGACGTCGGTTCGTCCAGGATCAGGACGCGTGTATTCTGAGAGCAGGCACGGGCGATCTCGACCATCTGGCGCTGGCCGGTCGACAGCGTCGCCAATGGACGATCGGCGTCCAAGCCGATGCCGAGCCGGTCGAGGATGGTCTGGGCTTGACGTCGAATGGCCGTCTTGTCGAGCCAGAGCCCGCCCGCCCGCGTCGGTTCGCGACCGATCAGAAGGTTTTCGGCCACCGTGCGATTGGGAAGGACGGTAAGTTCCTGAAACACGGTGTGGATACCGGCGGCCTTCGCCTGCGCCGGAGAGGAGAAGCGGACGGGCGTGCCGTCGATGCGGATTTCGCCGGCATCGGGCGGAAAAAGACCCGATGCGATCTTCATCAGGGTCGACTTGCCGGCTCCGTTCTCGCCCATGAATGCATGGACCTCGCCCGCCCGAAGGTCGAACCGAGCCTCGTCGAGCGCCAGGACGCCCGGGAACCGCTTGGTGATATGGGTGAGCTCCAGGAGCATCCGCCGCCGTCCGAACCGCCGTCATGGGGGGCGAGGCGCAGGAACGTCCCCGCGCCTCGGATGGGTCCGTCGAGACCTAGTTGTCCCAGGGCGGGGTCGTGCCGGGATATTGGACCGCCCACATCTCCTGGTAGTTCTCGGCCGTCACCAGAAGGTTCGGCGTGATGATCTCCTCGCAAAGCTCGGCCCCGAGGATCGCCTGGCTGAGACCGTCCAGCGCGGCCCGCCCCTGCAAGGCCGCCTGCTGACCCGACAGCGCGACGATGTTGGTATCTCCGGAGTGAAGCTCCAGGTAGCCTGGTCCCTCGCTGTCATAGCCTGCGATGGGGATATCACGGCCCGATTGCTCGACGGCTTCGCTGGCCGCGTTCACCGCCAGCGACCAGGTCGCCACGATCCCGGCGAGATCGGGATTGGCCTGGATGACGTTGGTCGCCAGTTCCAGAAGCCGATCCTGGCT
>JBCCCB010000078.1:0-13897 GCA_039033775.1 Pseudomonadota bacterium | reverse complement strand
TCGGCCAATGGCGGTCAGTACCTGACCTGAGTTTTGTACAAATTGGGGATCCCGGCTCCGGGGATGACCCCAATTTGTGAAGAAATGGCCCGGCCCCCGGTTTTCGGGGGCCGGGCCGTTTTTTGGGTTCGGTGTGGACCGCTCCGGGATCAGACCGTCCGGACGCGCCCGGTCGGGGCCCGGTCGGCGCCGCGCAACCAAGCCAAGCTGAACAGGCGGCGGAAGGCGGCGGCGCGCTCGGCGCGGGCCCGGGCGAAGGCGTCGTCATAGGTGCGGGTGGTATGCGTCTCGAACATGGCGGCTATTCCTTATCATCAAGTCAATCTGTCTTGAGACCAATATGACCTTCTCGATCAAAGCTTACAAACGAGACTTTCCAATCTTTCACTTAAGATATATTGAAGCGTCATGTCGGAACGCCTCCCGCCCCTCACCGCGCTGCGCGCCTTCGAGGCCGCCGCGCGCCATCTGTCCTTCCAAGCGGCCGCCGCCGAGCTTTCGGTCACGCCCGCCGCTTTGTCCTTTCAAATCAAATCGCTAGAGGAACATCTGGGCGCCCCGCTCTTCCGTCGCTTGAACCGACGGGTGGAACTGACCGATGCGGGCCACGCGCTCAGCGCGCCATCTTCCGAGGCATTTCAAACACTTGCCATGGGCTGGCGCGCCGCGAAACGGGTGCTGGACACGGGCATTCTGACGGTCACGGCGGGCCCGGCCTTCACGGCAAAATGGCTCGCCCCGCGCTTGTTCGACTTCGCCCAGCGGCATCCCGAAATCGAACTCCGCTTCGCTGCCACATTGAAGATGCTGGATTTTTCCACCGACGACGTGGATATCGCCATCCGCTTCGGCCCCGATGACAGCAGCGACGATGGTCTCTACCGCGCCTTGACGATCGAGGAATGGGTCACGCCGATGATGCATCCCGATCTGGCGGCGCGATATCCGACGCCCGAAAGCCTGCTGGATGCGACGATCATCTTCGATGACTCGATCGCTTTCCTCAGAAATTCAGTTAGTTGGGCCGACTGGTTCGCCCAATACGACATCGTCGCCGACGATCTGCACGGGCCCCGCTTCAGCCAGGCCGACCACGCCATCGACGCCGCCCAGGCCGGGGCGGGCGTTGTTCTGGGGCGCGTCAGCTTGGGTGAGACGGCCTTGCGCCAAGGCTCGCTGGTGGCTCCGTTCGAGACGGCCTTGGTGCCCCGCGCGCAGTTCCGCGTGCTCTGCCCGGTGGGGGCCGAGACCCGGCCGGCGACGAAGGCGTTTCTGGACTGGTTGGCGAAGGAATCGGCCCGGCTGGACGATCATGCCGAACAGCGGCGCCTTATTCGCATTTGATTTCAGAAGGATATCAGGTAGCGGACCCGCCGAGGGATGCGGGCCCGCAATGTCGCGATCAATGGGCGGTGGCGTTCAACCGCTCGATCTGTTCCTTGATGGCCAGCTTGCGCTTCTTCATCTCGGAGAGCGCGGTGCTGTCGACGGCGGGGGAGCGCTGCTCCTCCTCGACCTGACGGGAGAGAGTCTCGTGTTTCTTTCGTAGCTCCTGCAGGTGCGACGTCAGCGACATATGTGTCTCCTCTCTTTGATAGATAGTCTGTCCAGTGCATCACACGAGATAGGCACCTGTCACGGCTTTTCGAAGGCATGGGCAAAAAGTCGTGACCGATTTGAATTACCTTAACGGCAATGCCTGTCCTTCGCGCAGCACTGCCTGGGCCGCGGGCGTGTGGTGATCGCGGTCGCCGTCATGGGCCGGACCCCGGTGCATCACGAAGGGTGGCAACAGCCGCAGCGGCGCACGCGCGCCCTTTCTCCCTTGGACGATGACGCGTCCCGCCTCGGTGTCCGCGCGGCCGGCGATGGGCAAGACGACCAGGCCGCCCAGCCGCAAGCCGCCCAGCAGATCGGCCAGACGATCGGTGCGGGCGATGAAGGTGACGCTGCCCTTGGGCGCCGCGCGGCGGCAGGCGATGTCGGCCCAACGCGCGATGTCGCCGGGGCCGGCTTCGCGCAAGGCAGCCTCGCGCGGGGCGTCCGGCGACGGAGAGCCCTGCCCAGCACCGAAGTACGGCGGATTGCAGATCACGTGATCGAAGGGCCGGCGCAGGGCCGGCGGCAGGTCCAGCGCGTCGCCGACCACCACCTCGGCCGCGCCGTTCTGGCGGGCAAGCTCCGCCGTGGCCACATCGCGCTCGAGTCCCGTCAAGGCCAAGCCCGGCACCCGGGCGGCGAGGCAATACATCGCGGCCCCCACGCCGCAGCCCAGATCGAGCACGCTCTGCCCCGGTCGCGCCGGACAGGCGGCGGCCAGCAGAACGGCGTCGGATCCGGCCCGAAACCCCTTGCTGGGCTGCAAAAGGGTCAAACGGCCGCCCAGAAAGCCGTCCCGCGTGATCATTCCGAAATGGGGATTCCGTTGTCGCGCATGGTGGCGCGGGCCATGAACAAATCGGCCTCGGCGACCATCATGCGACGCGGTAGCACACCGATCGACCCTTCCAAGATGGACGTGTTTGCGTCCAGAACGAAGCAGTCTATACCCTCGCCGTCCAGCAGGGCCGAGGCGAAGGCAATGACGGTCGGATCGTTCGTTCGGAACAGTTCGCGCATGGACCGACGTCTACGGGCGCCGCAAATCGGTGTCGAGGAGGGACCGCGATGAACAAGCCCACGCAGATCAAGCCCCATGATCGGCTGGCCGCGGCCTGCGCCCCCGAGATGGAGGCCGTCAACCGGCTGATCCGCGACCGGATGGCGTCGAAGAACGCGCCGCGCATCCCCGAGGTGACGGCCCACCTGGTCGAGGCGGGCGGCAAGCGAGTGCGGCCGCTGCTGACGGTCGCCTGCGCCAAGATGTGCGGCTACGAGGGCGAGGATCATCTTAAGCTGGCCGCGACGGTGGAATTCATCCACACCGCGACGCTGCTGCATGATGACGTGGTGGACGAAAGCCGGCAGCGCCGGGGGCGTCCGACGGCGAATCTGCTCTGGGACAATCAATCCAGCGTTCTGGTGGGCGATTATCTGTTCGCGCGGTCGTTTCAACTGATGGTCGAGACCGGGTCGCTGCGGGTGCTGGACATCCTGTCGGGTGCCGCCGCCACCATCGCCGAGGGCGAGGTGCTGCAACTGAGCGCCGCGCGGAACCTGGGCACCACGGAAGAGACCTATCTGCACGTGGTGCGCGGCAAGACGGCCGCCCTGTTCGAGGCGGCCTGCGAGGTGGGCGGAGTAATCGCGGGCGTGCCCGACGCCCAGGTCGCGGCGCTGGCCCGGTTCGGGGATTCGCTGGGTGTGGCGTTTCAGATCGTGGACGATTGGCTGGATTACGGCGGCGCTGGCGACGGGATCGGCAAGGATCTGGGCGACGATTTCCGGGAAGGGAAGCTGACCCTGCCGGTGATCCGCGCCATCGCGCGCGGCGACCAGGCCGAGCGGAGCTTCTGGCGCGAGGCGCTGGAACTGGCCCGGTCGGACGATTTCGAGCGCGCGCGGGAGATCGTGACCCGGCACGGAGCGCTGGAAGAGACCCGGCTGGAAGCGCTGGCCTGGCGCGACCGGGCGCGCGCCGCGCTGGACGAATTGCCGGAAAGCCCATTGCGCGACATGCTGGGCGATTTGGCGGATTTCGTGGTGGCGCGTGCGGCCTGATTTCCCCGCGGGGAATTAACACATTGTTAAGGCTTATGTTTCAGGCGAGCGAGGCCGCCTGGACCCACCAGCCGTCGCGCGCCAGGGCGCGGGCGGCGGCGTCGGCGGCGATCCGGGTGGGCCAGAGACCGAAGCAGGTCGCGCCCGAGCCGGACATGCGCGCGACCTCGGCCCCGGCCTGGCGCAGCGCGGCCAAAACCTCGGCGACGACGGGGGCGGCGGCGATGGCGGGCGGTTCCAGATCATTGCGCTGATCGGCGATCCAGGCCCGCCAAGCGGCGGGATCCGCGCCGGTGGGATGCGGGGCCATCGGCGGGTTGTCCGGCGTGGCCAAGCCCCGGAAGACCCGGGGCGTGGGCAGATCGGCGCCCGGATGGATCAGGACGGCGTGGAGCGCGGGCATGGGGACCGGGGAAACGGCCTCACCGATGCCGCCCATGATCGAAGCGCGGGCCTGGGCACAGACCGGCAGGTCGGCGCCCAGGGTCAGGAGCTGGTCGGTCGTCAGCTCCGCCCCGGCCAGCCGCAGGGCCGTGGCCGCGTCCGAAGACCCGCCGCCGATGCCGCCGGGATGGGGCAGATACTTCTCAAGCGTGACCGCTTTCGGCGCGGCCGCCAGCGCCAGGGCGCGGCGGACGAGGTTCGTGGCATCGGTGGGGACGCCATCGGCGAAGGGGCCGCTGACGCTGAGCCCGTCGCCGTCGGCGACCGTCAGGACGTCGCCGCAATCGGCGAAGGCCACCAGGCTGTCGAGCAGATGGTAGCCATCGGCACGGCGACCTGTGACATGCAGGGTCAGGTTGACCTTGGCAGGGGCAAGGGCGCGGCGCATGGGCTTCGGACGCGGTCAGACCGTCAAACGGGCCCGGGGCCGCGTCATTCCTCGGCGGCCTCGATGGGGCCCTTGCCACCCTCCTCTTCCAGGACGGCGTCGAGCCCCACATCCAGCTTCTTGCGGATGCGGTCCTCGTCCGCATCCTCGGGCTCGAGCGAGAGCGCGCGGCGCCATTGGAAGTCGGCCTCCAGCTTACGGCCCACGGTCCAGTAGACGTCGCCCAAATGATCGTTGATGATCGGGTCCAGGGGGCGGAGTTCCACGGCGCGTTCCATGGGGCCGATGGCGTCCTCATAGCGGCCCAAGCGGTACAGCACCCAGCCCAGCGAATCGGTGATGTAGCCATCTTCCGGCCGGGCCTCGACGGCGCGTTCGATCATGCCCAACGCTTCGTCCAGCTTGATGCGCTGTTCGACCAAGCCATAGCCCAGATAGTTCAGGACCAGCGGCTGGTCGGGGTTCAGGTCCAACGCGCGGCGGAAATCGGCCTCGGCCGGATCCCACGCGCCGGTCCGTTCGCGGGCGATGCCGCGCGCGTAATAGAGGAACCAGTCGCGGGGACTGTCTTCCTCGATCATGGCGATGGCGCGGTCGTAGGACGCGGCGGATTCCTCGAACCGCTCCAACCGGCGCAGGACATCGCCATGGGCCGTCCAAACGGCCTGTTCGCCGGGATGGGACCGGGTCAGATTGCGCAGGACCTCGACCGAGGCCTCTTCGCGGCCATCGGCCAGCAGGATCTCGGCGCGGGTGATTTCGGCTCCGAAGAAGCTGGGATCGTCGCGCGGGACCTGGGCCAAAACGTCGCTGGCCAGATCGTATTGCCCTTGGGATTCGAGCAATTCGCCCACCAGGATCAGCGCGTCCACGTGGTCGGGCCGCAGGGCGGTCGCCGCGCGGGCGTTGAGCAGGGTGAAGGTGGGCGAGGTCTCGCCCGCCAGGATCGCCGCCAAGGTGAAGTAGGATTCGGCCATGCCCTGGACGGGCGTGGTGACGAAGGTCCAAGAAATCGGCTCGTCCGCGGCGATGCGGGCGGCCAGGTCCTGGAGCATGGGGGAATTGCCCACGGCATTGGCGCCTTCGAGCAGTTGCAGCGCATCATCGCGACGATCCAGCTGCATCAGGACCTGGGCATGGGCGAAGGCGCTGCGGGTGGTCAGGTTCAATGGGCCGAAGGCATCGCCGGACAAGATCTCCTGCGCGCCTTCGAAATTGCCGGCCATGGCGCGGATATAGGCCTGCTGCTGGCGGGCGATGGTCTCGAATCCGCGGCGGCCGGCCAGGTCGTCCAACGCGGCTTCGGCGCCGGGGATGTCGCCTTCGGCGGCCGCGACCCAGCCGCGCAGCATCCCGTTCAGCAGCGCGCCGCCAACGCTGGGATCGTCGAGCAGCTCGGACGCCTGCGCGACGTCGCCGTCGCGCAGGAACGTGACCAGGCGGGCGGCATCGCCGAACTGGCTGGGCAGATCCGAGGCGCGCAGGCGGTCGGCCGCCTCGGCGGCGCGGTCGAAATCGCCCAGGACGGCATAGATGATGACGGCGTTTTCCAGCACCTGCGGCGTGGTCTGACCCGTCGCCAGCAGGGCATCGTAATAGCGCGCGGCGGCGTCGTAGTCGTTGGAATACCCGGCGATGCGGGCGGCCAGGTAAGGGCCGGCCACGCCCTGGGCCTGGGCGGCGGCGGGAAGCATCAGGGTGGCGGCCAAAAGAAGCGGTCGGAGCATCGGTAAGCCTCGGGGCGGCGCGGGGCGCGCCTTATCATTGGAATGGGCCCGGTCTGAGGGCGATTTCCATTAGGCTAGAGGGCGCCTGGGCGTTGTGCAACGGAGACGGCGCCGCAATGGGCGTTCGCCCGCCGTGGCGGCGGGCGGGACACGGGATCGTGATCGCCCTCCGCCGCGTTCCGTCGAGAACGGATGCCGGGGACGCCTTCAGGAAACGAGCAGGGCGACACCACCGAGAGCGAACGCGCCCAGCGTCATCCAAAGCCAAAGGCGATGTCGGTTGCGGATGGTCAGGGTTGGATAGTCGATATCCCAGACACGGCCCTCGGCGATCCGGACCAAGTCGGTGACGCTGACCGGGATCATCGGGAGAGGCCGACCCGCCAGGTCGACAGGCAGGATGCGACGATAGATCGGTGGCTCGCCCAAGTGATTGAAATACCAAAGGAACCCATCCATCCGAACATCGAATTCTGCGACATAGGCGTCCACGACCTCCCGCGCGTCGTCTCCGTCCATGCCGAACCGGCCGAATAGGTCGTCGCAATCGGGACCGACAGGCCGCTTGCCGTTCTGCGTCCGCGCCAGGTCGATGATCCGGTCGCGCGTCTCCACCTACATGTTCGGATAATTCGGCCCGTCACCGCCTTGGGGCGTGGTCCAGACGATGTTCCGGGCCGGGTCCTTGATGTCGCAGGTCTTGCAGTGGACGCAGTTCTGGAAGTTGATGACGAACCGCGCATCCTCCCCCTCGCCCACGAATTCGTAGACGCCCGCCGGGCAGTAGCGGCTGGACGGGCCGTCGTATTGCTTCAGGTCCACGGCCACCGGGACGGCCGGATCCTTCAGGGTCAGATGGGCGGGCTGGCTTTCTTCGTGGTTGGTGAAACTGTAGGCCACGTTGGTCAACCGGTCGAAGCTGAGCACGCCATCGGGTTTGGGATAGTCGATGGGTGCGTGCTGGCTGGCCTTCTCGGTCGCGTCGGCGTCGGACTTGCCGTGCGGGGTCGTGAAGGGCGAATTGCCGAACAGGTTGTTGATCCACATGGAGGCGCCGCCCACGGTCAGCGACGCGGTCAGGCCGTAATTGGACCAGAGCGGCTTCACGTTGCGCACCGCTTTCAGATCCTTGCCGACGGCGCCGTCGCGGATTTCCGCGTCGTATTCCGTGAGCGTGTCCGAGGCGCGCCCGGCCTCCAACGCGGCATGGGCCGCCTCGGCCGCGGCCTTGCCCGACAGCATGGCGTTGTGGTTCCCCTTGATGCGCGGGACATTGACCATCCCCGCCGCGCAGCCCAGCAGCGCGCCGCCCGGGAAGGCGGTCTTGGGCAGCGATTGCCACCCGCCTTCGGTGATGGCGCGGGCGCCGTAGGCCACGCGCTTCCCGCCCTCCAGCAGCTCGGCCACCATGGGGTGATGCTTGAAGCGCTGGAATTCCATGTAGGGGAAGACGTAGGGGTTCTTGTAGTTCAGGTGGACGACGAAGCCGACATAGACCTGATTGTTGTCCAGGTGGTAGATGAACGACCCGCCGCCTGCATTCTTGCCCAACGGCCAACCCATCGTGTGGACCACCTTGCCGGGCTGGTGCTTGGCCGGGTCGATCTCCCAGATTTCCTTCATGCCGAGGCCGTATTTCTGGACGTCCGAGTCGGCATCCAAGCCGTACTTGGCGATAACCTGCTTCGAGAGGGAGCCGCGCACGCCCTCGCCCAGGAAGACGTACTTGCCGTGCAATTCCATCCCCGGCTCATAGCTGTCGCCGATGGTGCCGTCGGGATTCTTGCCGAACTCGCCCGCGACCACGCCCTTGACCCGGCCTTCGTCGTCGAGAACCAGTTCGGAACAGGACATGCCGGGGAAGATCTCGACGCCCAAAGCCTCGGCCTGTTCGGCCATCCAGCGGCAGACATTGCCCATGGAGACGACGTAATTGCCATGGTTCGACATCAGCGGCGGCATGGCGATGTTGGGAACGCGCACTTTGCCCTCGGCCCCCAGAACGTAGAACGCATCGGAAGTCACCGGTACGTTCAGCGGCGCGCCCTTCTCCTTCCAGTCTGGCATCAGTTCGGTCAAACCCACCGGATCCAGCACCGCACCCGACAGGATATGGGCGCCAACCTCGGACCCCTTCTCCAGCACCACGACCGACCGATCCGCATCCAGTTGTTTCAGCCGGATCGCCGCCGACAGGCCCGCCGGCCCGGCGCCCACGATGACGACGTCGTATTCCATGGCTTCGCGTTCGATGGGATCGGACATGGGCGGCTCCGGCTCGGTTGCGGCAAGTTGGACAGGGGTATGGGGATGGGTGACGTGGGCGTCAATCATGACGCAGCGATCTGTCGCGGCGGTGATCGGGTGTGATGCCGACCCCGAATCCCGCTTGACCGATCCGGTGTCAGAGGCGCATGACAGTCCTCGCAAGGTTCCCCGACGCGCCACGCGCAGGGGATGAAATGGGAATGCGGAACGGGGGACCCATACCGGGCCCCGAGACCGCAGCCGCCCCCGCGACTGTGAGCGGTGAGGGTCGGGCCGATATGCCACTGGGGCAAACCCCCGGGAAGGCGGCCCCACCCCGCGATCCGCGAGCCAGGAGACCAGCCCTGCGGAGCGACAACCCTCCCGTCGGGGTGACGGGGCAACGGAGAGAGATCGACCATGCATATCGAACCCGGAATCGTCCACGGCGCCAAGATGGCGCTTGCCTACGGGACAGCCGCCGCCGCAGCGGGTTATACCGCCAAGCTGGTCTGGGAGGACGTCAAGGCCCACGGTGCGCCGCCCTTGCTGGTGCGCAGCGTGATCGCCACCATCGGCGTCTTCGTCTTCTTCGAGTTGCTGCCCCATTTCGCGGTTGGCGTGTCCGAGGTGCATTTCATCCTGGGCACGACGCTGTTTTTGCTGCTGGGGGTGGCGCCCGCCGCCATCGGCCTGGCAGCCGTGTTGCTGATCCAGGGGCTGTTCTTCGCGCCCAGCGATCTGCCGATGTATTTCGTCAACGTCACGACGCTGCTCGTCCCGCTGTTTGCCATCTTCGCGCTGGCCAAGAAGGTCATCCCCGAAGACGTCGCCTATGTGGATCTGACCTATGCCCAGGCCCTCAAGCTGTCGGTCGCCTATCAGGGTGGCGTGGTCGCCTGGGTCGCCTTCTGGGCCTTTTACGGCCAGGGCTTCGGGGCCGAGAACATGGCCTCCGTCCTCGCCTTCGGCGCGGCCTATATGCTGGTCGTCGTGATCGAGCCGATTGCCGATCTGGGGGCCTTGGCCCTGGCCAAGATGGGCCGGACGACCGTGGCCAACCCGCATCTCACCCATCCCCGCGTGCACGCCGCCTGAGGCGCGCGCCCCCGCCACCGGTCGGGGGCGGGGGCATGGCGCTCAGCGGCAGCGCGGCCTGATCTGATCGGTGGTCGAATCGGCGCTGCTGTTGTTGATGCGGATCGCGATCCGCTGGGCCCGGGACAGCTGGCCGGGACAGGCCAGCACGGGATCGTTCAGGCGCGGCTGCCCGTCCAGCGAACTTTGCGACCCGGTGCCGCTGGGAACGCAGGCCGCGACCAGACCGGTGACGGCGATGGCAAAGAAGAAACGGAGCATCATGGACGGGACCTTTCGGGATGCGCGGCACGGAGGCCGCCCGTCCATGTGACGTCAGAAGTCCGCCGCGATCCAAACACGGACGCGTGATCGGCGGCGGACCGAGCGGCCCGACCGTCCATCACTGGTCCGAAAATACGCAAATCCAGACATCGCCGTCCCGCGCGTCGGCCCGAGAGGACAAAGCCCATGAAAATCCCCGCCACCATCGTCACCGGCTTTCTGGGCGCTGGGAAGACGACGCTGATCCGCCATCTGCTGGAAAACGCCGGCGGGCGGCGGATCGCGCTGATCATCAACGAATTCGGCGATCTGGGTGTCGATGGCGGCATCCTGACGGGCTGCGGCCTCGAAAGTTGTACCGAGGACGACGTCGTCGAGCTATCCAATGGCTGCATCTGCTGCACGGTCGCCGACGATTTCATCCCGACCATGGAAGCGCTGCTGGCGCGCGACACGCCGCCCGATCACATCGTGATCGAGACCTCCGGCCTGGCCCTGCCCCAGCCCCTGGTGCGGGCGTTCAACTGGCCAGGTCTGAAGACCCGGGTAACGGTGGACGGCGTGGTGACGGTGCTGGACGGCCCGGCGGTCCAGGCCGGGACCTTCGCGGCCGACGTGGCGGCCATCGAAAGGCAGCGCGCGGCCGATGACGGGCTGGACCACGAGACGCCGTTGAGCGAACTCTATGCCGATCAGGTGGCCTGCGCGGACATGATCGTGGTGAACAAGACGGATCTGCTGGGCGATGCCGGTCCACTCGTGGACCGGCTGCGGGGCGAGGCGCGGGCTGGCGTGCAGGTGGTCCCCGCGACCATGGGCGCGCTGCCGGCGGATGTGCTGCTGGGCCGGGGCCAGGGCGCCGAGGACGACATCGCCGCGCGCCACGAAGTGCACCATCACCACCATCATGACGATCAGGACGACGATCACCACCATGACCACGGCCACGACGCCTTCGAGAGCTTCGTGATCGAGACGGCGGAAGTGGCGGATCCGGCCGCCTTCGCCACCAAGGTCTCGGACGTGATCCGGCGCCACGACATCCTGCGCCTCAAGGGCTTCGCCAGTGTCGCGGGCAAGCCCATGCGGCTGACCGTCCAGGCCGTGGGGCCCCGGGTGGACCATTACTTCGACCGGCCCCTGGGGGACGACGCGCGGGGCGCGCGCCTGGTGGTGATCGGCCAGGTCGGTCTGGACCGGGCCGCCATCGCCGCCGATCTGGCATGATCGTCGCGGCCGCCGATCCCCGCGCGCCGGGCTGCGCCGCGCTGCTGGCGCAGAGCCACGCCCTGATGCAGTCGATGTTCCAGCCGGGCGAATGCCATTATCTCGACCTAGACGCGCTCACCGAGCCGCATATCTGCTTCGTCGCGGCCGAGGCCGAGGGCGCCGTGCTCGGCACCGGCGCCATCGCCTTGCGGGACGGCTATGCCGAGGTGAAATCCATGTTCACCGCCCCCGAGGCGCGCGGGCGCGGCGTGGCCGACGCGATCCTGCGGCATCTGATCGACCTGGCCGAGGCCGAGGGCCGCCCGATCCTGCGGCTGGAAACCGGCATGGGACTGGACGCGGCCCACCGGCTCTATGCCCGCCACGGCTTCGTCCCCTGCGGCCCGTTCGGTTCGTATAAAGCGATCCCGGCCAGCCTGTTCTTCGTGAGGGTGCCGAGCTAGTCGAACGCACGTTGCACGCTGGGACCCGCCGCTGCCCGGACGAGGCGATCCCTAGCTGAGCAACGGGAATCCCATCTTCCGAGCGAAGCCGCTTAGCTCTTCGATTTCCGTGTCCAATCGTTTGAATTCCCCCAGGTGCTCGACAAGGAACCACGGATCGTCACCGGTCGCCCGCACTAGCTCCGAGAAAGCGAGTTCCCATTCACCCCCTCCACGTGCGATGCGCCGAGGATATCCAGTCGGCAAATCGGCCGCCGTTGCGCGATCAATAAGGTCTTTGACCCGGCCTCTTATCTGTTTGGGGATCCCGTCTTCGATCAATGGCCCGTACCTAGGGGTTGGCAGGGGCAGATAGATTTTGGGGATCCGCCCATCACGCGCGCGACGAATACCACTTCGGCACCGACCAGGGCAGCCCAACCCGCCACTTCTTCGAACGGGTGCCAAACCTCTATTAGACAGGTTTGCCCAAAGTCTTCAAAGAAGACTTTGGGCCACCGCGATCCGCGCCGCGAGACGGGCGTTGTTCAAGACCAGCTCGATATTGGCGGCCAGTGCCCGCCCCTCGGTGACCGCGTTCAGGTGGCCGAGCAGGAAGGGCGTGACCTCCTTGCCCGTGATCCCCTGGGCGTCGGCCTGCGCCAGGGCCGCGTCGATCGTCGCGCCGATCTCCTCGGGTGGGAGCGCGTGCGCCTCGGGGATCGGATTCGCCACCAGCATGCCGGTCCCCAGGCCCAAGGCCGCATTCGCCGTCCGCGCGGCGGCGATCTGGGCCGGGTCGTCGAAGCGTTCCCCCGCGATCACACCCGAATCGCGGGTATAGAAGGCAGGGAAGGCATCGGTGCCGAAGACGGCCACCGGCACGCGCAGGGTCTCCAGCATCTCGATGGTGCGTGGGATATCCAGGATCGACTTCACGCCGGCGCAGACGACCAGGACATCGGTGCAGGCCAGTTCCGTCAGGTCGGCGCTGACATCCATCCCGTCGCCCCGATGCACGCCGCCGATGCCGCCTGTGGCGAAGATCCCGATCCCCGCCAAAGCCGCGATCCGCATCGTGGCCGAGACCGTGGTGCCGGCCGTGCGCCCCTTCACCAGGCAGGCGCCCAAATCGCGCGAGGCCGCCTTGACCACGTCACCGCCCTGTCCCAGCCGCGCGATCTGTCCGGCGTCCAGCCCCGCACAACACGCCCCGTCGATCACCGCGATGGTGGCGGGCACGGCCCCTTCGGCACGCACGGCATCTTCGACCCGCAGCGCGATCTCGGCGTTCTGCGGCCACGGCATCCCATGGCTGATGATCGTGCTTTCCAGCGCCACCACCGGCCGCCCCTCGGCCAGGGCGGCGCGTACCTCGTCGGTCAGTCGGATGTCGATCATGGGCTCCTCCGTCGCGCCCTTCTGACGCGCTCGGGGGCGAAGGTCACGCCCTTGCGTCGCCCCTTGGGCTGTCCCAAACCGCTCTCCGGGCAAACTCGCCCCCCTGGAGGATCGTCATGCACCTGCTCGCCGCCCAGCCCGGCGCCATCGACGACGGCGAGCCCGTCGATCTGGGCCAGAGCCCAGCCGATCTGGTGGTGATCTCGGCGGCGGATACCGAATTGGCCGCGCTGAGCCAGGCCCGGGCCGAGATGGCCGAAGCACCGAGCCTGCGCCTGGCGAGCCTGATGCATCTGCGCCACCCCATGTCGGTGGACCTGCATCTGGACGCCTGCGCGACCCGATCCCGCCTGGTGGTGGCGCGCATCCTGGGCGGGCGCGGCTACTGGACCTATGGGTTGGAGCAATATGCCGCGCGGCTCCACGAGGCGGGCGTGCCGTTTGCCGCCCTGCCGGGTGACGACAAACCGGATGCGGAGCTGCGCGACCTGTCGACGGTGGCGGATGCGGATTACGACGCGCTCTGGTCGGCGCTGGTCGAGGGCGGGCCGGCCAACGCCGCCGCCTTCCTGGCCCAAGCCAAGGCGATGCTGGACGACGCCCCGCGCCCGGCGCCACCGCGACCGCTCCTGCGGGCGGGGCTCTACTGGCCCGGATCCGAGGCTCCGGGCCTGGCCACGCTGCAAGCCGCGTGGACCGACGGGGCCCCGGTGGTGCCGGTGATCTTCTACCGGGCACTGTTGCAGGGCGCGGGGCTGAACCCGATCAACCGGGTGACCCGGACGCTGCTGCGCGAAGGGGTGAATCCGATGCCGATCTTCGTGGCCTCGCTGAAGGACCCCGTCTCGGCGGCGACCCTGCATGCGCTGTTCCGCGAGGCGCCACCCGAGGCCATCCTGAACCTGACCAGCTTCGCGGTGGGCGATGCGGAGGCGAACCCCTTGGCCGCGCCCGAGGCCAATGCCGCGCCGGTCTTCCAAGCCGTCCTGTCATCCGGGACCGAACAGGCCTGGCAG
>JBCCCB010000077.1:0-13919 GCA_039033775.1 Pseudomonadota bacterium | reverse complement strand
CGGTCAGGCCGGGCGGGCCAGCCGCGCCGCCACCGCCTCGGCCAGGGCCATGCCCAGCGCCGCCTGCGCCGCCGCCGTCAGGTGCACGCCGTCCACCGGATCAACCGCCGCCACCCGGCCCGCATCGAAGAACCCGCAGCCCAAGCGCTCCGCCTCGTCCCGCAGCGCCGGCGCGATCGCGCGGGATCGCGCCCGCCCACCCTGGAACATCTCGGCCAGGACGCCCGCCTCCTCGACCGGGACCGGCGCGACCAGCATCACGTCCGGGGCCCGCCCGCCGGGACCGGCGGCCGAGGCCAGCACCACCTGCGCCAGCTTCCCCACGCCCGCCGCGATGTCCCAGCCGCGCAGGCCGAACCGGGCCTTGCAATCGTTGGTGCCCAGCATGATCATTACCAGGTCCACCGGCCGATGGCTCTCCAACGCGACGGGCAAGGCCCGCATCCCGTTCTTGTGCGCCCCGTCGATGGGATCGTCATGGACCGAGGTTCGCCCCGGATGCCCTTCGGCGATCACCTCGCGCCCCAGCGCGCGCGCCATGACGTAAGGCCAGCGTCCTTCGGGCGGATGCCGCTCGGACTGGCCGATCCATTCCACCGGCTTGGACCCGTGGCTGTTGCTGTCCCCGAACACCAGAATGGTCATGTCGAACTCCCCGTCGTGCCCCCCGTCCTACCCGGCCTGGCGCCGATTGACACCACCCGCGCGCGGGGGCCACCTGCGCCGGGACGGAGCCCCCATGCAGCCTGACGACATCCCCGACGCGGTCTTCCGCCTGCTCCACCAGCGTACGTCGCGCATCGCGACCGGCGAGCCCGTGGCCGAGCCCCTGGTCACCACGTCGAATTTCAAGATCGACGATCAGTATTCGCCCGACGCGCTTTATGCCCGCTATGCCACGCCCACGGTCCAGGCGACCGAGGCGAAGCTGGCCCTGATCGAGGGGGCCGAAGCCCGGCTCTTCGCCTCGGGGATGGCGGCGATTTCGGCGGTGATGCTGGCGAGCCTCAAGGTGGGCGACCGGGTCCTGCTGCCCAGCGACGGCTATTTCCACACGCGCATCGTGGCCGAGGATATCCTCGCCCCCCTGGGCGTGCGGACGGTCACCGTGCCCACGCTGGACATCCCCGACACCGACCTGACCGGCATCACCCTGGTCCTGGTCGAGACGCCGTCCAATCCCGGCCTCCATCTGCTGGACCTGAAAGCGCTGGCCGCCCGCGCCCATGGCGTGGGGGCCTTGCTCGCCATCGACAACACCTTCGCCACCGGCCTGCTGCAACGCCCGCTGGATCTGGGCGCCGACATGGTCGTCGCCTCCGACACCAAGGCCGCGGGCGGCCATTCCGACCTGATCCTGGGCCATGTGGCCTGCCGCGACGCGGCGCGGCTGGCCCGTATCGAGGCCGTCCGCAAATTCACCGGCGCCATCCCCGGCCCGTTCGAGGCCTGGATGCTGAACCGCAGTCTGGACACGCTGGAACTGCGCCTGGCGCGCATGTGCGAGAACGCCGCCGCCGCCGCCGACCTGCTGGCCGCGCATCCGAAGGCCCACGTCACCTATCCGGGCCGCCCGGACCATCCGGGCCACGCCCTGGCCCGGACCCAGATGCGCGCCCCCGGCTTCCTGCTGGGCCTCACCCTGCCGGACGTCGCCGCCGCCGACCGCTTCGTCGCCGCCGCATCCATCCTTCCGGCGACCAGCTTCGGCGGCACCCATACCTCCGCCGACCGCCGCGCCCGGTTCGGCGACGCGGTGCCCGAGGGCTTCCTGCGCCTGTCTTTGGGGATCGAGCCGACCTCGGCCCTGCTCGCCGCCCTGACCCGGGGCCTTGCGGCGCTCTGACCCGGGTCGAGCGTTCAAGCCCGCCCGTCCGCCACCATGGCGTCCACATCCAGCGGTGCGTTGATCATCTCCAACGTCCCGTCGGCCTCGAACCGCCATTCCGCCTCGGGCCGGTCCCGGTACAGTTCCAGCCCGTTCCCGTCGGGGTCGTTCAGATAGGCCGCTTCGCTGACCCCGTGATCGGCCGCGCCGGTCAACGCATGTCCGGCTTCCCGCACCCGCAGGATCACCTGCCCCAGCGATTTGCGATCCGGGAACACGAAGGCCAGGTGGAGCAGCCCCGTATGCCCCTCGAGCGGGGGCGGCCCATCCCGGCTTTGCCAGGTATTCAGCCCCAGATGGTGGTGGTAGCCATCGAACGACAGAAAGGCCGCCTGCGGACCGTACCGCCGGACCAGCCGCATCCCGATCACGTCGCGATAGAAGGCGATCGCCCGCTCCAGATCCGCCACCTTGAGATGCCCATGCCCCACATGGGCCCCGGGCACGCCTTCACCTGCCATCTGCGATCCTCCCTCTGGCCGCCGTCTCGGCGTCAGCCTCGGGCGGGGCGGCGGGCCGGGTCAATCCCCCGTCCGCGCACCTCCGCCCCTATTGAAACCGTT
Source organism: Pseudomonadota bacterium (assembly GCA_039033775.1). Classification (GTDB taxonomy): domain Bacteria; phylum Pseudomonadota; class Alphaproteobacteria; order Rhodobacterales; family Rhodobacteraceae; genus Jannaschia. Next base: position 11,468 of record JBCCCB010000077.1, on the reverse strand, counting down.
CCGACCGCGCCGCCCTGATCTCCTGTTTGACGGCGATGAGATGGCCGCCCAGGTCCAGGCAATCCGCCTCCAGCGGCGAGGCCCGCCGCCAGATCAGCGCGATGTCATGGACGGCCTGCGGATGGTCGATGCGGCGCACGATGAATTCCGGGTCCCGTACGGCTTCCGCCAAGGCGTAAAGCGACGGCAGCACCGCGACCCCCGCCCCCATCACCGCCATCTGACGGACCGCGTCCAGGCTTGCGCCCTGGTAGTCCCGGCTGACGAAGGTCCCGGCCTCCTCGGCCAGGCGCTCGACGATCTTCGCCAGCCAAAACTCGGCGCTCAGCGACAGAAGCGGCTTGCCGGCCAGGTCGTCCAGCGTCACCGGCCCCGTCCCGGCCGACAGGGGGTCGTCGGCGGCCGCGCAGGCCCAGAGCGTCTCGGAAAACAGTGGATGGCTGACCACGTCAGGGCCGTTCACGGGCGTTCCGATCACCGCGTCCAGCCGACCTTCCCGCAACATGGCCAGCAATTGCACGGTCGCGCCCTCCCGGACGGCCAGCCGCAGCCGGGGATACAACCGGTGCAGGCGGCGATTGACGGTCGGCATGAAATAGGCCCCGATGGACGGCAGCACCCCGATGGTCAGCTTGTCGCCGAACGGGCCCGCCGACCCGCGCGCCACGGCCCGAAACTCCCGCACTTCCTGTAGGATGACGCGGCCGCGCGGCAGCAGCCGCTCGCCCGCCGAGGTCAGCTTGACCCGGCGCGACGTGCGTTCGAACAGGATCACGCCCAGCTCGTCCTCCATGGTCGCCAATTGCTTGGACAGGCTCGGCTGGCTGACGGCCAGGGCCTGGGCGGCCGCGCCGAAGGCGCCGTGATCGGCCACCGCGACGAAGTATTGAAGCTGCCGCAAGGTCGGGCGGGCCGGACCATCCATGCCTTGAAGCTATAGATTATCGCGGATCTTTCAATTGGTTTCATCGGTTGGCCCCACCCACATTCCGGGTCGAGACGGCCATCCGGCCACCAACCCCGAAGGAGACCTGTCCGTGTCCAAGACCATCAGGATTGCCGCCCTCGCCCTCGCCGCGTCCACCGGCATGGCGCTTGCCACCCAACCCCCGGCGCTGACGCCCGACCGCGTCTCGGACTTCAAGGCCGCCTGGGGCGAAAGCATCGTCGAGATCGGCGCGGTCTACACGGCGGGCGGCGATTACGAGGCCGCCGCCCGGAACCACATCCTGGACTTCTATGCCTTCGGCGAGGACATCGTCCTCTTCAAGCCGACTCTGGCCAGCGACGAGCAATTCCGCGGCACCTTCGACGAGGCGATGTCCTATTTCGTCGGCGGCGACATCGCCGAAGATAACGGCTTCGCCCTGGCGCCCTATACCGACGTGCGCTGGGACAGCGAGGGCATCAGCATCATAGGCGACGTGGCCCTGACGATGGGCAATTACTATTTCACCACGTCGGACGGCGAGGAGGTGAAGGTCGAATACACGTTCGGGATCGAGCAGCGGGAAGACGGCGACCTGACGATCGTCCTGCACCATTCCTCGCTGCCCTTCACCCCGACCAGCTGACCCCGCGCCCCCCGGCCCGCCGGGCCGGGGGTCGACCGTCCCGCCTGTCCCTGGCGCCCGGAACCGGCTATCCGAGGGGGCGGGAGGATCAGCATGAAGACCAGACATTGGGACCGCCTCGGGAATGGTGGCGTCACCCTTACCGAGCTTGGCCAGGGCACGGCGCCCCTGGGCAACCTGTATCAGGCCGTTTCCGACGACGAGGCCCAGGGCACCCTGCGGGCGTCCTGGGACGGTGGCGTGCGCTATTACGATACGGCGCCGCTTTACGGCTACGGGCTGGCGGAGACGCGGCTGAACCGCTTCCTGCGCGACAAGCCCCGCGACGCCTATGTCCTGTCGACCAAGATCGGCCGATTGCTGGATCCCGCCACGCCCGAGACCCGCGACGGCATCGGCAAGTGGTTCGACGTCCCGAACCGGCGCGAGCGCTACGACTATTCCTACGACGGCACGATGCGGTCCATCGAGCACAGCCTGGAACGCCTGGGCGTGGACCGCATCGACATCCTGTTCGCCCATGACATCGACGTGCCGAACCAGGGCTCGCGCGCCAACGTCCTGGCGAAATGCGATCAACTGATGGCCGGCGGCTACCATGCGATGGAACGGCTGCGCGGCGAAGGCGTCATCACGGCCTTCGGCGCCGGCGTCAACGAATGGGAGGTCTGCCAACACCTGCTGGAGCGCGGCGATTTCGACATCTTCCTGCTGGCCGGGCGCTACACCCTGCTGGAGCAGGAGGCCCTGACCAGCTTCCTGCCCCTGTGCGAGGCCCGGGGCGTCGGCATCGTCACCGGCGGCCCCTACAATTCCGGCATCCTTGCCACCGGTGCGGTCGAGGGTGCCTACTACAATTACGACCCGGCCCCCCAGGACATCCTGGACCGCGTCGCGCGGATCGAGCGTGTTTGCCAAGCCCATCGGGTGCCGCTGGTGCAGGCCGCCTTCGCCTTCCCGCTGCTTCACCCCACGACCCTGTCGGTCGTCCCCGGCGGCCAGATCCGGGCCCAGGCCGAAGCCAACCTGGAGGCCGCCGCCGCCGAGATCCCCGCCGCCCTGTGGTCCGACCTCAAATCCGAGGGCCTGGTGCGCGAGGATGCCCCCACGGGCTGAGCCAGCAGCGGAAGAGGGCGCGCAGCAACCGATGACGCGCCGTCCATCGCCAGGCGGTTCGCGACTGTTCTGATGCGCATGCCAGCGCGATCAGCCCGCTCGGGCCGAACCCCCAGGAGGGCGATCCGCGGACCTGTCACCGCGGCCGCCCTAACCAGCGAAGAGCTCGGTCCCGGGATGCCGCGCCCCGGGCCCGAATGTCACCGTGATCCCTTCCATGATCGGCACCCGCGGCCCTGCCTCGACCAGCCGCCCGGCCTCGACCAGAGGCGCCACCAGCGCCCAGCGTCCCATGGCCACGCCCGCCCCGCGGAGAGCCGCCTCGATCACCATCGAGTAGAGCGAGAACGTCGCTCCCGCCGGGGGCACCGCCTGACCGCTCCGCTCGGCCCAGGATACCCAATCCCGCGCCCAGGCCGCATCCGATAGCCGGGGCCCCGTCACGCCCGGCGTCGCCACCGGCACCAGCATGTCCCGGCCCGGGCCATAGAACAAGGCCACATCGAACCGCGCCCGCTTGCCGCTCGGCATCGTCTCCATGGCCGTCACCGACACGCGATGCCCGGCCGCTTCCGCCCGCGCCAGCCGTTCCGGCAACCATAGCTGCGCGATGGCCGGCAGCGCCACTACCTCCAACGCCCGCGCTCCGCCCGCCAGCATCGCCGCCTGCGCCGCCTCCAAGGCCCGGAAGGCCGCGCTCAGACCTGGCCGCGCCAACGCACCGGTTTCGGTCAGGACCACGCCCCGGGCGCGGCGGTCGAACAGCGCGTAGCCCAGCCGGTCCTCCAGCCCCTTCACCTGGGCCGACACGGCGGCGGCGGACACGCCCAATTCCTCGCCCGCCGCCCGGAACCCGCCGAGCCGCGCGGCCGCCTCGAAGGCGCGCAAGGCCGTCAGCGGCAAATCGGGGCGGGGGGCTGGGTTCAAGGGCATGGCTTAGATTTCCTGAGTCTCATCTACAGCCCGCCTGACGTTGACGCCACCCGGCCCGCCGCGCCACACCATCGCCCATGACCGATCTCGCCCCCCGCCCCTGGCTGTCCGCCACCGCCGCCGCCCGTGTCGACGCCCTGCCGCTGCCTGCCGACCCGCGCGCTGCCATCGAGGCCCTGGCGCGGGACAACCGGCGGATCCACGACCGCGACTGCCTGAACCTCAACCCCGCTACCAATGTTATGAACCCGCGCGCCGAGGCCCTGTTGTCGGCGGGTCTGGGATCCCGCCCCAGCCTGGGTCATCCGGGCGAAAAGTACGAGACCGGGCTGGAAGCCGTGGAGGCCATCGAAACCCTGACGGCCCGCCTGGCCGCCCGCGTCTTCGACGCCACCCATGTGGAACCCCGCGTCCCGTCGGGCGCGCTGGCCAACCTGTTTGCCTTCATGGCGCTGGCGAAACCCGGCGACACCATCATCGCGCCGCCCGCGACCATCGGCGGCCACGTCACCCACCACGATCCCGGCTGCGCGGGGCTTTATGGATTGAAGATCCACCCGGCCCCCGTCGATGCCGGCAGCTACACCGTGGATATCGACGCCCTGCGGATCCTGGCCCGCGAGATCCGGCCCCGGATCATCACCCTTGGCCAAAGCCTCAACTACCACCCCCATCCCGTCGCCCAAGCCCGCGAGATCGCCGATGCGGTGGGCGCCCATCTGCTGTTCGACGCGGCCCATCTCTGCGGCCCGATCGCGGGGCGGGCCTGGCCCAACCCCCTGGCCCAAGGCGCCCATGTGATGACCATGTCCACCTACAAATCCCTGGGCGGGCCCGCCGGGGGCCTGGTCGTCACCAACGACGCGGAGATTGCCGAACGTCTGGACGCCATCGCCTTCCCCGGCCTGACCGCGAATTTCGACGCGGGCCGCGTGGCCGCCTTGGGCGTCACCTTGCAGGACTGGCTCGACCACGGTTCGGCCTATGCGGCGGAGATGATCTCGGCCGCCCGGGCCCTTGCCGAGGCGCTGCGCGCCCATGGCCTTCCGGTCCATGGCCAGACCGAAAGCCATCAATTCGCGCTCCGCACGCCCAAGGGCGGCCATGCCAAGGCGCTGCATCTTCGCCGCGCTGGCCTGCTGGCCTGTGCCATCGGCCTTCCCCTGGCACCCGCGCCGAACGATATGAACGGCCTCCGCCTCGGCACGCCGGAAGCCGTCCGCCGTGGCCTGCGCGCCGCCCAGATGCCCGATCTCGCGGAGCTTGTCGCCCGCGCCTGGCGGTCCGACGCCCCGGACGCGGTCGCCCCCGAGGTCGCCGCCTTCCGCGCGCCGTTCCAGCGGATCGACTTCGCCAGCTGACGCGCCCGGCGGCCGGGCCTCGTCCGACCGAGTCGGTCGTCCTCGGCCCCGATGGGCGGTCAGTTCTGGATCGTTTCGAGATACCGCGCCAGGGCCAGGAGGTCGGCCGGGACCGGCGTGCCGATGCCCTCCTCGAACTCCACCACCACCGTCGGGCCGAGATCCTGGGCGCCAAATTCGGGCATCACGGCCTCGGGGTCGCCGTGGCGGCCCAGGCCGTCGATCTGGGCCAGCACGCGGGTCGTGGGAAAGAGGCCGCCGTTGCGGGCGGACAGGCCGGTCAGGTCGGGGGCCCGGTCGCCGCCGGTGGCGTCGGCGCCGTGGCAGACCGCGCAATCCTGCTGGAAGAGGAATTGGCCGTGGGCGGGGTCGGTGCGCGGCGCGGCGGGCTGAAGCTGGCAGGCCGCCAAGGCGAGGGGGAGGAGAAGGAAGGGTTTCATATGCTCGGATCCTCTGGTTTTTCCGCGACGGTATCGCGGGCGGCCGGGCGGCGCATTGATCCCGCGCAAGCATGGCTTGCCATCGGCGGCGCGGCGCCTCTAGCGTGGTGGGCAAAGGGGAGGGCCGGGATGCTCAAGGGGATCGATCCGCTGCTGAACGCGGAGGTGTTGGGGGTGCTGCGGGCCATGGGGCATGGCGACATGCTGATCCTGTCGGACGCGAATTTCCCGTCGGAGGCGGTGGCCGCCGAGACCGTGCATGGTGCGCCGCTGCGCATCGACCGGGACGTGCCCGAAGTGGCGCGGGCGGTGGTGTCGGTGCTGCCGCTGGACACGTTCGTCGACGATTTCGCGGCGCGCATGGAGGTGGTAGGCGACCCCGGCGCCGTGCCGGAGGTGCAAGCCCAGGTGCAGGCGATCATCGCCGAGACCGGCGAGGCGCGGGACATGGTGCCGGTGGAGCGGTTCGCGTTCTACGACCTGGCGAAGGACGCCTATGCGGTGATCCAGACCAGCGAGCGCCGGTTCTACGGCTGCATCATGTTGCGCAAGGGGGTGATCGGACCCGATGAGTGAGATCGTCGTTCTGGGGATTTTCGTGGCCGACGCGGCGTATCGCGCCGACCGGCAGCCACGCATGGGCGAGACCATCCTGGGCCATGGCTTCGCCCTGGGGCCGGGCGGCAAGGGGTCGAACCAGGCCGTGGCGGCGGGGCGCGCGGGCGGCGACGTGGCCTTCGTCAGCCGGATCGGGCGGGACACGTTCGGCGCGCTGGGCCTGGAGACCTGGCGCGCGGCCGGGGTGGTTCCGGCGGTCGAGGAAGTGGACGAGGCGACGGGATCGGCCTTCATCTTCCTGGAGGAGGGGACCGGGAACAACGCGATCATCGTGGTGCCGGGCGCGGCGGGTGGACTTTCGCCTGCCGATCTGGAGGCGCGGGCGGATCTGATCGCCGGGGCCAAGGTGTTCCTGACGCAGTTGGAACAGCCGGTCGACGCCGCCTTGCGGGGGCTGGAACTGGCCCGCGCGGGCGGGACGGCGACGATCCTGAACCCGGCCCCGGCGGCGGAGCTGCCCGACGGCCTGCTGGGGCTGTGCGATTACGTGACGCCCAACGAGACCGAGGCGGAGGCATTGACCGGCATTACCGTCGAGACCGAGGCCGATGCGCGGCGGGCGGGGGCGGCCTTGTTGGCCAAGGGCGTCGGCACGGCGGCGGTGCTGACCTTGGGCGCGCGCGGGGCGCTGTACCATTCGGCGGAGATCTCGGAGCTGGTCCCGGCCTATCGCTTGGGCGAGGTGGTCGAGACGACCGGGGCCGGGGACGCGTTCAACGGGGCTTTCGCGGTGGCCCTGGCCGAGGGGCGAGCGCCGCTGGACGCGGTGCGGTTCGGCTGCGCCACGGCGTCGCTGTCGGTGACGCGGCCCGGCGCGGCGGCGTCGATGCCCGACCGGGCCGAGATCGACGCGGTGCTGGCGGGATGAGCGCCAAGCGGGCGGTCGCCATCGGGGAATGCATGATCGAGATGGGGCCGCTGGCGGAGGGGCGGCGGCGCCAGGGCTTCGCGGGCGACACGTTCAACGCGGCGGTGCATCTGCGCGGCGGGTTGGGGCCGGATTGGAGCGTCGGCTATGTCAGCGCCGTGGGCGACGATCCCATGTCGGACGCGATGCTGGCCGCGATGCGGGGGCATGGGATCGAGACGGGGGGCGTGCGGCGGATCGCGGGACGTCGGCCCGGGCTTTATGTGATCGACCTGGAGGCGGGCGAGCGGGTCTTCACCTATTGGCGATCCGAGAGCGCGGCGCGGGGGCTGTGCGCCGATATGGCGGCTTTGCGCGCGGCCCTTGCCGGGGTCGCGGCCGTGCATTTCAGCGGGATCACCCTGGCGATCCTGCCGGAGGCGGACCGCGCGGCGTTGCTGGACGCGATCGCAGCGGCCAGGGCGGCGGGGGCGATGGTGGCGTTCGATCCGAATTTGCGGCCAGCGCTCTGGGCGGATCGGGCGGCGATGCGGGACGGGGTGCTGGCGGGCTTGGCGGTCTGCGATCTGGCGCTGGTCACGGCGCCCGACGACCTGGACCTGCTGGGGATGGCCGGGCCCGAGGCTTTGGCCAGCCATCTGCACGGGCGGGGCGTGGCCGAGGTGGTGGTGCGCGCCGGCGCCGACCCCGCCTTGGTGTCGCGCAAGGGCCAGACGGCCTGGGTGGCGGCCGAGCCCGCGCGGGTCGTGGACACGTCGGGCGCGGGCGACAGCTTTTCGGGGACGTATCTGGCGGCGCGTCTGATGGGGCAGGGGCCGGATGCGAGCGCCCGGGCGGCCCATAAGGTGGCCGCCGGGGTGATCGGGCGGTTCGGGGCGATCTGACTCGGTTTTTGGAAAGCCTGACACGGGCTTTCCGAAGAACGTCCCGACATCGCTTCGACGTCGCGACGTTTTCCGAAGGGCCGACGGCTGGCGTTTTTCGCGAAACGCTGTCGCCCCGGTGCCGTCCGATGGCGCGCGCCCCGATCCTGGGGGCGCGCGCCATCGCGAGGGGTTATTCCCAACCGACCTCGTTGAAGATCCGCTGGGCGGCGGGGACGTTTTCGGCAATGGCCGAGGCGCGCAGATCGTCGGGCTTGAAGAGCCCGAGCGCCGCGACCGAGGGCGACAGGCCCACGCCGGGCACGGCCGGGTATTCGTCGTTGCCCGCGCTGAAATATTGCTGCGCCCGTTCCGAGGCGAGGTATTCCAGGAAGCGCACGGCATTGTCGCGGTTGGGCGCATGGGCCGCCACGCCGCCGCCGGACAGGTTCATGTGGGCGCCCTCGGCATCCTGGGCGGGGAAGACCCAGCCGATGTTTTCCAGCGCGTCGGCGTCCAGCCCGTCGACATCCGTCCGCAAGGCGCGGGCGAAGTAGTAGGTGTTCGAGATGGCGATGTCGCATTCGCCCGACACTAGGCCGCGCAGCTGATCGGTGTCGCCGCCCTGGGGGTCGCGGGCGAAGTTGTCGACGAAGCCCTGGGCCCAGTCGCGCGCGGCGTCTTCGCCGAAATTGGCGATGATCGCGGCGGTGAGGGTCTGGGAATAGACGTTGGTCGACGACCGGTGGCAGATCATGCCGTCATAGGCGGGATCGGCCAGGGCCGTGTAGGATTTCGGCGGGTTTTCCACGTCATTCTTGTCGAAGAAGACGATCCGGGCGCGCTGGCTGAAGCCGAACCATTGGTTGTCGTCGTCTTGCAGGTAGGCGGGGATGTTGGCTTCCAGCACATCGCTGTCGACGGGTTGCAGGACGCCCGCCGCCTTGGCCCGTTCCAGGCGGGACGTGTCGACGGTGAGCAGCACATCGGCGGGGGAATTGACACCCTCGGCTTCCATGCGGGCGATCAGCTCGTCGGCATTGCCCTCGATACGGTTGATGGTGATGCCGGTGGCGTCCTCGAAATCGGTATAGAGCCGTTCGTCGGTGGCGTAGTGGCGCGACGAATAGAGGTTCACCTCGCCTTCGGCGAAGGCCGGCAGGGCGATCGAACCCGCCAGGAGGGTCAGCAGAGAAAGTCTGTTCATGATGCGTCGGATCCCTGTGGATGGCTTTTCTTACAAAAACGATAGGAATATGATTCGAGGGTCTTGCGCAAGATGTCTGAGTGGATTTGTCGGAAAAAAATTCCCAGTAAACTAAGGGGATTCAGAACGGGCGCGGGATCGTGATTGGCCTGTAACCTTTTTGTTGACTAAGACAGTCGGAAATAGATCTGAGGAGGTTGAAGGTCTTATGTCCGCCTTGCTGCGCGCGCCTCTGCCACGCCCTTTGCCGAATCCGGCGCCGGCCCGGTCCGGTCCGGGCCTGGCGCTATTGCGGGAGGTCGCGCGGGCCTGCCGGACCGCGCCGCGCCGCGACCCGCAAGACGCCTGCGCGTTGGTCGGGCCGGAGGCGGGCGCGGAGACCTATGCCCGCGCCTTGCTCCAGGCCTTGCCGGGCCTGATGGGCCGGCGGCCGGTGATCTGGCGTCCCGGATCGGCGGGGCAGAGCTTCGACGAAGCCTGGTTGATGGCGATCCAGGCGGCGGTTCTGCGGCGGGATGCGGACAGTCTGCGCTTCCTGACCGAGCGGCGCCTGCGGCCGGGCGCGGCCGAGCCGATCCTGTTTTTGATCCGAGGGCTGATGGCGCGTCTGGACAAAGCTTAGAACAATTCTAATCTACCCCCCAGGGCGGCCCGACGGTCCGCCCGCCAAAGACCGCGAGGACATTCCCATGGCACAAACTGCATCCGATCTATCGCCCGACGCCGCGACCGAAATCGCCACCGCCCTGAACCAGGCCGTGGCGGAGACCGTGGTGGCCACGATGCTTGCTCAGAACTTCCATTGGAACGTCAAGGGAATGGCGTTCGGGCCGCTCCATGCGCTGTTCCAGGAGATCTACGAAGACCATTTCGTGGGCCAGGACGATCTGGCCGAACGGATCCGGGCCATCGGCAAGACGGCCGAGGGCAAGCTGGCGACCCATCTGGACCGGTCGAAGGTCGAGGAGGGGGACGAGCATGCCTCCGACAAGGAGATGATCCGACATCTGGCCGAAGCGCAGGAGACCATCGGCGCGACACTGGCGGGTCTGAGCGAGGTCGCGGCCGGACATGGCGATGTGCGGACCGAGGACCTGGCCATCGAGCGGGGGCGGATCCACGACAAGTTCGCCTGGATGCTGCGCTCGCATCTGGCCTGACGGGATCGGTGCCGGCCATCTGGCCGGCGCGGTGGTCGCCGCCGGGTCAGCCCGCTTGGCGGACGATGGCGGGAACCTTGCGCCCCTTTTTCAGACAGCGCTTCAGATAGGCCGGCCGCCAATGGGCATACCGGCCCATGGCCGATTGCTGGGCCACGACGAGGGCGACGAAGGCCTCCATGGCCGAGGGCTTCTTGAGGCGTTTGCCGATCTTCTTCTGCTCTTTGGTCATGGAGCAGCCGATGCAATGCCGCCCGGCCGGGCCGGAGCGGCGGAACTTGCAAATGTCGATGCAAGGGCTGGCGGTCTTGGCCATGACGGTCCTTTCGGTCTGGAAGACTTGGCACCATTCAATCCTTATTTTTTCAGTCAGATTTGTCCAGCGGTCTGCCTGCGACCCCTGGGCGCGGGGTCCGCCTCGGCGCCCCCGGAGGAGTGTCCAAGGGCGGGTGGATGCTGGTAGGATCGAGCGAGCCGCGGACCAGGAGCTTGCCATGACATCCATCGCCCCCGTCGATCCATCTCGATGCCCTGTGCCGGAGGGAGGTCGATGAGCTATCCGGGGGCGGCCAGCGCGCCGGCGGGGGCGGTGGACCTGCGCTCGGACACGGTGACGCGGCCCGGTGCGGCCATGCGCGCGGCCATGGCCGAGGCCGTGGTGGGCGACGACGTGTATGGCGATGACCCGACAGTGGCGCGGCTGGAGGCGGAGGTGGCGGCGCGGTTCGGGTTCGAGGCGGCGCTGTTGCTGCCGTCGGGCACCCAAAGCAATCTGATCGCGGTGATGTGCCATTGCGGCCGGGGCGAAGAGGTGCTGGTCGGCCGAGGCTATCACGTGGACTGCGCCGAGGCGCGGGGAACGTCGGTTCTGGGCGGGATCGCGGTCGAGCCGTTGGCCTTGCGCGACGATCAGGGGATCGACCCGGCGGTGATCGCCGCGGCCGTCAAGCCGGACGACGTGCATTATCCGGTGACCCGGCTTCTGAGCCTGGAAAACAGCGTGGGCGGGCGCGTCGTGCCGCTGGCGGTGCAGGCGGCTGCGGTGGCCGAGGCGCGGCAGCATGGGCTGGCCGTGCATCTGGATGGGGCGCGGGTGTTCAATGCCTGCGTCGCCCTGGATGTGGCCCCGGCCGAAATGGCGGCGGGTGTCGACAGCGTGTCGGTCTGCCTGTCCAAGGGATTGGGCGCGCCGGCCGGGTCGGTGTTGGCCGGGTCGGCGGATTTGATCGCGCGGGCGCGGCGGTGGCGCAAGATTCTGGGCGGCGGCATGCGGCAGGTCGGTGTGATCGCGGCGGCGGGGCTGCATGCGTTGGAGCATCACGTGGCCG
>JBCCCB010000076.1:0-13949 GCA_039033775.1 Pseudomonadota bacterium | reverse complement strand
CGTGCCGCCATTGGTGTCGCACAGCACGACCCACCGCGCGCCCGCCTCCAACGCCGCCGCCAGACAAGCCTTGGCATAGCCGGGATCGCGCCCATAGCCGTCGAAGAAGTGCTCTGCATCGAAGATCGCCTCCCGCCCCTGGGCCACCAGATGGGCGATGGACTCGCGAATATTGGCCAGGTTCTCGTCCCGCGTGACGGCCAGCGCGGTCTCCACATGAAAAACGTCGGTCTTCCCCACCAGACAGACCGACGACGTCCCGGCGTTCAACACAGCCGCCAGCACATCGTCATTGGCCGCAGACCGCCCGACCCGCTTGGTCATCCCGAACGCCGTCAGCGTGGCGCGCAGCTTCGGCGGCGCCTCGAAGAACTCGCTGTCTGTCGGGTTCGCCCCAGGCCACCCGCCCTCCACATGGTCGATGCCGAGCGCGTCCAGCATCGCCGCGATCTCGCGCTTCTCGGCCGCCGAGAACTGGACGCCCTGGGTCTGCTGGCCATCGCGCAACGTCGTGTCGAAGAGAAAGACCCGCTCCTTCTTCCTTTCAGAAATATCCCGGGGGGAGTCGCCCATGGCGACGGGGGGCGTTCGCCCTGCAGGCCGTCCACTGGACACCCTGCCTTTCGGGCTCACCCCCTCGGGGCTCACAACACGCCCTCCAGCTTGGACGGATCGAACCCGGTCCCGGCTTCCCAGCCCTTCCCTTTCCCATCCGTCACGACGACGCCCGCGGCGACCAACGCATCCCGCAACGCATCCGCCCGCGCCCAATCCTTGGCGCCGCGCGCCTCGACACGGGCGGCCAGCACCGCCTCGACCAACCCATCATCGCCGCCGTCGACCCAGTCCCCCATCTCCGGGCCGAGAAGGCCCAATAGGGCCGCCGAGGCCTGGAGCGCCGCGCCGTCGCCCGCCTTGGCCAACCGGTGCAACTCGGCGATGGCGCCGGGTGTGTTCAGGTCGTCGCGCAAAGCAGCCAGCACCGCCTCATCGGGCGTCACGCCGCCCTCTTCGGCACGGCCGCGCACCAGATCGCGCCAGCGGCGCAGGATGCCCTCGGCTTCCAGCGCCTTGGCGTCGGTCCAGTCCATGGGCTTCGCGTAATGGGTCGACAGGAAAAAGAACCGGATCACCTCGCCCGGCACGCCACGGTCCAGCAGATCGCGGACGGTGAAGAAATTGCCCAGGGACTTGGACATCTTCTTGCCCTCGACCAGCAGCATCTCATTATGCAGCCAGACCTGGGCGAACCCGGCATCGGGATCGGCGCAGCTCGACTGGGCCAGCTCGTTCTCGTGGTGCGGGAACAGCAAGTCGTTGCCGCCGCCATGGATGTCGAAGGCGGGCCCCAAGAGCTCGCGCGTCATGGCCGAGCATTCGATATGCCAGCCCGGCCGGCCCCGGCCCCAGGGCGAGTCCCATCCGGGGTCGTCCGCCGAAGACGGCTTCCACAGCACGAAATCCATCGGATCGTGCTTGTACGGCGCGACCTCGACCCGGGCGCCCGCGATCATGTCGTCCACCGACCGGCCCGACAGCTTGCCGTAGCCGTCATAGGAGCCGACCGCGAACAGGACGTGCCCTTCTGCGGCATAGGCGTGGCCGGAGGCGATGAGGTGCTCGATCATCGCGATCATCTGGGGGATGTGCTCGGTCGCCCGCGGCTCCCTATCCGGCAGGCGATTGCCCAGGGCGCCCATATCGTCGTGGAACCAGCCCAGCGTTTCTTCGGTGATGTCGCGGATCGGCCGCCCCGTCTCGACCGCGCGCGCGTTGATCTTGTCCTCCACGTCGGTGACGTTGCGGACATAAGTGACCGCGGTGGCCCCGTAATCGTGGCGCAAGAGCCGGGTCAGCACGTCGAAGACGATCACGTTGCGGGCATTGCCCAGATGGGCCCGGTCATAGACCGTCGGCCCGCAGAGATAGAGACGCACATTCGTCTCATCGAGCGGTTCGAACGTCTCGACCCGGCGGGTCAGGGAATTGCGAAGGCGGATCGTCGGGCGCGGCATCCGGGCCTCTCCTTAAGGTCTTCCAATAGCGGGCTTGGCGGGAGGGGCCGTCGGTGTCACGCGCAGGCCCCAAGGCCCGCCGACAGCGTCAGCGGGCAGCGATGATGCAAATGATGCAGCAGGTCTGGCCCATGGCCGGGCGCTTAGCATGGGCGGCGCCACCTGCCAAGCGGGTTGCGGCGGGTGTTGACACTTCCCGCCCGCGCGCGCCCTTTGGGTCATGGCTCAGAGATCGGACAGGATACGCGGGCTGACCGCAGGCGGCGGCGACGGCTGGGAGGTCTATCACCAGGGCCGCAAGATGGTCGCCGAGGGGATCGAGATCACCGATCTGACCATCGGCGAACCCGATATCCGGACCCATCCCAAGATCCTGGCGGCCATGGATGCCTCGGCGCGCGGCGGTCATACGGGCTATGCGGCCTTGGCCGGGACGTCGGATCTGCGCGACACCATCGCCGCGCGGGTGCGGGAACGGACGGGGGTGCCCACGACGCGGGATAACGTCCTGGTGACGCCGGGCGGGCAAGCCGCTTTGTTCGACGCGTTCATGGGCGCCATTGATCCGGGGGCCGAGGTGCTGTTTCCCGACCCGTTCTACGCCACCTATCCCGGCACGATCCGCGCGGCGGGCGGCCGCCCCGTGCCGATCCAGACCAAGCCGGAACAAGGCTTCCACCCCCAGGACCGCGACCTGCGCGCGGCGGTGACGGATCGGACGGGGGCGCTGCTGATCAACTCGCCCAACAACCCCACGGGCGCGGTCTATGGCCCGGACACCATGGACATGGTCGCCCAGGTGGCGCGGGACGCCGATCTGTGGCTGATCTCGGACGAGGTCTACGACACCCAGCTGTGGTCCGGCGGGCATCTGTCGGCCCGCGCCTTGCCGGACATGGCGGATCGGGTTCTGACGGTCGGCTCGCTGTCGAAATCCCATGCCATGACGGGCAGCCGGATCGGCTGGCTGATCGGGCCGCCGGACATGATCGCCGATCTGACCACGCTGGTGATCCACACCACCTTCGGCGTGCCCGGCTTCGTGCAGGACGCGGCGCTGCACGCGTTGATGCTGGGCCCGGATTTCGAGTCGCAAATCGCCGCGCCCTTCCGCCGCCGTCGGGATGCCTGTCTGACCCATCTGGCGCGCCAGCAGGTGGTCGAGGCACATCCGTCGGGCGGGGCGATGTATCTGATGCTGGACATCCGCGCCACGGGCCTGAGCGGCACGGAGTTCGCCCTGTCCCTGTTGGAGCGTCACGGCGTGGCCGTCATGCCGGGCGAAAGCTTCGGCCGGGCGGCGGCGGGCCATGTGCGCGTGGCGCTGACGCAATCCGACGAGGCGCTGCTGGGCGCGCTCGACATCCTTCTGTCCCATGCCGAGGAGCGTGTTCCATGAATTTTCGAGACATGCACAAGCCGGGCGATCCGTTCATCTTGGCCAATGCCTGGGATGTGGGATCGGCCCGGATGCTGGTGGCCCTGGGCGCGCAGGCCATCGCGACCAGCTCGTCCGGCTATGCCTTCACCCGGGGGCTGCCCGATGGCGGCAAGGTGCGGCGCGAAGAGGCCGTGGCCCATGCCAAGGACCTGGCCGACCATGTGTCGGTCCCCGTCTCGGCGGATCTGGAAGACGGCTATGGCGCCGAACCCGAGGATTGCGCCGAGACCGTGCGCCAGGCGATGGCGGCGGGCCTGGCCGGCTGCTGCCTGGAGGATGTCAGCCCCGACGGCGTGCCCTATGCTTTCGATGCCGCGGTCGAGCGGATGAAGGCCGCCATCGCCACGGCCCGCAGCGGCCCCCGCGACTTCGTCTTCTGCGCCCGCGCCGACGGCGTGCTGCACGGCACCTACGATCTGGACGAGGCCGTGCGCCGCCTGCGCGCGTTCGAGGAGGCGGGGGCGGATGTCCTCTATTGCCCGATGCCGGGCGGGATGGACGATCTGAAATGGATCACGGCGGCCTTGGACGCGCCGGTCAACGCGCTGGTCGCCGGGCCCTGGACCAAGACGACGCGGACGGAGCTGGCCGAGGCGGGCGTGGCGCGGATTTCGCTGGGCTCGACTCTGGCGCGGGCGACGCACCGCCTGATCCGGGAGGCGGGCAAGGCGATGTTCGAGGACGGCGACTTCTCGGTGATGCGCGGGATCGGATCGCCGGAAGTGGACGGGTATCTGGCGAAGGGCGCCGGGTGAGTGTTTCGCGCAGATGTTTCGCGCGCGAAACAGTGATAACAAAGGGTTAACGGCCGGTCTTCACCTTGGGGGCGATGGGGTGAAACCCCATCCTACAGGGCCGCGCGCGCCAGGGTCTCGATGCCGTCCCAATCGCCCGCGATCATCTTGTCCCCGGGCGCGACCCAGGACCCGCCGACGCAGACCACGTTGGACAGGCCCAGATACTCGGCCTTGTTCGACGGGCTGACGCCGCCCGTGGGGCACCAGGCGATCTGGGGGATCGGGGCGCCGATGGATTTCAGCGCAGGCGCGCCGCCAGACGCCTCGGCCGGGAAGAACTTGAGCATGTCGAAGCCCTTTTCGAGCAGCGCCATGGCCTCGGTCGCCGTGGCGGCGCCGGGCAGCAGCGGCAGGTCTTCGTCCACGCAGGCTTGCAGCAGCATGTCGGTGGCGCCGGGCGAGACGCCGAAGGTCGCGCCCGCCGCCTTGGCGGCCTTGACGTCCGCCGGGGTCAGCAGCGTGCCGGCCCCCACCAGGCCACCGGGCACATCGGCCATGGCGCGGATGCAATCGAGCGCCGCCGGGGTGCGCAACGTTACTTCCAGCGCGGGCAGGCCGCCGGCGACCAGGGCTTCGGCTAGGGGGCGGGCATGGGCCAGGTCGTCCAGCACCAGGACAGGGATGACGGGCGCGCGTCCGGCGATGTCGCGGGCGGCTTTGGATTGGTCTTCTGGGGTCATCGATGGCTCTCGGTGCAGCGGCGGGATTTGCGTATTTTTGGACCTGTGATGGGACTAGACGACCACACCGGCGCCGGTATCGGCGCGGCCAGCCGTGGCGCGGAAGACTTCGAACAGTTCGCGGCCCACGCCGTGGGCATTGGCGGACAGGTCGGGGGTTTCGATCTCGCGGGCCTCGACGCCGTCGGTCAGGCAGTCGAGCTTGCCGTTTTTGGCGTCGTAGCGGATCAGGTCACCGTCCCGCAGCTTTGCGATCAGGCCGCCATCCAGCGCCTCGGGCGAGACATGGATCGCCGAAGGGACCTTGCCGGAGGCGCCGGACATGCGGCCGTCGGTGACCAGGGCCACCTTGAAGCCGCGCTGCAAAAGAACGGAAAGCGAGGGGGTTAAGGCGTGAAGTTCAGGCATGCCGTTGGCCTTGGGGCCTTGGTAGCGCAGGACGACGATGCAATCGTGATCCAGCGCCCCCGCCTTGAAGGCGGCCTTCACGTCATCTTGGCTGTGAAAGATGCGGGCCGGGCCTTCGACGACGTGAAGATCGGGCGCCACGGCACTGATTTTCGTGACCCCGATGCCCAGATTGCCGCGCAGCTGCTTCAGGCCGCCCGTGGTGGCGAAGGCGTCGTGGGGCGGCTTCAAAATCTTGTCGTTCTGGCTGTCGCGCGGGCCCGGCTCCCATGTGAGGCGGTCGCCGGAGAGCTTGGGTTCGGTCGCGTAGGCCGACAGGCCTTGACCCGCGACGGTCTTGACGTCGTCGTGGAGGAGACCCGCGTCCAGCAACCGGCCGATCATGTAGGGCAGCCCGCCCGCCGCGTGGAAGTGGTTCACATCGGCCAGACCGTTGGGGTAGACGCGGGCCATCAGGGGCGTGACGTCCGAGATGGCATCGAAGTCGCCGCAGGTCAGTTGCACGCCCGAGGCACGGGCCATAGCGATGAGGTGCAGGACCAGGTTCGTCGAACCGCCCGTGGCCATCAGGCCGACGAGGCCGTTCACCCAGGCCTTTTCGTCCAGGATGTCGCAGACGGGCGTGTAGTCGTTGCCCAGCCCGGTGATCTGGGCCGCGCGTTGGGCGGCGGCGTCGGTCAGGGCATCCCGCAGGGGGGTGCCCGGGTTCACGAAAGACGCGCCGGGCAGGTGCAACCCCATGAATTCCATGAGCATCTGGTTGGAATTGGCCGTACCGTAGAAGGTGCAGGTGCCGGGGCCGTGATAGGACGCCATCTCGGCCGCCATCAGCTTGTCGCGTCCGATCTTGCCTTCGGCGAAGTCGCGGCGGACCTGGGACTTCTCCTCGTTCGGCAGGCCCGAGGGCATGGGGCCGGCGGGAACGAAGATGCCCGGCAGGTAGCCGAAGGTGGCGGCGGCGATGACGAGGCCCGGGACGATCTTGTCGCAAATGCCCAAGTAGAGCGCCGAGTCGAAGGTGTTGTGGGAGAGCGCGACGCCGGTGGCGAGCGCGATCACGTCGCGGGAAAAGAGCGACATCTCCATCCCCACCTGACCTTGGGTGACGCCGTCGCACATGGCGGGCACGCCACCCGCCACCTGGGCCGTGGCGCCGACGGCGCGGGCGGTGGTCTTGATGCGGTCGGGGTAGTCCTTGAAGGGCTGATGGGCGCTCAGCATGTCGTTATAGGCGGTGACGATCCCGATATTGGGTGCCCGCTCGGCCACCAGATCGTCCTTCATCTCGCCCATGGCGGCATAGGCATGGGCCTGGTTGCCGCAATCGAGATGGCCGCGCCGGGGGCCGTCCTGCGCCAGCGCCCGCATCCGGGCCATGTAAGGGTCACGCGTCGGGCGCGACCGTTCGCGGATCGTGTCCGTGATATCGGCGAGACGGGAATCGAGCGGCATGATCGGTCCTCCTGTTGATCTGGCAGATGGACCGTTAGCGGTAACAGTTCAA
Source organism: Pseudomonadota bacterium (assembly GCA_039033775.1). Classification (GTDB taxonomy): domain Bacteria; phylum Pseudomonadota; class Alphaproteobacteria; order Rhodobacterales; family Rhodobacteraceae; genus Jannaschia. Next base: position 7,104 of record JBCCCB010000076.1, on the reverse strand, counting down.
GGGAAAATTCCTGTCCGGCATGTCGGTTTGGGATATCGACACGTATGGATCCATTCCCGCTCACGCCCGACCACGCCCCTGCCCTCGTCCCGCTGGTCGAGGGATTGGCCGCCGATCATGGCGAGATTGCCGCGGCGAGCGCGAAAGACCTAGCCAGGGAGCTGGCCGATGGCTGGCTGATCGGGTTCGGGATCGGTCGGCCGCTTTGCGCCTATGCACTGTTCCTGCGCCATAGCAGGGCCCAACTGGGCGAACGCGGGTTGTTGCTGCATCATATTTTCGTGGCGCCCGATGCGCGGCGGCGGGGTCACGCGACCGCCCTGCTGCTGGCGGGCGAGGCGGAGGGGCGGCGATTGGGGTGTGCGTATCTGGTGATCGGCGCCCATGAAGGCAATCAGGTGGCCAAGGCGTTCTACGAGGCCAGAGGATATGAGCTTCGCACGCCAACGTTCTGGCGTTTCAGGAAAACACTCTAGTGCTCCGGAGCCATCAGCTCCACCTCGGCCCCCTCGCGAATAGCTGTGTAAAAACAGGTCCGACGGTTGGTGTGGCAGGCCGGACCGGTCTGATCGACCAGGGCCAGCAGACAATCGCGGTCACAATCCACGCGCATTTCGACCAGGCGCTGGACATGGCCCGACGTCTCGCCCTTGATCCAGAACGCCTGGCGGGATCGCGACCAATAGGTCACGCGGCCGGTCTCCAGCGTCTTGGCCACGGATTCGGCGTTCATCCAAGCCAGCATCAGGACCTCGTGCGACGTGGCATCCTGGGCGATCACCGGCAGCAGACCGGCGGCATCGTAACGCAGGCTTGAGGGGTCGAAGGTCATGGGCGCACCTTTGCATCGCGGATCGGCCCCGCTACGTAAGGGGACGACGCGGCGAGAGGAAGCGGAATGTCCGAGACCGATCTGATCAAGCTCTATTCCGGGCGCATCCTTGCTTTGGCCGCCGACATGCCCGCGACCGAACCGCTCGCGGCGCCGGACGCGACCGTGCGCAAGCGGTCGCCGCTATGCGGATCGACGGTGACCGTGTCGCTGACCTACGCCGACGGACGGATCACCGGCTATTCCCAGGATGTGAAGGCCTGCGCGTTGGGCCAGGCCTCGGCGGCGGTATCGGGTGCGGTGATGGTCGGACGCAGCACCGACGAGGTTCGGCGGGCCCGGGACGAGCTGCGCGCGATGCTGAAGGAAGACGGCCCAGTGCCGTCGCCGCCCTTCGACGGGCTGGAGGTGCTGATGCCGGCCAAGGATTACCGCAATCGCCATGCCTCGATCTTGCTGGCGCTGGACGCGACGGTGGAGGCCATGGCCGAGATCGAGAGCCGGGTCTTAACCTGACATCAACCCCCTGCCCCTAGGACCGGACCTGCACCAGCAGGAGGTCCCATGGCCCAGCCCCGCCCGTCCCCGCCGTCCCAGGGCGATACAGGCTTTGCCGACGCGATCCTGCCGCTGTGCTATTTGACGGCGGACTTGGCCGGGTTCGTCGGCGACATCGACGCACGCGCCAAGGAAAACCTGTCCAATGCCAGTCTGTTGCGCGATGCGGCGGGCGCCATTTCGGCCAGTATCGGGCGGCTGGATCTGGGCATCGCCGACCTGTCGGCCATCACCGACGAGATGGGAGAGGCGGCGAGCCGACGACTCAGCCAGGTAGAGGAGAACGGCGCCCGACTTCAGACCATCGCGGAATGGGGTCACGGCATCCCCGACCGCACCCGCGCGTTGGAGGAAGTGCTGCGCGCCATCGTCGTCAGCAACGCCGAAATCCGCCGTATCGCTCGCCAGGTGAACATCTTGGCGGTGAATGCGTCGATCGAAGCCGCCCGTGCCGGGGAAGCCGGTCGGGGCTTCGCCGTGGTGGCCGGCGCGATCAAGGACCTGTCGCAGCAGACCGCCCGCGCGGCGGATGGGATTTCCGACGGCATCGTCTCTCTGTCAGGCTGGACCGATCTTTTGCGCGAGGACAGCGAGCGGTTGGCGCCGGAATTCGTGGCGGGTGTCGAAAGCGCCGCGATGTCGCGCCATGTGGTGGCCGCCCTGGCCCAGGGGATGCAAGCCTCGGCCAAGAAGATCACCGAATTGCAGGCGGATGTCTCGCTGGCGGGCGAGGCCGAGACCGAGGCCCACCCCTTGTTCGAGCGGATCGAGGTGTCGGCCGTGGCGACGGCCGACGGCGTGGGCCCGGCAACGGAGCGCGCGACCGAAATGTGGGACAGCTTCGAGCGCTTGTTGCAGCGTCACGCCGAACGGGATCCTGCCGGGCCGGATGCGCCCTTCATCGCCCATGCCCGGGCCACGGGGGACCGGATCGGGCAGGCGTTCGAGCAAGGGGTGAACAGCGGCGCCATCTCGGAACTGGACCTCTTCGATACGAGATACGAACCGATCGACGACACCGATCCCCAGCAGCATCTGGCGCGCCACACGGCTTTTACCGACAAGGTCGTGCCACCGATCATCGAGACGGCGCTGACCTTCGATCCGGCCATCGTGTTTTGCGCGCCCTGCGACCGGAACGGCTATATCGCCACCCATAACCGCCAATTCTCGGCGCCCCAGGGGCCGGACCCGGATCGCAACGCCGCCCATAGCCGCAACCGCCGGATCTTCGACGACCGGGCCGGCCGTCGGGCGGGCGGAAACCGGTCGGATTTCCTGCTGCAAATCTACCGCCGCGACATGGGTGGGGACGATCATGTGCTGATGAAGGACGTCTCGGTCCCGATCCTGGTGCGCGGGCGTCACTGGGGCGGGTTGCGGCTGGCCTACCGGGCGTGACCGCGCGCACCGCTCAAGCGTTTCGCGTCTAACCAGCGACGGCAGCGAAATGCGAAACGCCCGCATCGTGGGGGCGTTGCGCAGCATTTCGCGACAACTTGTATGTCCTCTGTGGGTGGCTCCTGCATTGCAAGAGTTTTTGGCGATTTCTGCGGTCGTTTTCGTCAGTACCGTCGTCTGTCCGGCCTGTTTATGCGGTGGTGTTCCGCTGGCCTTGATGAATTCCGCGAGCGAGGTTCCAATCGGCTTATCGACCTTTGAAGAGGGCCGCTGACATTCCCGGAGTGTCCTTGCTCTTGGTTGACTTACTTCCGCATCATCACTTCAACGTCTTGCATCTCGTCGACAGGTATCGCGTTCAGAACGCAGGCTGCCGGTATTCCTGTTTCTTCGTGAGCATCGCCCAGATGATCCTGGCGGCTTTGTTGGCCATGGCAGTTGTTGCCAGCCGGAATGGCTTGTCGGCGATGATCTTCGCCGTCCAAAGATCGACCTTCTCGGGTGCGCGCTTCGCCATGACTGCACGCGATGTCATGCTGACGACCAGCAACTTTCGTATGTAGCGGTCGCCTTTCTTGGTGATCTTGCCCAGTTTCTCCTTGCCGCCGCTCGACGTGTTGAGTGGGGTGAGGCCAAGCCAAGCGGCGAGATCTCTTCCTGTCCGGAACTGATGCGCGTCGCCGATCGTCGCGACAATCGCTGAGGCGGTGATCGGTCCTAAACCTGGCATACGCATCAACCTGCGCGCATCCGCATTGAGTAGCGCGTGTTGCTCAATCATTTTGGAATAGCCCTCGATGCGCTCGTTCAGGCCGATGAACTGATAGCACTGTATGCCAAGCATACCGTTGGCGATCTCCGGCATGTCCGGATGGTCACCACCTAGGTGGCGCTTTGCAAAGGCCGTGACTGCTTCGATCCCGATGGGCAAGATATGCCCGAACTCGCGCAGCAGGCTGCGGATCATGTTGGCCATCTGCGTGCGTTGCCGAACCGCCAGATCCCGTGTGCGATGGATTGAGAGAATGGCCTGCTGATCCTCAGTCTTGATCTCGACAAACCGCATCGTCGGGCGACGAACGGCCTCGCAGATCGCTTCGGCATCAACCGCATCGTTCTTGCCGCGCTTCACATAGGGTTTGACGTAGCCAGCAGGCATGAGCTTCACGTTGTGGCCAAGCTTGGACAGCTGGCGTCCCCAGTGGTGGGACGATCCGCAGGCCTCCATGCCCACAACACAGGGCAGAAGTGCTTCAAAGAAGGCCAGCAGCTTCGCACGCTTGATGGCTTTGTTGAAGATGACGCGGCCGTTCTCCGAAATGCCGTGAACTTGAAAAACATCCTTGGCCAGATCGAGGCCGACGGTCTTAACTGTCATTGGGTGGCTCCTTTCCTAGCAGTCTTTGACAACTGCACTTTGGCACATTCGATGCCGGTGGAGCAGGAGCCACCCACCTCATCCGGTTTGGCGCGAAACGCGTTCGTCTAGCGATTCGGCGGTGCCCTTTGGAATGCGGCCGCCCGGTTCCGGCGGCGCCGGCCCCCTGCCGGCCCTGGCCTCCGTCATCTGCTGACGCGAAAAAAACCGCCGCGCTCCGTGGGGCGGAGGCGGCGGGGAAGTGGCGTCTGTCGTCGGTCGGGCAGGATGGGCCGGGGCGGCCGATCCGCGTGTCGCTTGGAAGGACAAGAAGAGGCGACGGCATCCCCCGGCACGGGGAGGAGCCGGGGATGCGGGCGACGGTCGACGCGGGCAGTCAGTCGAAAACGGTCAGGCCACGAAGGAGGGCAGATGCATCAGGCCCAGCAAGACGGTGACCAGCCAAATTCCGGCCAGGACGTCGGTGAGGGGTTCGCGCTTGAAAAGATCGGAGGGGCGGGTCTTGCGGGCCATGGGGTGCCTCATCGTTTGCTGCTCATGTTGTTCTTTTGTTCTCATATCGACACCGGAATGTCTAGAACTTTTTAAGAACATTTGAGAACAAACAGCAATCTCACCCCACGGATAGCAGTTTCAGCGCCCGGTCCTGTTCCATCAACCATAGCAGCAGCCGCACCGCCTGCCCCCGCGTACCGTCCAGCTGCGGATCGGCGGCCATCAGCGCCCGCGCGTCGCGTCCCGCCACCTCCATCAAGCCGGCCTGCCGTTCCAGATCGGCCACGCGAAAGCGCGGCAGGCCCGATTGCGCCGTGCCCAGCACGTCCCCCGCGCCGCGCAAGGCCAAGTCTTCTTCCGAGATGCGGAACCCGTCCTCGCTTTCGCGCAGGATTCGCAGCCGCGCCTCGGCCGTCTTCGAGAGCGGCGCCTTGTACATCAGCAGGCACGTCGATGCCGCGGCCCCGCGCCCCACCCGGCCGCGCAGCTGGTGCAGTTGCGCCAGCCCGAAGGTTTCGGCCCGCTCGATCACCATGATCGAGGCGTTGGGCACGTTCACGCCCACCTCAATCACCGTCGTCGCGACCAGGACGCTGGTCTCGCCCGCCACGAACCGGGCCATCGCCGCGTCCTTGTCGGCGGGCGGCATCTGACCGTGGACCAGGCCCACCACGCCCTCGCCCAAGGCGGCGCGCAGACTGCGGAACCGTTCCTCGGCCGATGTCGTGTCGACGACCTCCGATTCCTCGACCAGCGGGCAGACCCAGTAGACCTGCCGCCCTTCCGCCACCGCCGCCCGCAGCCGTGCGATCACGTCGTCCATGCGCGAGACGGGCACGGTCGACGTGGTCACCGGCGTGCGGCCCGGCGGCTTTTCGTCCAGGACGCTGACATCCATGTCGCCATATTGCGTCAGCGCCAGCGAGCGGGGGATCGGCGTGGCCGTCATGACAAGTACGTCGCAATTCGCGTTCTTCTCGCCCAGCAACATGCGCTGGCGGACACCGAACCGGTGCTGTTCGTCGATCACCGCCAGGCGCAGATCGGCAAAGACCACGTCACGTTGGAACACCGCATGGGTGCCGACCAGGATGCCGATATCGCCGCAGGCCAGGGCGGCCAGCTTGGCCGCCCGTTCAGCGCCCTTGTCGCGGCCGGTCAGCAATTCCAGCACCACGCCCGCCGCATCGGCCAGGGGGCGCAGCCCCTCGGCATGTTGCCGGGCCAGGATCTCGGTCGGGGCCATCAGGACGCCCTGCCCGCCCGCCTCGACCGCCGTGACCAGGGCCAGCAGCGCGACCAGCGTCTTGCCCGATCCCACATCGCCCTGCAGAAGCCGGTTCATGCGGCGCGGCGCGGCCATGTCGCCCGCAATCTCATCGGCGCTGCGGCTCTGGGCGCCGGTGGGCTTGAAGGGCAGATGGTCCAGGATCCGACGGCGCAGCCGCCCGTCGCCCTCGGTCACGGTCCCCTTGCGGCGGCGATCGGTGGCCCGCGCCAGGGCCAGCGTCACTTGGTGGGCGAAGAGCTCGTCATAGGCCAGCCGCTGGCGCGCCGGTGTTCCGCTGGCCAAATCGCCAGCGCTTTCGGGGTGATGGGCCGCTCGAAGGGCGGTGGCGAAATCGGGCCAGCCCCGTTCGGCCAACAAGGCCGGGTCGATCCATTCCGCCAGATCCGGCACCCGCGCCAAGGCGGCTTCGGCGGCCCGCGCCATGATCTTGGCCGTGACGCCCGCGGTCAGCGGATAGACCGGCTCGTAAGGCGGCAGCGCCTCGCCCTCGGGCAGGACATGGTCGGGATGGGGCATCTGGGCGATGCCGTCATAGAGCTCCGCCTTGCCCGAAATCACCCGCCTCTGCCCGGTGGGCAGCGTCCGGGAATGCAAGTCGGCCGAGCCCCGGAAGAACACGACCTGAAACGTCGTCTTCGCATCCTCGACCTCGACCCGGTAGGGGCGGCCACGCGTGGCCGGCGGGATGTGGCGGCCGACGGTCACCGGCACGGTGACGACGCCCGGCAGGGTCGCGTCGCGGATGCTGGCCACGGGGCGGCGGTCGACGCCGCCGGCGGGCAGGGTGAAGAGCAAATCCTTGGGCGTGGCGATCCGCAGGTTCGCCAGGGCCTTGGCCGTCTTCGGGCCGACGCCGGGCAGGGTTTCCAGGCCCGCGAACAGGGGGAAGAACCGTTCGGGTCGGCCGCTCATGCGTCGCCGATCAGGGCGAGCCAGCCGTCCTCGTCCAGCGTCTCGATCCCCAGTTCGGCCGCCTTGGTGGCCTTCGATCCGGCCCCCGGCCCGGCCACCAGCAGGTCGGTCTTGGCCGAGACAGAGCCCGAGACCTTGGCCCCCAGCGCCTCGGCCCGGACCTTGGCCTCGGCCCGGGTCATCTTTTCCAGCGACCCGGTGAAGACCACGGTCTTGCCGGCGACGGGGCTGCTGTCG
>JBCCCB010000075.1:0-14373 GCA_039033775.1 Pseudomonadota bacterium | reverse complement strand
GGGGATCGGCGGGCCGGGGGCGACGTTCTGGATGATCGTCGCGGGCCTGCTGGGCATGGCGTCGAAGTTCACGGAATGCACATTGGGGGTGAAGTACCGCAACGAATACCCGGACGGCCACGTCTCGGGCGGGCCGATGTATTACATGACCAAGGGCTTCGCCGAGAAGGGGACGCCGGGCGGGCGCATCCTGGCCATCCTGTTCTCGATCTTCTGCATCGGCGGCGCCTTGGGTGGGGGCAACATGTTCCAGGCCAACCAGGCCCATGCGCAGATTTCCGGGATCGTGGGCGACTATCCCGGATGGATCACGGGGATCGTCTTTGCCGGTGTGGTCTTCGCGGTGATCGTCGGCGGGATCAAATCCATTGCTCGGGTGACCGAGAAAGTCGTGCCGTTCATGGGCATCCTTTATGTGGGGGCCGCGCTGATCGTGTTGATCGTGAATTACGATCTGATCGGCTGGGCGTTCACACAGATCTTCGTGGGCGCCTTCACGGGCCTCGGCGTCGCGGGCGGCTTGGTCGGCGCGCTGATCCAAGGGTTCCGGCGGGCCGCGTTCTCGAACGAGGCGGGGGTCGGGTCGGCGGCCATCGCGCATTCGGCGGTGCGCACGAAGGAGCCGATCACCGAAGGCGTTGTGTCCCTGTTGGAGCCGTTCATCGACACGGTGGTGATCTGCACGATGACGGCCTTGGTCATCACCATTTCGGGCGTGTTGATCTTGGACGAGACGACGGGGCTGTTCGTGCTGAACGAGGCGGGCGGGTCCATCGCCACGGTGGGCGATGTGTCCGGCGTGCAGCTGACCTCGGCGGCCTTCGCGACCGGCTTGTCGTGGTTCCCGTTTGTGTTGGCGCTGGCCGTCGTGCTGTTCGCGTTTTCGACGATGATCTCGTGGAGCTATTACGGGTTGAAGGCCTGGACCTACCTGTTCGGCGAGGGTGAAAAGAAGGAGTTGGTCTTCAAGCTGATCTTCTGCTTCTTCGTGATCGTGGGGGCCGCGGCGCAGCTGGGGGCCGTCATCGACTTCTCGGACGCGATGATCTTCGCGATGGCGGTGGTGAACATCACCGCCCTGTACGTGCTGATGCCCATCGTGAAGCAGGAGATGGAGAGCTATTTCGGGCGGCTGAAGTCGGGCGAGATCAAGAAGTTCAAGGCCTGACGAAGAGACCCCGGGCTCGGTGCCCGGGGTCTCTTGCTTCGTCATCGGCTGGCGGTCCGGTACGGCGTGACCAGAAAGCCGGCAGGACGTGGAGCGGGTGCTATTCCAGACCCATGCAATTGGCGTAGAACGTGGTCGTCGCGGGCCAGTCCGAGAACACACCCGCCACGCCCACATCCTGGGCCAGGACGTGGAGCAGGTCGAAATAGACGCCGTCATTGTCGGTGACGTCGGCGATGGATTGGAAGTACCAGCCGCCGCCCGTGGCCAGGGGGCCGGAGCGTTCCAGGGTCCAGGTGATGATGCCGAGGCCCGCCGCGTTGGCCTCGTTTGCGAGGGTGGAGGGGACGATCGCGCCGTCTTCCTCGGTCACGAGCATCCAGAGCGGTGGGGCGATGTACTGGATACCCATGCCCGCCAATTCTTCCATGGTGTTCGGCCAAGTGGCGGCGTCCATGGGCGAGTAGCCCTCGATATCGTATTCGTCCATCAGGTAGACGGCCTGGGCGCCGAAGTCCGGCTCGTTCTCGATCCAGTAGAGGACGTCTTCGAGGTTGAACGACTGCGCCCAGACGCGGGACGGGTCGATGCCGGCGGCCTTGTATTCGTCGATCAGCTTCTGGGCGTAGTCTTCCTGGCTGAAGCCCTCGTAGGGCATGTCGACCGACGGGCTTTTCAGTTCGGGCGTGAAGTCGGCGCCGAGGCTGTCGAAGAGGGCGATGCTGTCGGCATGGGTCATCAGGCCCGCGCTGTCGGTGGAATAGAGCGTGGTGCGCCAATCGGCTACGCCGCCATTGACGTAGTCTTCGACCGTGGTGGCGCCGCTATCGGCGGCGTCCATCTTGGGCGTCAGCGTCATGAATTGGTCGAGCGTGATCTCGGAGGTGCGGCATTCGGCGGTGGCACCGTCTTCGCCCGCGGCGGGGGTGAAGGGACCGACGCAGGTACCCGCCAGGTCGGTCAGCAGGATGTCGGTGGTGGTGTGCAGGTCGTTCTGGGCGTGGCGGCAGACCAGTTCGTGATCCTGGGTGAAGGTCACGTCGCATTCCAGGATGCCGGCGCCCATCTGCGCGGCGGCGATGTTGGAGATGGCGGTATGTTCGGGGAAGAGCAGGGGTGCGCCGCGGTGGCCGATGGAAAACTTGGACCGCGCGGGGGTCTGGCCGATACAGGCGGCCAGCTGGTCCTTCAGGGGGCCGTCATCCATCTGGTCGATCAGATAGGCGGGCCGGGGGCCGTAGCTGAGCGCTTGGGCCGTGGCGGCGGCATGGCCGTCGGCCAGCACCGGCGCGGCGCTGCAAAGCAGCAGGATCGAGGGGCGAAGGAACATGGTAGGTCTCCCTGTGGCGGTCGTCATTGTCGCTTCAGCCTGACATGTGACCGGGCCGTGACGGGTGGGTAACCATTGGGTGACAGTCCGGGCGGCGGAGACTGGCCGATCGGCCGTCAGCCGGTTCGGCTCGGGATATGTCGAACCGGCCTGAGCGGTCTTGCGAGACTTGGCGGGCCCGTCGCGTCGTCAGATCGGCCATCGGCGACACTTCCGACGCCCGTCCCGGGGGGGCCAGCTTCGTCCAAAACCGCATCCGGGGCAGCGTGCGGCTTATTGGGCGGGGTCAATATCCGCATCAGGCCGAGGGTTGGTGTCCGGGGCTGGTCCATGGATCGAAAGACGGCTCCCGGATCGCAGGGTCATGCCGCCTCGGCCGCATCTGCCGTTGGGAAGACGGGTCGCCCCGTCTCCTCGGCCAGGTCGCGCATGGCGCGGACCAATTCCTCGCGCACGGTGCAGGCGGCGGTCCAGGAGGTGTTGGGGCTGCGGCAAGGGACCGAGAACCAGACGTCGATGCCGAAGACGTCTTGGCCGGTAACATTGAGTTCGCCTTCGTCGACGTCGCCCAGAATCCCGCCGATCTCGGCGTCGTCCTTCACGCGGGCGAGAATATCGCGGAACGCGTCGCGCAGGGCGTCCAGATCGGTCTCCGGCGTGAGCTTGAACTTGAGGATCTTGAGCATCTTCGGGTCGGCCATGGACCAGTTCACGAAGGTTTCGGACACGAACTCCTCGACCGGGACGACGACGCGGGTATCGTCCCAGTCACGGAGCTGAATGTAAGTCAGGTTGATACGCTCCACGTAGCAGAGATAGCCCTTCCATTCGACCCGGTCGCCGACGCGCGCCGATTGGTTGAGCGCGATCTGAAGCGACGCCAGGATGTTGCCCAAGATCGACCGGGCCGCGAAGCCGACGATCAGGGTCAGCGCGCCCGCCGAGGCCAGCATGGACAGGCCCAGCCCGCGGAACACGTCGGCCGTGGAGAAGACGATACCGGCGCCGATCAGGAAGATCAGGACCGAGAGGATCCGCTTGACGGCGTTGAGCTTGGTGGCGGTGGTGCGGGCCTCCTCGCTTTGGCTGTCGATCAGGTCGATGTCGTCTGCGGGCGACAGGGTGTTGTCGAGGACCGCGTCCATGGCGCCCATGACCAGCATCAGGGTCGCCGTGACATAGCCCACGGCGATGAGGGGGGAGATGACGGTGTCGATCTCGCCCGAGAAGACGAAGATGCGGTTGGTGATCTGCGAGACGAACAGGGTGACGGCGAAAATCAGCGCCGGCCAGCGGATGGCCTGGAGGAGACCGCGGACAAGTTCGCGCGATGCGCCCCGGCGCGCGCGGTCGAGGCCCCGATGAACCGTCCAGCCGAGACCGGCCGCCGAGCCCAGGAGGAAGGGCAGGCCGATAAGCTCCCACCACATCAGGTTCCAAGGTCCGTGGTTCAGCAGCCAGGGCGGGAGGCGGGCCTCCCAGGGTGATGGGCCGTATTCGCGGTAGAGCGCGTCGATGTCGGCGACGGTCTCTTGCGGGAAGATCCAGACCGGGGCGGCGTCTTCCGCCGGTTTGATCCGGTTCAGCCGGATCGTGGCGGGGACCGGGGACAGGTCGAGATCGCGGATCAGAAGCGAGCGGCGCGGCTCGCCCGCCTGGGCCTGTTGCCGGCCGCCGATGACCTGGAGCGCGTCCGGCCGCTGTTGCAGGGTGCCCCATTCCAGGATGGCCTTGCGCTCCAGGATGGAATGGAGCTTTCGCGCCAGGACCGGACCATTCCTGGGTTGATCCGCCTCGGGGATATCGCGCAAGTCCAGCATGTGGGCGGCCGTTGCCCAATCGTCCGCCTCGGCCGCCGTCAGGAAGCTGTCGAGACTGGTGCGCGGGGTGCGCCGGTCCACGCCCTGGGGCGGGGCGGCGAGGCCGGTATTCAGACCGTCGACGGTAAAGAACGGATCTTCCTGGGCCCCTGCGGGTCCCAGCAGGAAAGCGACGGCGAGGGCTGTGAGCAGCCGGATGATCATCTGTCCCATTTCTTGCGAACCCGCAGGGTTCCACATGGGTTCCGTCATGGTGCCGTCGATGCCGGACCGGCCATGGCCGTTTCATATCGGAGGCAGGCGCGGTGTCGACCGATGTTCGGAGCCTGGGTCGACGATGCGCATCCCGAATGCCGGGCGCGTATCGGGTGGTGCCATGAAAGGGGAATAGCGCGGAAGATCGCGGGTCCGCCGCCGCGTCGGTGACCGGCGTCCCAGATCGGGCTGTGGCGTCAGGTCGCGACGGCGAATTGACGAGCGGGAGCGCCGCCGATCGTCTGTCTCAACTCGGAAAACCGAGAGACGCGCCGGGCGGCCGCGCCATAGACGGTTTCGGCCGGCTGGACTGCAAGTCCGGGGATCAGCTGGATCAGGTCGAGCCGGCAAGTCAGGGACAGGCCGGCCACGGCCCATTTGCCGGGATAGAAGCTCTCGGAGGGGAGACCGTCGGAGAAGACGATCTGGTGCCGTTCGAACAGGATATGGAAATAGGTCACATGGCGCTTGCCGGCGGCCACGCGCACCCGGCTGCCGGGCAGGCGGCAAAGATGAATGGCGCGGGTCAGGACTTCGCCGCCAGGTTCGCCTGGGTCGGCGCAGAGCAGGCCGTGCTGCGCGGAGACCAGGACCGGCCGGTCGTTTCCTAGTGCACCCGCTTGGATCAGCACGGGCCGCAGGCGCGGGGTGGCGGCCAAGTCGGCCGGGCCGAAGGTGCTGGACCCGATCCAACGGATCGGTTGGGGGCCGTTATCCCGCGTATCGACCAGATCGCCGACGCGCAGGTATTCGATGGGCACCGGGCCGGATGGGGTCTGAACGCGGGTCCCCAGCGTGAAGCAGGGGATGCCCATGGAATTCATCGCTTGGGCGCTGCTGGCCTGGCTCGGGCTGACGCCCCGCAGAAGGACGCTTTCGCCTTGCGGAAAGGTCAGAAGGGCGTTTCCGAAGCCGTCATCGGTGACCGTGACATCCGATGCGGTGATGGGCTGGCCGTTGCCATTGGTCAGGTCCGAGACGTCCAACTGATCGTTGGTGAACCCGTCGCCGTCATCGTCCGCGATGTCGAAATCGGTGACGATGTCGGCGCCGCCGGCATTCGATAGAATGACGGTGTCATCGCCCAGCCCGGTTTCCAGGCTGTCCGACCCGGCACCGCCCGTCAGGACATCGTTGCCTGCGCCGCCGTCAAGCGTATCGTCCCCGATCCCTCCCGCAAGGGTATCGTCGCCCGCCTCTCCCGACAGGTGATCGGCGCCGTCGTCCCCTTGGATGCGGTCGGCCCCTTCGCCGCCGAAGACGATGTCATTTCCGTCGCCGCCCTTGACGACGTCGTCTCCATCGCCCGCCAGGAAGGTGTCGTTTCCGCTTGCCCCCTCCAGGCGGTCTTGCCCGTCGCCGCCCAGAAGGCTGTCGTCGCCGCCGCCGCCGTTGAGCGTATCATCGCCCAGTCCGCCGTCGAGCGTGTCCTGATCCAGGCCACCGGAAAGGCTGTCCCGGCCGTCGCCGCCCTGGATGTCGTCATTGCCGCGATCGCCCCGGATCGTATCGGCGCCCGAACCTCCGATGATGGTGTCGTCCCCGGAGCCGCCGAGGATCTCGATCCCCGCCGTGTCGTTGGACGCATCGACCAGGTCGGCCTGGCCGGTCAGGATCAGCGTCTCGATTTCCGAGAAGGTGATGGTGGACGCGCCGTCCGTGATGGTGCCGGCGCCCGGGCCGTTGAAGGTGACCGTGACCGGGGAGGTCAGCGCCGACAGGTCGATTGTGTCGGCATCCATGCCAGTCGTCGCGGTTTCGCCGCCCACGATGGTGTCGGTGCCGAAGCCGTCCTGGACGACGAAGGTGTCGCCATCCGCGCCGCCCTCCAACGTGTCCGAGCCTGTGCCGCCTTGCAGCACGTCCGCCCCGTCGCCCCCCGACAGGACGTTGTCGCCACCGGCGACCGCAATGGTATCGTCGCCCGCCTCGCCGTAGAGACGGTCGTCCGAGCCGCCATCGGTTTCGGACGAGGTGATCAGATCGTCGCCGGTCCCGCCATAGACCGTGTCGCTGTCACCGATCGCGTTTTCCTCGCCGGCCTCGATCGTGTCGTTACCGTCGCCCCCGTAGATCAGGTCGCTGCGATCGCCGCCGTCAATGACATCGTCGCCGCCGCCGCCGGAAATCGTCGAGATCCCGGCGCCGTCGGAGCCTTCCCCGATGAGGGTGTCGTTGCCCGACCCGCCATCGACGCTCTGGCCCGAGCGGATGCGGGTGACGCCGTCGTCGCCGTCGCGCGCGTCGATGGTCGCGGGCGCGGTGTTATCGCCCATGTCGACCACGTCGGCCTGGTCGCTCAGAACGAACCGTTCGATGCCCTGGAAGGTGGCCGTATCGGTGCCGTCGGTGATCGTGCCTGCTTCGTCGCCGGTGAAAGACACCGTGACCGGCGCGCCGAACGCCGACAGGTCGATGACGTCGTCGTCGATCCCGCCCTCGCCACCGTCGATAGTGATGCCTTCGAAGCTGGCCCCGAAGCCATTGGACGCGTCGTAGAGAAAGAACGTATCGGCATCGTCGCCACCCGAAAGCGAGGCCGCGCCGCTGTAATGGACAAGCGTGTCGGCGCCGGTCCCGCCTTCCAGCGTATCGGCGCCGCTGTCGCCGATCAGGTAATCGTTCCCTGCACCGCCAACGAGGCTGTCATCGCCCTGCCATCCCCGCAGGATATCGTCGCCCGCGCCGCCGAAGAACGAATCGTTGCCCGTTCCGCCGACCGCATAGTCGGCGCCATCGGTCAGGATGATGCCTTCGATCTCGAAGAAGTGGCTGGTTCCCGTGCCGTCGGTGATCGTGCCTTCCTCGTGGCCAGTATGGCTCACGGTCACGGGGCCGGCCAGATCGCTCAGGTTGATGATGTCGGCATCGGTTCCGGTCTCGCCGCCGACCAGGGTGTCGCCCAGGCCGCCCTCCTCGACGATGAAAGTGTCCGCGCCGCTGTCGCCGAACAGCCGATCGGCGCCTTCGCCGCCGCGGAGCGTGTCGCCGCCGTCGCCCCCCCGGAGCGTGTCTGCGCCGCCGCCCCCAGACAGATCGTCCCCGCCGGATCCGCCCAAGATGCTGTCGTCGCCGTCGCCCCCGTCGATCGTGTCGGCCCCCGCCCCGCCGTCGATCACGTCGTTCCCGGCCTCGACCGGTTCGTCGAACCAGAGATCGGTGATGTTTACCTGACCGCCGAGGTTGTCGGGGTTGAGGTCCTTGTAGGTGATGACGATCTGCCCGACCGGCCCGTCGATCTGCACCAGCATGGACGCCTCGGCATCGCCGCTGCCCTGGGATGCCGTGCCCGTGCCGGTTTCGCTGCCTGCCACGCCGTCCGTATCGGATGCGATCAGGTTCGATCCGAAGGTGACCGTGACCGGGATCGGATTTCCCGCCAAGTCATAGGCTTGAACGGTGACCTGTTCGGTCTGATCGGCGCTGTCGTCCAGATCGTTGATCCGGAACGCGACGTTCTCGACCTCCTCCGAGAAGGTGAGCGCCATCTCGGCGGTCTCGAAATGGGCGGCGCCGATCTGCCAGGAGCTGTTGGCATCGACCGTTTGCCCGCCCGCATCTATCCCGGCGACGTAGTTGCCGTCGGTCTCGTACCCGCCATTGTTGCCTGTACCCGTGAAGGCGAAGGAGACGTCGACACCGCCCACGTTCTGCGTGCCGGTCTCGGCGATGTCCTCGTCGTCGATCTGTCCGCCATCGTCGGGATCGGGCACGTCGGACCATTTGAAGCCGACCCGGGTCGCACCGTTGGAATCGCCCGAGATGACATCGTCGCCGTCGCCGCCGCCGATGGTGTCGTTGCCACCGCCGCCTTCGATCGTGTCGGCGCCTGCACCGCCATGCAGATCATCGCCGTACCGGCCGCCGTCGATGGCGTTCGCCGCGCCAGGGTCGTAGTCGACACCGGCGAAGGTGTTGTAAAACGGCTCGTCGCCCGGGACGATGTTCTTTTCGCTGACGATCTCATAGGTGACACCGGGCTGAAGGGGCGCGTCCGACACCAAGCCCATGTCCTGCCCAGCCACTTCCACGGTGTAGAAGTTGATGACCGTCCCATCGGGCGCCTGGACCGAATAGGCATGTTCGCCATAGAGCAGGGTGTTCGGTCCGCCAGCGATCAGGTTGCCGTCGGCATCCCGGACGGTTCCATATTGATCCGTATCCTCGCCGACCTCGCTGGCGCCCTGGTCCCCCGACAATTGGTCGCCGCCACCCGGTTCCGTGACTTCGTATTGGTAGCGGTCCGTGGCCGCATCGAAGGCCGGGTCGATCCGGAACTGAAGTCCGATGGCGGCCGCATTCGTCGGGAATCCGGTCGCGCCACCCAGAAACTGAATGGTGCCCGGGGCATATCCCTCGAAGTTGTAGGTAGCCATATCTGATCCGGATTGTGCCGACAGAGGCGGTCCGGATAGCGGAATGGTCTTAAAAGTTCGTTCGGCTGCACAAAGCGGGCCGACGAGGGGCCATCAGGCCCGGTTAGGTCCAACAGAGGTTTGCGGCCGATGTCCGGCGCCGGGCAACGTCACATGAAGCCGAGTTCCAAGCGGGCTTCGTCGGACATCATCTCCATGCCCCAAGGGGGTTCCCATGTCAGATCCACGTCCACGGTCTTCACCCCCGGCACGGACGACACGGCATCGGCGACCCAACCCGGCATCTCGCCGGCCACCGGGCAGCCGGGGGCCGTCAGGGTCATGACGACCTTCACGTCATTCTCGGATGAAATGTCGATCGTATAGACCAGGCCCAGGTCGTAGATATTCACCGGAATTTCAGGATCGAAGACCGAGCGGCACGCATCCACCACGGGTTCGTGCAGATCGTGGTCGGTGGACGACGGCGCGATCAGCGGCGCGCCTTCCAAACGGTCGGGGGATTCGGCGGTCATGGCGTCCTCGGCGAGCGATGCTTGACGGAAAACATAAGGTTTGTCGCCAGGGGGGACAAGGCGGGTCTGGATTTGTCCGTCGAGCGGACGGGCGGCGGCGGGTCAGCCGGTATCGAGCATGAGGGCGCAATGGTCAGACACGGCGGGCTCGGTGACGACATCGAAGGCCCGCACCGGCACGTCCCCGTTAACCATCAGGTAGTCGGCGAAGCGGCCTGGCTTCCCGTAGTGCCGGGTCCGGGTCCCCTCGAAGCCGCGCGTGGTGACCAGATCGGTCAGGCCCAGGGTTCCCAGCATGGTCAGGGTTTCGGACCCGGGCGGGACGTTGAAATCTCCGCCGACGATCAGCCGTTCGCCGGGGCGATGGATCGAGCGGATCATCCGCAGGAAGCGGTCGGCTTGTGTTTTGCGCTGGGCCGTGTCGGCTTTGCCGGCCTCCGGGTCGCGGAGGCCGTGCATATGGGCGATGGTGATCGGCCTGTCCGCGGCCTCGTCGAAGATCCGAACCACGTGGGCCGAGCGGGAGCGGGGATGGTCGCCGTAGCCATCGGCCGAGAAGTCGCGGAAGACCAGATCCTGCAACTGGCCGATCAGCATATGGCGGCGGTGGATGAATGTGGCGAGGCCCCATTGGGAGGGGATGGCCGTCTCGCCGTGGAACAAGTCGCCCCGTGCGGCCGGACAGAAAATACCCTGATGGTCGGGCAGCGCGGCGCAGAGATCGGTAAAGAAGCGGGCGCGCTGGGGCAAAGCCATGCCGTCATCCCGGTAGGTGAGCCAATCCTGTCCCGCCCCGGCTGTGTGGATCACTTCTTGCAGACAGAGAACGTCCGCCTGTGCCGCTGCAAGATAGGGCAGCAGGTCGTCATGGAGCCGTCCGTCCCAGGCGTTCAACATCAAGATGCGCATGGCACGACGATCCGGCCTGATGGCCGTGGTCGCAAGGGGTCAGAAGCGGAAGTTGACGCCTACAGTCGCCGTCGTCGTCTCCACGTCGACCCCGCCGCCGAAATCGTCCAGATCGTGGTACAGGACTTCGACGCCTGCGCTGATCCGCTCGGTCACGAAGACCTCGTAGCCGCCGCCGACGAAGAAGCCGTCGCCGCTGCCGATGCCGTCGGTATTGGTCTCGGCATAGCCGCCGATGCCGTAGATCAGGCTGCGGCCCTGGTCGAAGCCGATCCGGGCGCCGAGGCGGAAGATTCCCTCGATCTCGCCGCCGGCCACATCCAGATCGGTGAAGTCGTAATCGACCCGTCCGCCGATGACATAGCCGCCCAGATCCTGGTCGTATCCCAGACGGAACCCGCCGATGAAGGCGTCGTCGTCGCCGAAGCCGCTATTGGGATCGCCGTTCGCATAACCCAGGGCGCCACCCACATAGAAGCCGGTCCAGTCGTAGCTCGATCCGAACTGGCTGGACATCACCGGCGCTGGATTGGGGTCGATGGGAACGATCTCCTGGGCCAATGCGGGGACGGCGAGCAGGGCGAAGACGGCGGCGGAGAGCGGGAGAGCACGCATGGGACGAAATCTTTCCAAACGATCGGAAGGCGGAAGAGAACTACTTTTGCAATGCAGAAGATAGGGATTGGTTCCGATCCGGTCCCGTCACGAAGGCGTGTCCCGAGGGTGACGTCCCAGGGATGTGATTTTGCCCTGGGCTCCGCGACCGGCGGGCCGCCCTTTCGGCGCCCGAAGCCCCATGATAGGCCGCGCGCTCCGACATGTGGGGGCCGCCCGTGACCGACCGCTTCGCCTTTTCGCTGACCGCCACGAACGGGCGCGCCCGAACCGGCGTGATCTCCACACCCCGGGGCGATATCCGGACGCCCGCGTTCATGCCCGTGGGCACGGCGGCGACGGTGAAGGCCATGCTGCCCGGTTCGGTGCGCGAGACCGGGGCGGATGTGCTGTTGGGGAATACCTATCATCTGATGCTGCGCCCCACCGCCGAACGGATCGACAGGTTGGGTGGCCTGCATCGCTTCATGAATTGGGACCGCCCGATCCTGACGGATTCCGGCGGGTTCCAGGTCATGTCCCTGGGCGAGCTGCGGAAGCTGGACGAGGACGGGGTGACGTTCAAGTCCCATATCGACGGCTCCAAGCACCGCCTCACGCCCGAGCGGTCGATGGAGATCCAGCGGCTGCTGGGATCGGACATCGTGATGTGCTTCGACGAATGCCCCGCCCTGCCCGCCGACCGGGACCGCATCGCCGAGAGCATGCGCCTGTCGATGCGCTGGGCCGCGCGGTCGCGCGATGCCTTCGGCGATCGGCCGGGCCATGCCCTCTTCGGGATCCAGCAGGGTGGGTTGGAAGAAGACTTGCGAGCCGAGAGTGCCGAGGCGCTGACCCGTATCGGCTTCGACGGCTATGCCGTCGGCGGTCTGGCCGTCGGCGAAGGGCAGGAGGCCATGTTCGGCTGCCTGGATTACGCGCCCGACCAGCTGCCCGTCGACAAGCCCCGCTATCTGATGGGCGTGGGCAAACCCGACGACATCGTCGGCGCGGTCAAGCGGGGCATCGACATGATGGATTGCGTCCTGCCCTCGCGGTCGGGGCGCACCGGACAGGCCTTCACGCGCCACGGCGTGGTGAACATCCGCAATGCCCGCCACGCCGACGACCCGCGCCCCCTGGACGAGGCTTGCGGCTGCCCGGCCTGTCGCGGCTATAGCCGGGCGTATCTGCACCATGTCAGCCGCGCGAAAGAGATCATCGGTTCGATGCTGATGACCTGGCACAACCTGCACTATTACCAGGACCTGATGGCCGGCCTGCGCGCCGCCATCGCCGAGGGGCGCTTTACCGATTGGGAGGCCGATTTCCATGCCGGGCGGGCGCAGGGGGATATCGAGCCGCTCTGACCCGCCCCGACAGGCGGATGGGTCAGCGTTGCAGCCGGGCGAGATCGGCGCGCGCCTGGTCCAGGCCGACCATGCCGGGCACGTCGGAATTGGGCAGGTTGTGGATGCGCACCACATATTCGCTGACCCCGGGCGGCAACGGCGCCCGGAATTCCGGCTGGTCGGCGCGCGACAGGTCGCGGGTCTCCGAGATGACGATCCCCTCGAAGTCGTTGACGCCGCCCGCGTCGCGATACTGCATCCGCAATTCGACGAACTGCCCGGGGCCGCGAACGTCCGCCGCCGTTTCCAATTGGTCGATGGCCGTGGTCAGGCTGGCCTCCAGCCCCTCGCGCGCCCTGCCCATCTCGTTCATCTGCCGCAGGCCGTTGATCGCGTTGATCAGGATGCTGATCCCGCCCGCGATGCCCTGTCCCCCCGGATTGGGCCCGCCGATGGTCGGCTGACGGCCGGGTGGGACCGGATCCACCGGCCGCCCGGTCTGGGTCTGGGCGACCAGTGTGTCCTCGAACGCGGCGCCGGGGTCGCCTGTCTGGGACGACGCGGCGATTGCATCGGGCTGGATCGGCAAATCGTCCTGGATCATGGGGCATCCTTTCGCTGGGTCTCCCGGTCCGCCTCGCGGGATCGGGCATGCGGACCCAATGCCCAACCGACCTTACGCCCCCCTTACGGCGCCACCGCAGGGGACGATCCACAACTTTCGGCAACGGAAATGCGTCGGATGGCGCGCTTCCCCTTGCATGGCCCGCGCGAGACCGTCAAATTGCGGCAAACATCACGAGAACATGCCCGCACATTGACGCGGTGTCTCGGTATCCCCACCTCTGGCGTTCAGACCGGAAGGTCCCATGGCTGCCGCAATCGGGGCATAGGGCCTTTGCGAAAGGACTAGACATGACGAATTCCATCCATCCCGTCCTGCCCCTGCGCGACATCGTGGTGTTTCCACACATGATCGTCCCGCTCTTCGTGGGCCGCGAAAAATCCGTGCGCGCCTTGGAAGAGGTGATGCAGGACGACAAGCAGATCCTGCTGTCCAGTCAGGTCGATCCCTCCGTGGACGAACCCGACGAAGACGGCATCTACCGCATCGGCGTGCTGGCCAACGTGCTGCAACTGCTGAAGCTGCCCGACGGCACCGTGAAGGTGCTGGTCGAAGGGCGCGCGCGGGTCAAGGTGACGCGCTTCCTGGACAACGACCAATTCTTCGAGGCCGAGGCAAGCCGCCTGGAGGAAACCCGAGGCGACGAAGCGACCATCGACGCGCTGATGCGCTCCGTCGCAGACGAATTTGAGCGCTATGCCAAGGTGAAGAAGAATATCCCCGAGGAAGCGCTGGGCGCCGTCGCCGAGGCCCAGGATCCCGCCAAGCTGGTGGATCTGGTCAGTGGTCATTTGGGGATCGAGGTCAGCCAGAAGCAGGAGCTTCTGGAAATGCTGACCGTGTCCGACCGGCTGGAGAAGGTCTACGGCATGATGCAGGGCGAAATGTCCGTCCTGCAGGTCGAGAAGCGCATCAAGTCCCGCGTGAAATCCCAGATGGAGCGGACCCAGCGCGAGTACTACCTGAATGAGCAGATGAAGGCGATCCAGAAGGAGCTGGGCGACGGCGAGGATGGCCAGAACGAAGTGGCCGAGCTGGAAGCCCGGATTGCCGAGACCAAGCTGTCGAAGGAAGCGCGCGAAAAGGCCGAAGGCGAGCTGAAGAAGCTGCGCAACATGAGCCCGATGTCGGCCGAGGCGACGGTGGTGCGCAACTACCTCGATTGGATGCTGTCGATCCCGTGGGGCACCAAGTCCCGTGTCAAGAAGGACATTAACAAAGCCCAGGAAGTCCTTGATAAGGATCACTATGGTCTTGAGAAAGTCAAGGAGCGGATCGTCGAATACCTGGCCGTGCAGGCCCGGTCGGCGAAGCTGAAAGGCCCGATCCTGTGCCTCGTCGGCCCGCCGGGCGTGGGCAAGACCAGCTTGGGTAAGTCGGTCGCCAAGGCCACGGGGCGCGAATTCATCCGCATCTCGCTGGGCGGCGT
>JBCCCB010000074.1:0-14516 GCA_039033775.1 Pseudomonadota bacterium | reverse complement strand
GTGCAGGAAGGGAACCTCGCCCACACCGACTTTGAAAAGGACGTCGTCGTTCATGCCGACCATTTGACTTATATCGGGCACCCGACGCCAGAACTGTAATGCCTTGCGCGGGCGGAGTGTGGCGCGCGTGAGGGCGGCGATAAGGCCGGACGGCTTGGCGTCGGCCCGGAACGGGGATGTGCCCGACCATTGGCCGCGCGCCGCGACAGTCTGCAGGGTCAGGGTGCAGACCTCCGTTGCGCGGCGGCGAAAGCGCTGGAAGACGGGCCGCGCCAGCCCTTCGCGGGCGGCGGTCTCGTCGGTCCAGACACAGAGGATGGCGCAGCGCGCCGTGTCGGGAACCGGGGTGAACCCCTCGCCCGTGCCGACGCCCAGCAGCTTGCGGAAGCGCAGACCCGGCAGCCGGGACAGCGGATAGCGGGCAAGGCCCATCTGCGTGAAGGCCCAAAGCCGGTCGGCCCAGGGCCCGAAGCGATAGAGAGTCAGTGTCACGGTTTGCATCGTCCGGTCCTTCGGCACCGAATGTGCCAGCCCCGCCGCCACAATGGCTTGGCAGACAGGACATTTATCATGTAAACCGAAGTGGACAGTTACGGAAGTACCCCGAATGACCCGCCATCAGAATATCGAAATCTCCGGCCAACCCCGGGCCGTCGTCATCGGTGCGGGCATGGGGGGGGTGGCCGCCGCCATGCGGCTGGGCGCCAAGGGCTGGAAGGTGACGGTGCTCGACAGGCTGGACATGCCGGGCGGACGCGCCTCGTCGATCACCTCCCAGGGTCATCGCTTCGATCTGGGGCCGACCATCGTGACGGCGCCGCAGGTCTTCCGCGATCTCTTCACCGCCTGCGGGCGCGACTTCGACCGGGCTGTCAAGCTGCGGTCGCTGGATCCGTTCTATCGAATCACCTGGCCCGATGGGTCCCACCTGGATGCCTTCGCGGACGAACGGGCGATGGAGGACGAGGTTCGCCGCCTGTCGCCCAAGGATGTCGAGGGGTGGCGCACGTTCCTGGACGATTCCTACAAGCGCTACGTCGTCGGCTACGAAGGCATGCTGACCGAGCCGATGCACAAGCTCTGGTCGACGCTGAAGGTCATGCCCAGTTTCGCGGCCCTGCGCGCAGACAAGTCGATCTTGTCCCTGGTGCGAAGCCGGGTCAGCGACGAGCGCCTGCGCATGGCTTTGTCGTTCCACCCGCTCTTCATCGGGGGCGATCCCGAGAAGGTGACCTCGATGTATGCGTTGGTCAGCCACCTGGAGAAGACCCAGGGCGTGCACTACGCCATGGGTGGCGTGGCGGCCATGGCGCGGGCCATGGCCGATGTGGTCGAGGCCCAGGGCGGCTTGCTGCGCTTCAAGGCCCAGGTCTCGGAGATCCTCCAGGATCGCGACAACCGCGCCCGCGGCGTCCGCCTTACCACCGGAGAGGAGATCGCCGCCGATATCGTCGTCTCGAACGCCGATGCGGGCCATACCTACGCCCGGCTTCTGAAAGGACGGCGCAATCGGTGGACCCCGCGACGGCTGCGCCGGACCCGCTGGTCCATGGGGCTGTTCGTCTGGTACTTCGGAACAAAGGGCACGCGCGACCTGTGGCCCGATGTCGGTCACCACACGATCGTTTCGGGACCGCGCTACGAGGGGCTGCTGAAGGATGTCTTCCGGACGGGCAACCTGGCTGAGGATATGAGCCTTTATGTCCACCGTCCCTCGGTCACCGACCCGTCGGTCGCGCCCGAAGGTGACGACACATTCTACGCCTTGTCGCCCGTGCCCCATCTGGGCCATGGCGATTCGGTCAACTGGTCGCAAGAATGCGACGCCTACCGCGCCCGCGTCCAGGCGGTGCTGGAAGACCGGCTTCTGCCGGGGTTTTCGGGGCATCTGTCAGCCAGTCTCTGCCTGACGCCCGAGGATTTCCGCGACCGGTATCTGTCCCCCAACGGCTCCGGCTTCTCCATTGAGCCGCGCATCCTGCAATCGGCCTGGTTCCGGCCGCATAACGTGTCTGAAGAAATCCCGGGCCTGTTCCTGGTCGGGGCCGGGACGCATCCGGGCGCCGGACTTCCCGGCGTCGTGGCGTCTGCCGAGGTCTTGCAACAGGTGGTCCCCGACATCAGCCACATCCGGCACGACGTCTACACGCGGGAGGCGGCGGAATGAGCACCGACCTGGCCGTCGCCGACATGGCCCATTGCCGCGAAGCGATCCGCACCGGATCGCTGTCCTTCCATGCGGCGTCTCGCCTTCTGCCCCGCTCCGTCCGCGACCCGGCCCTGGCGCTGTATGCCTTCTGCCGATTGGCCGACGACGCCGTGGACGAGGTTCAAGACAAGGCGCCCGCCGTGCTGCGCCTGCGCGACCGGTTGGACAAGGCCTTCGCCGACCGGCCCGAAAACGCCCCGGCCGACCGCGCCTTCGCCCGGGTGATCGCGCAATTCGACATGCCGCGCGCCCTGCCCGAGGCGCTGCTGGAAGGTCTGGCCTGGGACGCGACTGGCCGTCGCTATGCCAACCTGTCGGAGCTGCGGGGTTATTCCGCCCGCGTGGCTTCCGCGGTGGGCGCGATGATGTGCGTGCTGATGGGCGTGCGCGACGCCGATGCCCTGGCACGGGCCTGCGATCTGGGCGTCGCGATGCAACTGACCAATATCGCCCGCGACGTGGGAGAGGATGCGCGCGCCGGGCGGCTCTATCTGCCCACCGACTGGATGGCCGAGGCCGGGATCGACCCCGAGACCTTCTTCGCCGATCCCCAGGCGACGCCTGCCATTCGCGCCATGGTCCGGCGCCTGCTGGCCGAGGCGCGGCGGCTCTATCACCGGTCCGAGACCGGCGTCGCGCGCCTGCCCATCGCGGCCCGGCCCGGGATCCTGGCGGCGCGGCATATCTACGACGGCATCGGGTCCGAGGTCCGCCGAGCCGGGTTCGACAGCGTTTCGGGCCGCGCCCATACCTGCGGCTGGCAGAAAGGGGTTTGGCTGGCCCGCGCCATGGGGCAGGCGGTCTGGATTTCCGCCCTGCCCCATTCGCCCATCCTGCATGCCCGACCCCTGGACGAAACGGCCTTCTTGGTGCGTGCCGCCGCCGATCCGCGCCCGGCACGCGGCGGGTGGAGCGACGGGCTCACCGAGGTCTTTGCCCAACTGGCGGCCCAGGATCGCGTGGACGACAGGGGCGCGTGGCCTAGCTAACCCTCCATGGACTGGGCCCTCTTCCTTATTTTCCTCGGCGCGTGCTGCGCCGCGGCCACCACCGGTGGCATGTTTTCCCCCGACGACTGGTATCGGCGGCTGTCGAAGCCAGCTTGGACGCCGCCCGATTGGTTGTTCCCGCTGGCTTGGACGGCGCTCTACCTGGCGCTGGCCTTTGCGGCCGCCCGTGTGGCGACGATGGAAGGTTCGGCCTATGCGTTGGCCTTCTGGGCCTTTCAGATCGCGCTGAACACGCTCTGGACACCGATCTTCTTCGGTCTCAAGAGGCTGGGCGCCGCGATGATCGTGATCGGGTTCCTGTGGCTGTCCGTGGTGGGCCTCTTGGTCTCTCTCTGGCCGCTGGACGCCTTGGCGTTCTGGATCCTGGTGCCGTATTTGATCTGGGTCAGCTATGCCGGTGCGCTGAACGCGTCGATCCTAATGCGGAACCGGGCGGTGGTTCCAGCGTAACCGCGCCGCCGGACAGCCGATCTGCCTGGCTCAGTTCACGTCATAGGTCCGGCCGCGCCAGACGGCGGGACGTCCCCGGCGCGCGTCGCGCAGGGCCGACCATTGGATCCAGAGCGTGACCAAGACCCCGACCGGATGCAACAGGACCGAGATCGGGTGCTGCCGCACTTTCCACGCCAAGGCCGCGCGGGCCAGCAGAACGAGGCCCGTCGCCGATCCCGCGATCAAGGCGGCCTCGGCCGCGCTAAGCCCCGTGGCGATCAAGGCCAGGATCGGCGGCAGGGCATGACCGCCACCAAGTAGAACCGTCCAGATCGGCAGGGCGACCGGCTTGGCCATGCCCTCGGTCGCGTTTTTGCTGAAGCCCTGCCAGATATCCGGCCAATTGTCGTACATCCGGACCTGAGCCAGGGGCGTTGCATCCAGGATATCCGTCCGGCCCCCGGACTTGCGCACGTTGCGCGGCAGGTTCAGGCCGTCATGCATGCGGTCGCGAAAGGCCTCGTGCCCGCCTGCCGCGCGATAGGCATCGGCGGTGATCAACATCAGCTGACCGCAGCCCGCCGCGAAGCCCGGACCGTTCAGGATGCGGGCCATGGGGAAGGGAAGGTAGCCTAATAGGAGAACCAATATCTGGGGGATTGCGACGATCTCCGGGAGGGTTTTAGTGATTTGCCGAGGAAAGCCGGAGACCAGGTCCAGGCGCCGCTTGGCCAGATAGCCTTGCATCCGAATGATGGCGTCGGGTGCCAGCCGGACATCGGCGTCCACGAACAGCAGATGCGGCTCCCGGGCGGCCTGGGCCAGCTGATGGCAGGCATGCTGCTTGCCGTTCCATCCGGCGGGCAGCGCCGCGCCGCGCAGCAGCCGGATACGCGGATCGGCGGCGGCGGCTTCCGCAACGATACGGTCGGTGCCGTCGGACGACCCATCGTCCAAGACCAGGACTTCCAGTTCGACATCCTTTTGCACCAACACGCTTGCTAGGATATCGCCGATATTGTCGGCTTCGTCGCGCGCGGGGATCAGAACGGAGACCGGAATCGGCTCGGTGCCCGGGCGACGGGCAGGAGCCCGGAAGATGGAAAGGTTCACGAGCGTGACGAACGCGTAGAGCCCGGCAAGGCCGAGGCAGAGATAGGCGAGAAGGGTTAAGATCGTGACCATGGAATGCCTCTAGCTCTCGGTCAGATGATCGGGATTGTGGCGGCGGCCCGTGGCCAGATCGCGAAGGCGGCACCATGTCCCATAGATGCCGCCGACACCGCGCGCGCCGCCGAGGATCGTCTCGAATGCGACGGTATCACGGGCAATGGCGGCTTGGGCAAGATGGTCTTGAATCGTCTCTAACCCGCCTGTTAGAGCCGTTTGCCACCCGTCGACGTCAGCCGTGACGTTGCGGAGCGGTGTGCCGAACGCGGCCAGAGCCTCGGGGCGTTTTTCGGACCAGAACGGGTACTCCATGGCCAGCGGCAGGGCGACGGCGCCTGGCACGCGGGCCATCAGATGGGCCAATCCGGCTTGCAAGGTCACGGGGCGTTCGCGGGGATCGGCGAACCGGCCTTGGGGGGTCAGCCAGAGGCTGCGTTTGGGGTTGGATAGCAGGTGTTGCCCGATCCGAATGAACCGCACTGCGCCCGCCGGGCTGCCGGGATCGACGCCGAAAACGCCAATGCGCTTCATGAACCCGTAGCGTTCCAGTGCGGCGTTTTCCATGGGCGCGTAGCCTTCGTGGTCCGGCAGCAACGCCGCCCGAAGAACGATGAAGAACGCCGGATCCCACCAGCCGGGATGGTTGAGGTAGACGACCAGCGGCGCGTCCGGCGGCAGGTTCGGCAGGCCGGGTTTCAGCAGACGGACGGCGCGAAAATTGCCGTACATCTGACGCCGCATGACATCGGTGAAGAAGCGCACCTTGAAGGGGGATCGCAGGGCGACCGGATCATCTCGGATCTCCCCCATGGCGCCGCCCTATTCGGCGGCGACCAGGTTCGCGGTCGCGTCCTGGTGCAGGCTGTCGGCGGCGATCCAGCCGGACATCAGAGCCATCGGCATGCCCGGCCCGGGATGGGCCGAGCCGCCCGCCAGGTACAGATCCGGCACTTGCCTCGAGCGGTTGCCGGGCTTGAAGGCCCCGGTGATGCGGCCGTGGCTGACCAGGCCGTATATGGCGCCGTCCAGCACCTTGTAGCGGTCGTGGATGTCCTGCGGGGTCAGCGTGCGTTCGACGACGATCCGCTCCTCCAGATCCGCCATCCCGGCGGCGCGGGCGAGCTTGTCCATGATCTTCCTACGCTCGCCTGGCAGCATCTGGCTCCAGTCCTGGCCAAGCCGCAGATGGGGCGTGTGGACAAGGATATAGAGCGCCTCGCCGCCCTCGGGCGCCACGCCGGGTTCGGTGCGGGCGGGCGCGGCGATATAGGCGGTCGGGTCGGGCGCCGGGATGCCCTTGTCGTAGATGGCACCGAATTCTTCCTTCGGGTCGCGGGAGAAGACGAAGTTATGGTGCGCCAGGTGATCATAGGCCTTGTTCAGACCGAGATAGAGAACGATGCCCGAGCAGGCCGCCTCGCGGTTTTGATACCCGAACTCGTCCCAGGCGTGGCCGCCGACCAGTTCCTTATAGGTGCGAACCGAGTCCATGTTGGACACGACCTTGTTGAAGACCATCCGCTCGCCATCGGCGACGATTGCGGCGGCACGGCCACCTTGCAGTTCGATCTTCGAGACGTCGACGCCGGTGCGGTAATCGACGCCGAGTTCCTCGCCCAGGCGGGTCAGCGCCGTGGGCACGGCGCGGGTGCCGCCGATGGGATACCAGACGCCTTCGCCCTGCTGCATCTGGGCGATGCCACATAGGACGGCGGGCGATGCCAGGGGACTGCTCCCTACATATTGGATGAAGTGCTCCAACATCTGCTGGACGCGGGGGTCCTTGATGTCTTTCTTGATCTGCCCCGCCACCGTCCGGTGCATGCGCAGGGCCAGCACGTCCGACAGGGTCGAGAGGTTCATGTTCTCCTTCACGTTCATCGTGTCGCGCAGGTCTTCGACCGAGCGCCAGAAGAAGAACTTGTCGGACACGTCCGACAGGCGGTCGGCCACGGCCATGAACCGCTCGAACCCTTCGCGGTCTTGGGGCGACAGCTTGCCGATCTCGGCGGCGGCCTCCTTGGGGTCGTTGCGCAGGTCCAGGACGGTGCCGTCGTCGTAGAAGCACCGCCATTGAGGGTCGAGCCGGCGCAGGTCCAGGTAGTCGGCCATGGTCCGGTCGGCCTCGCCGAAGATGCGCTCCAACACGCGGGGCATCGTCAGGATGGTGGGGCCCATGTCGAAGCGGAAGCCGCCCTCGGTCAACTCGGCCGCCTTGCCGCCCAGCCATTCGTTCTTTTCGAACAGGGTCACGCTGTGCCCGCGCGCCGCCAGGGTTGCCGCGGCGGCCAGGCCGCCCAGGCCGCCGCCGATGATTCCAACCTTGCTCATTCCGCGGCCTCCTTCATGTCCGGCAGGGGCATGGCGCTGGGCTCCGGCAGGCCCAAATCCTCGGCCGCCAGTTTCGACGCGATCTTCGCGCTTTCGAAGATCGTCGGCAGGCCCGAGCCGGGATGCGTGCCGCCGCCCGTCAGATAGACGCCGTCCACATCTTCGAACCGGTTGCGGGGACGCCAGTGGAGCATCTGGCCGAGGTTGTGCGCCAGGTTGAACGTGGCGCCGCGATAGATGCCCATCTGGGATTCCCAATCGGCGGGCGTGATCATCCGCTCGGTCCGGATGCGCGGCCGGATGTCGTGGCCGGACAGCTTCGACAGCCGATCCAGGATCTTCTCCCGGTAGCCCGGGCCCAGCGTCTCCCAGTCTTCCTCGCCCGACAAGTTGCCCGTGGGCACCAGGACGTAGAGCGTGGAATGGCCTTCGGGCGCCAGGGTCGGGTCGGTCACCGAGGCGTTCTGGACGTAGATCGTTGGCTCCTGAGGGGCCTTGCCCTCGTCGATTTCTTGGATGTTGTGGAGGTAGTTCTCGGACAGGAAGATCGTGTGGTGGTGCATGTCGTCGAAGCGGCCCTCAATGCCGAGATAGAGCATGAAGGTCGAGCAAGAGAACTTCTTCTTCGCGATCTTCTGATCGGTCCACCGCTTGCGCTTGGCGTTGGGGATCAACTTCGGGATGGTCGAGGAGAAGTCCCCGTTCACCACCACCGCATCGGCGTCGATCCGGTCATGGGCGGTGCGGACGGCCTTGGCTTGGCGGCCGTCGAACTCGATCTCCTCGGCGCCTTCGTTCAGGCGGATCTGGACGCCCATCTCCTGCGCGACCCGGGCCATGGCGCCCGGGATCGCGTTGCAGCCGCCGATGGGGTGGAAGACGCCGAAGCCGTATTCCACATGGGCAACGATGGTGAAGAGCGACGGGCATTTGAACGGGCTCATGCCCAGGTACTTCGACTGGAAGCTGAAGGCGAGACGCAGGTCCGGATGCTTGAACCAGCGGCGAAGGTCCTGGTCCACCGTTAGCCAAGGCCGGAAGAGCGGGAATGCCTTGAGCATGTCCATCTTGAAGAGGTCGACGGGCCCGTTGAAGGGCCGTTCCAGTATCGGCTTGAAGACGGAGAACTTGTCGGTGTTCTCGGTCAGGTACTTATGGACGTTCGGCGCGTCCTCGGGGCTGATCTTGGCGGCCTCGGCGGTCAGGCGCTCCACATCCGGGGTGGCGTCGAAGGTGGTCCCGTTGTCGAATTGCAGCCGGTACATCGGGTCCAGCCGTTTGAGGTCGACTTCGTCGTCCAGGCTGCGACCGCAGGCGGCGAAGATTTCGCGCAGGCCCTCGGGATACAGATAGAAGGTCGGGCCGTAATCGAAGGTGAAGCCTTCCTGGGTGAAGCTGGCCGTGCGGCCGCCGACGCGGTCGGCCTGCTCCAGCAACGTCACCTTGGCGCCCGACGCCCGCAGCAGCATGGCTGTGGCCAGACCGCCGGGCCCCGCGCCGATAACGACGACTTCGCGCGGTCGGTCCTGCGAAATGGCATTCATTGATAGTACCTCATGTTTACCGTCAATACGCCGTTTCCTTGGATTTGGATGGCGGCATCTTCGAATTTCGGGGGGCCGAAACGGATTCGGGCGTCGTTGGAAAAGCCCAGACCTTCGGATGGGCGGAAGCCGCGCCGGTTCAGCTCGCCGTCCGAATCCTCGTCATGGAATGCTTGGACGGCGTAGATTCCGTCGGGCACGTCCGTGACCGTGACGACAGACATCGCCGCCGGGGCGAAGCCGCGCCAGGGGCATGTCGGTTCGGTAAACGATTTCTCTGGGCAGATCGCGACCCGGATCAAGCCGACCTCGGATCGCAGGTTGTTCACTTGGACCGTGATGTCTCCCGCAGCGACCGCGCCGGACCATGAACCAGCTGCCAGAAGCAGAAAACAGATGGGAAACCGCATTTTGGAGCCTTTTTCGCTTTCGAGGGCGACCTAGGTCCCGAGAACGGGTTGTCACGTGACGTGGAACTGTTTTGCATGGCGACCAGCAAGAGAAATGATGCGGAGCCACCCGGGCGGTCGATGAATACCATACCTGAATACGCGCTCGATCAGGCTGCCCGGCAGGAGAACTTTCCCGTCGCATCCCGTCTGTTGTCCCGCCGGCTGCGCGGGCGGGTTGTGGCATTCTACCGCTATGCGCGGACGGCGGATGACATCGCCGATGATCCTGCCCTTGGGACGGCAGACAAGTCGGAGCGATTGCAATCCCTGGAGGATGGGCTGGACGGTCGCGGACGTTCTGCGGTCGCTTTGGCGCTGCGCGAAGCGCTCGACGGCACGGGTGTCGGAGACGCGTCGGCCCTGGCGGCGGCGCGCAAGCTGTTGGTCGCATTCCGACGCGATGCCGGTGGAATCGCATGCGTCGATTGGGACGATCTGATGGCCTATTGCGATGCCTCGGCCGTGCCGGTGGGACGCTTCCTGCTGGCCATCCACGGCGAGGCGGCCGACACCCACGATCCGTCCGACGCGCTGTGCGCCGCGCTTCAGGTGCTGAACCATTTGCAGGACATGGCCGAGGATCACGATCGCTTGGGGCGGCGATATGTCCCCGGAGACTGGATGGTGCAGCATGGCGCTACCGATGCCGATCTGACCGCGCCCAAGCTATCCGGCGGCCTGCGGGCCGCCGTCGGGCGGACGCTCGACGCGACGGATGCCCTTCTGGTTCGCGCCGCGCCTTTGCCCGGCCGGATCCAGTCGCGTGGGCTGCGCGCGCAGTCGGCGGCAACACTGGCCTTGGCCCGGCGGCTGGCGGTGCGGCTGCGCCGCGGCGATCCGTTGGCCAGTCGGATCGCGCTGACACGGTTCGATTTTCTGCGCGCGGGCCTTGTCGGCCTTTGGGCCGCCAGATGAGCTTCGCCGTCGCCACAAGCGAGAATGCGGACATCCAGGAGGTCCGCCGCGTGGTCGCCTCCGCCGGGTCCAGCTTCGCGGCCGGGATGCGGATCTTGCCCGCCGCACGCCGCCGAGCGATCCACGCGATCTATGCCCTGTGCCGCGCCGTGGACGACATCGCCGACGGCGATGCCCCCGGCGCCCAGAGCGCGGATGCCCGGGCCGCGCAACTGGACCGGTGGGAGCGTGAGCTGGACGGTGTCTTCCGGGGTGCGCCCGGAACGGCCATCGGGGCGGAAATCGCACGGGCCGGCGAATGGCTCGATCTCCCGCGGGAGGAATTCTTCCTGATCCTGGATGGCATGCGCATGGACGCCGATTGCATCGTCGCCCCCGATGCCGCCGAACTGGATCGCTACATTCGCCGCGTCGCGGGTGCGGTCGGCGTCCTGTCCATGCGCTGCTTCGGCGCCTGGCTCGGCGCCCCGTCCGAACGCTTCGCGTTGAACTTGGCGCGGGGTCTCCAGATCGTGAATATCCTGCGGGACGTGGATGAGGATGCGGCGCGTGGGCGGCTCTATCTGCCGGCCCATGCGTTGCACACGGCCGGCTTGCCCGCCGATCCGGCCATTGTCCGCGCCGATCCGCGCCTGCCCCTGGCACGGGCGGTCCTGGGGCGCGAGGCGCGGACGGCCTTCGACGCCGCGACAATGGAGATACCGGCCCATCGCCGCTGCCCGCTACTGCCTGCCCTGATGATGATGGGCCCCTACGAGCGGCTGCTGACCCGGTGGGAGGCCGATTGGTCAGCCCCACCGCCGCGCCGATCGCGGGTCGGCAAGTTGATCGACGGCGTCGTCCTGGCCGCCCGACCCACCGCGTGAGCCGCGCCTATGTCCTTGGGGCGGGCCTGGCGGGCCTGGTCGCGGCTGAGCGCCTGTCGGCGGCCGGGCGCGATGTGGTGTTGCTGGAAGCCTCGCCCAAGGCCGGCGGGCGTTGCCGGTCCTACCGTGACGATCGCCTGGGCCGGGTGATCGACAACGGCAACCATCTGATCCTGTCGGCGAACCGCGCCGTGTTGGACTGGGCCGACCGGATCGGCGGCCGCGATGCGTTGCATATGGGCGAGGCGGCCTATCCCTTCCTCGACGTGACGACCGGCACGCGCTGGACCGTCCGGCCGGGACGCGGCCCCCTGGGCGCTCTGATGACGAGGGCACGCCCACCGGGCGTGTCCTTTCCTGCGTTGCTGACCGATATGGCCCGGCTGATGGGCAGCGGCAGCCGCGCCACGGTGGGCGACGCCGTTGGCCGGGGCCCGGCCTGGGACGCGTTCTGGGATCCCATGACCCGCGCCGTCCTGAACGAAGCGCCCGAGGTCGGCAGCGCCGCGCTGCTGCGCGCCGCCTTGCTGCGCAGCTTCGCCCGCGGCGCGGCTGCTGCCCGGCCCGTGTTCGCGCCC
The DNA here is from genome assembly GCA_039033775.1 of Pseudomonadota bacterium. GTDB lineage: Bacteria > Pseudomonadota > Alphaproteobacteria > Rhodobacterales > Rhodobacteraceae > Jannaschia. The sequence continues at coordinate 3,009 of JBCCCB010000074.1, read as the reverse complement.
GACGGCCTGGGTCCGGCTTTGATCGACCCGGCGATGGAGACGTTGGCTATGCGTGGCATCGTCCCGCATCTTCGCCAGGCGGTGACGGCCCTACAGGGGGACGACGTCCTACGGTCTATAGACTTGGGGCCGACACGCCACGTGGTGGCCCCCGAGGATGTGGTGATCCTCGCCGTCCCACCGCGTCAGATGGCGGATCTTTTGCCTGGGGCGCGGTTTCCGTCTTCAGGAAAGGCGATCCTGAACGCGCATTTCTTGGTGCCGGACAACGCCCTGCCACCCTTGGTCGCGATCCTGGGCGGCGCGGCGCATTGGCTGTTCCGGCGGGGGGACGTGGCTTCCGTCACGGTCTCCGCCGCCGAGGACGCGCCCGTGGGACGGATGGACCGGGCCGCGGCTTTGGCGTGTCTCTGGTCCGACGTTTCAGCTGCGATCAGCGCCCATGGTGGCACGGTGCCGGATGCCATGCCGCCAGCCCGCCTGCTTCGGGAACGGGCGGCGACCTTCGATCAATCGCCCGAGGGTGTGGCGGCGCGACATGGTCCGCGCACGCGCTGGCCGAACCTGTTCCTGGCGGGCGATCACATCGACACGGGGCTGCCGGCAACGCTGGAGGGCGCCGTCCGGTCCGGCCTTCGGGCGGCCGACCTGGCGCTCAGGGCCTGACCCGCGCGTGCCGATCGACGGCATCGGCGATGGTTGCCGCCGTGTCTGTCCACGTCGGCAGAGCGCGGCCACGGGCCGCCGACGCCCCGGCCCGGTGGCGATAATGGTCCGGGTCGGTCAACAACCGGCGGATCGCCTCGGCAAAGGCCGCTGGATCGTCCACCGCGACGACATCGCCGGCCGGTCCGACCGTGTCCGCCACCGCGCCGCCGTCGCAACTGACGATGGGCAGGCCGTTCTGCATCGCCTCGCCGAACACGATCCCATAGCCTTCGTACCGCGTCGCCAGCGCAAAGATCGACGCTTCGGCGAAGGCGGTCGCGATCCCCCGGTCGCCCAAGATGCCCACGAAGGTGACGCGATCCGACAGGGCCAGACGGTCCACCTGCGCATGCAGCGCGTCCGTCACCCTTTGATCGTGTGTCCCGCCGACGATCCGGGCCTGCCAGGCCAGATCGGTCAGACGCGACAGCGCGTCGATCAGGACGTCGTGACCCTTCCGCTTGGCCAAAAGACCGATGGCCAGGATCAATGGCGGATCGACAGGGACCTTCGGCAGCGGGACCGTATCGAAGCCGGGGGAGGCGATGGTCAGGCGCTCAGGCGCGACCCCGAACCGATCTTGCAGGATTTGGCCCGTATGCGGACTGGGCACGATGATGTGGGCGGTATGAACCAGCGCGTCCCGCTCGCTTTGAAGAAGATGGGCGGCGCGGCCCGGCGGCAGCCCTGTTTCCAGCCCTAGCGGGTGGTGGATGATCGGCACGATGGGCGCGGAGATCCGGGCCAGGACATCCGCCCCTGCGCAACCGGGGATGAACCCGTCCAGGATCAGCGGCACCTCGGCCGGCACCCCCTGCAAGAGGCGCAACGTCTCGGCGATGTCCGCGGGCGCGGGGTCGGGATAGGCGTCCCTGCAGAGTTGCAGGTGTTCGATCCAGTGTCCCAGCGCCCGGAGCCGGTCGAGCACCGTGCTCTCGTAGATGAACCCCCCGGTTCGGCGGTGCCGGTCGCCGGGGATCGCGAAGACGGCCTTCACCGCGCCACCTGCTCGGCCGCGTAGACGCGCAGGACCGCCTGTTCGACCCAGGCGACGGCGGCATAGGCCAGGGCCGCCGTCCCCGCGACCAGAACGATGGACGCCCAGAGCGTGTTGTAGTCGGACGTCGACGCGGTCAGCGCCATCAGGCTGCCTAGCCCGTTTCCCGTGGACAGCCATTCCGCCGTCGTCACGGCCAGGATCGCGGCGGGCACGCCCATCCGGGCGGCGGCGAAGAAGGCGGGCAGCATGGCGGGCAGGCGGGCCAGGACCAGCAGGCGCGCCCGGCCCGACGCGTAGCTGTCGAAGATGTCGATTACTTGGCCCGGCGTCTGCCGCAGCCCCTGCAAGCAGGCGACCAGGGTCGGGAAGAAGATCATCACAACGACGATGGCGATGGTCCCCGCCGCGCCGCGCCCGAGGGCCAGCACCAGAAGGGGGGCCGTCGTCACGATGGGAACGGATCGCAACGCCACGGCCACCGGCAGCACGGTCGTCGCCAGGGCCGGCGCCAGCACGATGGCGCAGGCCAGGGCGGCCCCCAGGGCCAGGCCGCCCAGATAGCCGGGCAAGGTGAAGATCAGCGTTTCCCCGAAGGCTTGGAACAGCGTGGCCCTGGCCGGGCCGTCGGTCAGGAAGAACGTCAGGATGTCCCCGGGCCGCTTGGCGAAAAACGGGTTCAGCCCGAAGGTATCCATGGCGATTTGCCAGAGGAAGATCGGGAGGAGGACCACCGCCGCCGCCATGGCCGCCCGTTCCCGCCACGCCGAGATACGGGACGGTCTGGGCGCGCTCAGAAGCAGCGCGGGCGGGGCCGATGCCAAATGTCGGCCCAGCGACCCCAAGGCGGCGTAGGCGGCGATCGAGACGCCGGCCGCCAAGGTCGCGATGGCCCAGGTGGCGTCGACGTCCAGACCCCGCATGGCGCGGATGGTCAGAACGCCAAGGCCCCGCTCGGCCCCGGTGAACTCGCCGATCATGGCGCCCAGGAACGCCGCCGGGGCGGCGATCTGGAGACCGGCGATCAGGTAGGGCACCGACGCGGCGGCGCGGACGTGGACCAGTTGCGCGCCCGCGCCCCGGCCATGTGTGCGGACCAGGTCGAGCCAGCTTTGCGGCACGGCCCGCAGCCCCACCATCAAGGCGAGGAACGTCGTATAGAACACGGCCAGCGCCGCCAGCGTGATCTGCGGCCCGTCGCCCGCCCCGTACAGGACCCGCAGAATCGGACCCGTCGCGACCAGCGGCAGGCAGAAAACCAGCAGGGCCAGGGCGGCGACGAGCCGTTCCAACCTGGGCGCGAG
>JBCCCB010000073.1:0-14624 GCA_039033775.1 Pseudomonadota bacterium | reverse complement strand
GCCGGGGCCTACGGATCGGTCATGGCCAGTGAGTATAATAGCCGCCCATTGATCCCCGAAGTGCTGGTGGACGGGGACCAATACGCCGTGATCCGCCGCCGTCCCACCTTTGACGAGATGATTTCCCGCGATACCATTCCCCAATGGCTTCTCGGCACCTAGGTTGAGGGTCACGACCGGAGGGACGCCAATGGCCGACGCGACGACCCATGTGCTGCGACAACTGCGGCTGACCCGCTGGGGCCTTTGGGCCGAGCGGATCACGCGGGGCTTCTGGCCCGCCTGGTCGGCTCTGTTCGCTGCCGTCGCCATCTGGGCCTTCGATATCGGACCGGATCTGTGGCGGGGCAGCCTGATCGCGGCCTTCGGGCTGCTGGCGCTGATCACCGCCCTTCTGGGTCTGCGATCCTTCCGCGTCCCGACCGAGATGGACGCGCGGGCCCGCCTGGACGAAACGCTGCCCGGCCGGCCGCTTGCGGCGTTGCGCGACGATCAGGCGATCGGCCAGAACGACGCGGCATCGGCCGCCGTCTGGGAGGCGCATCAGCGCCGGATGGCGGCGCGGCTGGCCGAGGCGCGGGCCGTGGCCCCCGACCTGAAGGTGTCGGCCCGCGATCCCTATGCCCTGCGCTACATGGCCGTGCTTGTGGCTGCCCTCGGGTTGTTGTTCGGCACGATCTGGCGCGCGCCCGAGATGCCGGACTTGGCGGGCTCGGGCCAGGCCGTGGCTGCCGGGCCGTCCTGGGAGGCCTGGCTGGAACCGCCGCGGCATACCGGGCTGCCGACACTCTATCTGCCCGAGATCGAGGCCGGCGCCGTGGAGGTGCCGGAAGGAACCCGCGTCACGCTCCGTCTCTATGGCGACACGACAGATCTGGCCGTCAGCGAGACGGTGTCGGGCCGACAGGTCGCCGACCCGACCGCGCCGATGCAGGATTTCGAGGTCGTGCAATCGGGCACGTTGGCCATCGGCGTCACGGGGCCGGTCTGGTCCCTGACGGCCACGCCCGACGCCGCGCCGGAGATCCGCATCGCGGGCGAAGCCGATTTCGAGCATCCCGATCTTGTCACCCTGCCCTGGGAGGCGTCGGACGATTTCGGCATCGAAGCCGCGCGCATCACCATCGCGCTGGACCCGAGTGCGGCCGCGCGGCAGCACGGCCTGGCCGTCGACCCCGAGCCGCGCGACCCGGTGGAAATGGATATGGCCCTGCCGATTTCCGGCGACCGGGCCGAGGTGGTGGCGACCTTCGCGGCCGATCTGGTGAAGCATCCACTGGCCGGCATGCCGGTCAGCATCACATTGGAAGCGTTGGACGCCGCCGGTCAGTCCGGACTGGCCAGAGACCAGATCATGCTGCCGGGCCGCGCCTTTTACGACCCTGTCGCCGGGGCGCTGATCGAACAACGGCGCGACCTGTTCTGGGCGCGCGAAAACCGGGAGCGCGTGGCCCGCCTGCTGCGCGCCACCACCTGGAGGGCCGGCGACCGGTTCGACAATCCCGCCGCCTTCCTGATCGTGCGCATGGCGATCCGGCGGCTGGATGAAGGACCCCTGTCGGTCGAAACCCGCGACGAAGTGGCCGAGATGCTCTGGGAGGCCGCGATCCGGCTGGAGGAGAATTCGCTCGACTCCGCCCTGGAACGTCTGCGCCAGGCGCAGGAGCGGCTGTCCGAAGCCATCCGTCAGGGGGCCTCGGAGGAGGAGATCGCCCGCCTCACCCAGGAAATGCGCGAGGCCATGGACGATTATACCCGCCAACTGGCCGAGCAGCAGGGCCAGCAGCAGCAAGGCCAGCAGCAGGCCCAGGGTGACATGCAGCAGATCACGCCCGACATGCTGAGCCAGATGATGGAGCGGATCGAGGAGCTGATGCGCCAGGGCCGGACGGCCGAGGCCCAGGAACTTCTGCGCCAGTTGCAGGAGATGATGGAGAACATGCAGGTCACCCAGGGCCAGGGCGGCCAGGGCCAGCCCGGCGAGGGACAGCAGGCCATGGACGAATTGCGCGAACAGTTGCGCGAACAGCAGGAATTGTCGGACGAGGCGTTCCGGGAATTGCAGGAACAGTTCGGCCAGCAGGGCCGGCCCCAGCCCGGTCAGCAGGACGGCCAGCAACAGGGGCAGCAGCCCGGACAGCAACCGGGTCAGCAATTCGGCCAAGGCCAACCCGGTCCACAGAGCCAGCAACCGGGCGGCCAGCCGGGGCAGCAGCCCGGCCAGCCCGGCCAGGGCCAACAGGCGCAACGCCCGGGCCAGGGCGACCAGCCCGGCACGGATGCGGAAGGCTTGGCCCAACGCCAGGAGGCCCTGCGCCGCGGATTGGAAACCCTGCGTGACAACTTGCCCGGCGCGGGCACCGAGCCGGGCGAAGCCGCCCGCGAGGCCTTGGGCCGCGCCGAGGAGGCCATGCGCGAGGCCGAACGCGATCTGGCCGACGGTAATCTGGGTGGTGCCTTGGACGACCAGGCCCAGGCCATGGACGCCCTGCGCGACGGCATGCAGGAACTGGGCCGGGCGCTGGCCGAAAACGGTCAGCCCGGCGAGCAGGGTCAACAGGGCCAAGCCAGCGGCCCGCCCCAGGGCGCGGATCGCGACCCCCTGGGCCGCCGCTCGGGCGAGGGTGGAACATTAGGCACCAACGAATCCTTGCTCGGCGGCCCCGACGCGGCCCGCCGGGCCCGCGATCTGATGGACGAAATCCGCCGCCGCTCGGGCGAGCGGGAGCGGCCGCAACTGGAACTGGACTACCTGCGGCGGCTACTGGAGCGGTTCTGACACTGGGTTGCGGTCGGCTAGGCGTCGGGTCCGATCATCTGCAGCAGGGATTCCGCACCGGCCTCAAGGCCGACGCGACCGCGTTCGACGGCCCCCACGAAGCTTTCCATGGCGCCGCCAAGCGCCGGGATCGCCACGGCGATCGGCTCAGCAAAGAGATAGGCCAGAACGACCACCATCATAAGGGCGATGACCGCGGCGAAGCCTAGGCGAAAGCCGCTGCCACCGCCTTTTTGCTTCTGGGCCGAACCGGCTTCAGCGGCGGCTTCAGCAGAAGCTTCGGCCGCACGTTCGTCGGGGCGCAGCGATGAGTTGATCTCTTCGATATCCGGCAGCAATTCCCGGCGCGAGGACGGGCTGGCGCTCTGGGACGCTGGCGATCCAGCGGCCTGTGACGACGTCTCGGTCCCGCCGGGACCGTCCGCTTCATCATCGAATTGGCCGTCGCCCATGATCCTGGCGATGGCATCGGCGACGTCGTCGTCGACGGTGGGCACGGGTTCCAGGGCGGTATCGGCCGTGGTCCGGGCGCGCGCGACCGATGCGGCCGCCGACATACGCGCCGCTTCCCGAGCCGCCGTCTGGCGGGCATCGCCTGTGTTGCCATCCGCCTGGGCGGCACCAGGCCCGGCGGCGCGAAGGCGGTCCTCCCGCTCCCGCTCCTCGCGCAGGATGCTCATCGCCCGGTCGTCCGCCAGCGGCCGCCGGGGCTTCGGGCTGTCGTCGGCTCCGCCGGCCGGCGCCCGCGGCGCGGCGCGCGGGGCCGCGGCTTCGGCCACCGCTTCGCGCCCGCGGCCTTCTTGGTACCAGGTCGTGCCGCAATTGGAGCATTGCACGTCTCGGCCGTCCGCGGGGATCACATCCGCCGCGATCTCGTACTGGGCATTGCAATTCGGACAGGTGATCCGCATCGGCTTGACGCTGCGTCCTTTTCCAACCTCGTGACAATCGGCCATACCGCGCCCCATTGGCCCGCCGGTGTCAACCCCAGGGTGCATGCCCCCGCGCGCCCGTGACCCCAGGCCCACGCATTGCGTCACGATTGTGGCTGGGGCAGAAGCCGGCGAGGCAGAACGGGATAACCGCGGTGATCGAGCTCAAGGGCGTGGGCTACAGCTATGGACGGGACGCGCTGCTGCGCGGGCTGGATCTGACGCTGTCGCCGGGGTCGTTCCATTTCCTGACGGGGGCTTCCGGGGCCGGGAAGACGACGCTGCTGAAGCTCTGCTACGGCGAGCTTCGTCCGACCGAGGGCGCGGTCGATCTGCTGGGGAAGGATTCGCGAAGCCTGGACCGCGACGGCATGTCCCGGATGCGGCGGCGGATCGGGGTCGTGCATCAGGATTGCCAGTTCCTGGATCATCTGCCGCTGGTGGAAAACGTGGCCTTGCCCCTGATGGTATCGGGCACCGATACGCCCGAGCGGCGCGCGGAATTGATGCAACTTCTGAGCTGGGTTGGCTTGGGACACCGCACCGAGGCCCGCCCGCCGGAGCTGTCGGGTGGCGAACGCCAGCGTGCCGCCCTGGCCCGCGCCGTGATCACGGACCCCGAGGTCCTGATCGCCGACGAACCCACGGGCAACATCGACTGGGACATGTCCCAACGCCTGCTGTCGCTACTGGCCGAGTTGAACCGTATGGGCAAGACCGTTCTGGTGGCCACCCACGACCTGGCGCTGATCCGGTCGGCGAAGCCGCTGGTCTCGGCGCGGGTCCTTCGGTTGGCAGGCGGCGGGCTGCAAGCGGCGGGGGCGGAGCTGTGAACCGCCTGGCCCTGATCCTGCGCGGCGTGGTCGAGACCATGGTGGGCGACCGGCAGGCCGACCGCGTCGTACCGCCCAGCGGACATACGGTGTGGCTGACGGTTCTGGTTTCGGCCGCGATGGCGTTCCTGGCCGTCTTCGCCCTGGCGCTGTCGATGGCCACCGGGCGCCTGGCCGACCGCTGGGGCGAGGGGCTGGCCCAGGCCTCGACCATCCGCGTCTCGGCCCCCGCCGACCAGGCGGAGGCCCAGGTGGCCGCGATCCTGACGATCCTAGCCGGGACACCGGGCGTGGCCACCGCCCAGTCCATGGATCCGGAGGAGCAGGCGGCCCTGCTGGAACCCTGGCTGGGGCCGGACCTGCCGCTGGACCGCCTGCCCCTGCCCCGCCTGATCGAGATCACCGAAACCGACGGGTTCGATGCCGAAGGCTTGCGGCTGCGCCTGCAGGCGGAGGTGCCCGGCGCGGTCCTGGACGACCATACCCGGTGGCGCCGCCCGTTGGTGCAGGCGGCGGACCGGTTGCAGACCTTGGGATGGACCGCGCTTGCGTTGATCGCCGTCGTCGTGGCCGCCATCGTCACGCTGGCCGCCCAGGCGGCCCTGGCCGCCAACGCGCAGGTCATCCGCGTGCTGCGCCTGGTGGGCGCCCGCGACGTCTATGCCGCCCGCGCCTTCACCCGGCGCTTCACCTTGCGCGCGACCCTGGGCGCGGCCGTCGGCACCGCATTCGGCATGGTCGCCGTGGCCCTCCTGCCCTCGGCCCAGGACGCTGGCGGGTTCCTGACGGGGCTCGGCTTCCGTGGCGCCGGATGGCTGCTGCCGATCATGATCCCGCCCTTCGTGGCCGCCGTGGCCTTCGTCGCCACCCGCCGCGCGGCCTTTCGCGCCCTGGCCCGGTTCGAGTAAGGGGACGGGATGCAATATCTCCGATCCCTCATCTTCAACGCTGCCATGTATGCCTGGATGCCCGTGCTTGGCCTGCTCTACCTGCCGCGCATGATCCTGTCGCCCGATGGCGCCCGGCGGGCCATGAACCTGTATGCCCGCAGCACGATCCGCATGCTGGGCGCGCTGACCGGCCTGCGGGCCGAGATCCGGGGCACGCCGCCGACCGACGGCGCCCTGGTGGCGGCCAAGCATCAATCCTTCCTGGACGTGCTGATGATCTGGGTCGCGGTGCCCCGAGGCTTCTTCATCATGAAGGCGCTTCTGGCCTATGCCCCCGTGCTGGGCCAATACGCCCTGCGCGTCGGCTGCATCCCGGTCCATCGCGGCAAGCGGTCGGACGCGATTAAGGGCATGCTGGCCGAGATCGACTCGGGCAAGCGCGCCGACGGCCAATTGCTGATCTATCCCCAGGGCACCCGCGTCGCGCCCGGCGCGACGAGGCCCTACAAGGTGGGCACCTTCGCCCTCTATGAACAGTTGGGGCAGCCTTGCTACCCGGTCGCCGCCAATGTGGGGGTCTTCTGGCCCAAGCGCGGGCTGCTGCGAAAGCCGGGCCGCGCTGTGATCGAGTTCCTGGAGCCGATCCCCCCCGGCCTGGACCGCGCCACCTTCATGGCCGAGTTGGAACGCCGGATCGAGACCGGATCCAACGCGCTGATGGTGGAAGCGGGCGTTCCGGCGACGACGCTGCCGCCCGTGCCGGCGATCCCGGCGTCCAAGGTCGCTCAGGCAAAGACATAGGCCCAGACGCCACCGACCGACACTTGCGCGACCGCCAGAAGGGCCATGACGACCCGAGTGGTCAGCGTCGGAAACTTGACCCAGCACCAGATCGCCAACCCCAGCGCCAGCATCACCTCGGTCGGGGCGATCCATCCGGCATGGTGATCGCCGTCCCAATAGCTGAACGGCGAGGCGAAGACCCAGTCGGTCAGCGGCCAGAAATGCGGTCGGCCGTCATCGTTGTGCAGCGGGAAGTCGGTCGCGACATGCAGAAGCGCCGCGCCCGCCAACGCCACAATCCACGCGGTCCGCAGCCAGAGGCCCAGCGCCAGAACCGCGCCCCAGACGAAGACCGAATTGTCGATGGCGAAGACCGTCTGCCAGGCCTCCGAGAAATAGAGCTCGTCGAACACAATCTGCGCCGGGATGCCGATAGCCAGCGCCCCACCCGCCAGAAGGTAGAGCGAGAGGTCCGGCAGCAGCGCCCCCGCCAGGGCCGCCCCGGTCACGCGCCGGTCGCCGGGCTTGCCGAAGGCCGCCAGACCGAGGATGAGATGCGCGGGCGTATTCATCTGCGTCCAGATAGGCGGAGGGCCGCGAATGGCACGCGCGATCATGGTCCAGGGCGCGGGATCGAATGTGGGCAAGTCGATGCTGGTCGCCGGGCTCTGCCGCCATTTCACGCGCGCCGGGCTGCGGGTCCGGCCTTTCAAGCCGCAGAATATGTCCAACAACGCCGCCGTCACCGCCGATGGGGGCGAGATCGGGCGCGCGCAGGCGCTGCAGGCCCTGGCCTGCGGAGTCGAGCCCGTGGTGGACATGAACCCGGTCCTGTTGAAGCCAGAGACCGACACCGGCAGCCAGGTGATCGTCCAGGGCGAACGGATCGCGACCGTCCGGGCGCGGGACTATGCCACGTTCAAGCCCCGGCTGTTGGCCGCCTGTCTCGACAGTTTCCGCCGTCTGTCCGACAGCTGCGACCTGGTCGTGGTCGAGGGCGCCGGGTCGCCTGCCGAGATCAACCTGCGCGCGGGCGACATCGCGAATATGGGCTTCGCAGAGGCCGCCGATATTCCGGTGATCCTGGCGGGCGACATCGACCGGGGCGGCGTGATCGCGCAATTGGTCGGGACCGAGGCCGTGCTGGCGGTCGATGATGCCGCGCGCATCCGAGGCTTCCTCGTGAACAAGTTCCGGGGCGACGTGTCGCTGTTCGACGACGGCATGGCCGAGATCGCCGCCCGCACCGGCTGGGCCCCGCTGGGCGTCGTACCCTGGTTCCCGGCGGCGGCGCGGAAGCTGCCCGCCGAGGACATCCTCGACATCCGGTCGACCCCGCGCGGCGGTGCCTTCCGCATCGCGGTTCCCCGCCTGACCCGGATCGCCAATTTCGACGATCTCGATCCGCTCTCGACCGATCCGGCCCTGTCGGTCGACATCGTGGAATCCGGCCGGCCCCTGCCCGTCTGCGACTGGGTGCTGATCCCCGGCTCGAAGACCACCATCGCCGATCTCGCGGCCTTCCGCGCCGAAGGCTGGGACATCGACCTGGCCGCCCATGTCCGGCGCGGCGGCCATGTCCTGGGTATCTGCGGCGGCTATCAGATGCTGGGCAAGACCCTGGCCGATCCCGACGGGCTTGAGGGCGCGCCGGCCACGGTGGACGGTCTGGGCCTGCTCGACGTCCACACGGTGATGACGCCCCGGAAGCATCTGGCGCGGGTGACGGCCGAGGACATCGCATCGGGCCTGCCGGTGCGGGGCTACGAGATCCATCTGGGCGAAACCACCGGCCCCGACACCGCACGCGGCTGGCTGCGCCGCGACGGCGCTGTCGTGGGCGCGGCCAGCCCGGATGGGCGCGTTCGCGGCTGCTATCTGCATGGTTTGTTCGCGGAAGACGCCTTCCGCGCCGCCTATCTGAAGCGTCTGGGCGCCGACATCACGGTCGCCGATCACGCGGCCCAGGTGGAAGCGACCCTGGACGCCCTGGCCGATCATTTGGCGCAGGCCCTCGACATGACGGCTATCCTGCGCTTAGCAACGAATGTCGGCCTCCCGACGTTGTCCTAGCGACCTGCCATGGTAATTTCCATTTGACCGGACCGATTCAGGAGCCACCGATGATCCGCGCCCTTGCCGTTACCCTCGCCCTTGCCGCCACGCCCGCTTTCGCGGCGCAATGCGGCAACGATTCCTCGGGCTTCTCGACCTGGAAACAGCAATTCGGGCAGGAAGCCGCGGCGGTCGGCATCGGCCAGCGCGGGTTGCAGGCCCTGGCGAACGCGCAATACGCGACGCGCACCATCGCCGCCGACCGCAATCAGCGCGGCGTGCGCTATGGGCTGAACGATTTCATCCGCATCCGCCTGGGATCGTTGGACAGTTTCGCCAGCCAGGCCACCCGACGGCTGGATCAAAATCGGTCATTTTTTCAATCCCTTGAACAGAGATACGGTGTCCCCGCGGGCATCTTGCTGGCGATTCATGGGATGGAAACGGGGTTCGGGCGATTCATGGGGGACGAGAATGTCGTCTCGTCGATCCTAACCGTCGCCTATGATTGCCGCCGGTCCGATTTCTTCACGCCCCACGCGTTGGCGGCGTTGCAGATGGTCGATGCAGGCATGCTGGCGCCCTCCACCAAGGGCGCGGCGCATGGCGAGTTGGGGCATACACAATTCTTGCCTGGCAATGCCTTACGCTATGGTCAGGACGGCAATGGCGACGGGCGGGTGGATTTCTACGACTATGCCGATGCCATGGCGTCGACGGCGAATTTCCTGCGCCAGAAGGGCTGGCAGCCCGGCCAGCCGTTCCAGGAAGGGACGGCGAATTTCCGGGTGCTGAACGACTGGAATGCGGCGACGGTTTACCAGCAGGCGATCGCGCTGGCGGCGGCGCGGATCCGGTAGAAAGCGGCCGATCTACCCCAATTCGTACACAAAATTCCGGCCCGTTTCCCAATTTGTACAGAATTTCGGGCGGGAACGGCACGGCCATCGGCACGAGCCGGGCCCGGACTGGTGCGGGCGGCGGGAGTCGAACCCGCATGGGCCAAGCCCGAGCGATTTTAAGTCGCTTGTGTCTACCGTTCCACCACGCCCGCTCCGACCTCCGGGCTAGCGGGCGCGGGCGGCCACGGCAAGTCTCAGAGGTCGATCTCGGGTCCTGGAATGCGCGACGGGTCGGACGGGCCGCCCTCGGGGTCGAGTGCCAGGAACCGGCGCTCGCTGAGCCAGGGATTGAACGCCAGCGCGGCGCGGATATCGGCCTGGCCTTCGGCGATCCGGTCCAGGGCGATCAGCGTCAGACCCCGGCCGGATAGGGCGGCCACATGGCGCGGGCGCAAGGCCAGCGCGCGGTCCAGATCGGCCAAGGCGGCGCCGTGGTTGCCCGCGATGAAACTGGCGAAGGCACGCTGGTTCCAACCTTCGGCATAGTCGGGGCAATAGTCGATCAGTTCATCGAAGATCGACCGGGCGCCCAGAAGGTCGAAAGCGGCGCGGCGGGCCATGCCTTCGTCCAGCAGCGCCTGCGCGCGCCCGTCGGGGGCGCGGGTCCATTGGGCCCACATCTTGGCGGAGATGCCCTGGGCGATCTCGGCACTGGGCGCGGCGCGGACCTGGGACAGAAGATCGTCCATCGCGGCGGTGATGTCCGGCGCGGGCGGGCAATCGGCCAGGGCCGGCAGTGGCAGCAAGGCGAGGGCGGCAAGAACGCAGCGCATGGGCTAAAGGATGCGCCGCCGGCGCCACGGGTCAAGTCCCGTGGCGCGCGCGGTCAGTCGGCGACCGTGTCGACGGCGTCGTCCACGCGGACGGTCTTGCCCACGGGCCGGAAGGCGGGCGTGCGCGCGAATTCGGAGATCAGGGCGTCCAGTTCCCCTTCCATGGCCGCAGCCAGGGCGACGGGCTGGCCCTGCCATTCGGCCTTGGCCGAAATGACCGAGACGATCCGGGTTTCGCCTTCGAACGTCGCAAAGACCGGGGAACCGGAGGCGCCGAAATCCACGGCACAGGACAGGACCAGGATGGCGTCGTCGCGGGTCAGCACGCTGCACGATTCCTCGCGCGATGGCGCGTCGGAGCGTTCGCGCGCATAGCTGACGACCTGCACGTCCTGGCCCGCATGGATGCGTGTCTGAGTCCGGAAGGGCCGCACATGGCCGTTGCGGATCGGGCGGTCCAGTTCGAGCAGCGCGAGATCCGTGCCGATCCGATCCAGCCGGTCGGTTTTTGCGTAATCGTAGTCGGGATGCAGGACGATGCGGCGGATGCCGCGATAGGCCTCGGCCCGGCCGAAGCGGAGCCCGGCCTGAAATTCGATCTGATCGGCCGGAACGCGGTCGCCGCTATCCTTGTCGAAGAGGCAATGGGCCGCGGTCATGACGATGTCGGCGGTGATCAGCGAGGCCGTGCAAAAGCCCTGATCGTCGATGTTGAGACGGCCCACCGCCTCCCACCCGCGATTGTCGTCGGCGGTGCGCAAGGTCTGCAAGGCCGGATCGGCCGCCGCCGGGCCGAGCGCGGCGGACCAAAGGGCAAGAGCGGCGGCGGCATGCCGGAGGGGGCGGAACATGGCGGGGATCCCATTGCTGATGTGATCTCCAACTTGCCCGGCAAACCGGGCGGACTCGGGACCGGATTGTCGCCGGTTCAGGGTCCTTTCGGGACCGTTTGGGACGATTGTGTCAGGGGCCGGGCCGAATGAAGCGCATATTGCCCCGGTCCTGGTCGCCGGGCCGGGCCGTCTTGGCGCCGGGGCTGAGTTGCGGCAGGCGGGCGAATTCCGCCACCAGCCGGTCGAGCCCGGATTCGACTGTCGCGGCCAGGGCCACGCGGCGGCCCTCGTATTCGGTCATCGCGGACACGACGGAGGTGATGGAGAGACCGGTGCCATCATGGTGGAAGACGGGCGCCCCGGAAGCGCCGAAATCGACGTCGCAGGTCAGGACCAGGATGTCGGGACCGCGGGTCAGGACCGAACAACCCTCCTGCCGGGTGGGCGCGTCTTCCCGCAGGCGGGCATAGCTGATCAGATCGACGGCATCGCCTTCTTCCAATTGGCCCTTGACCGGCAAGGGCCGCACGACATGCCGGTCGAGCGGCCGGTCCAGTTCCAGAAGGGCCAGATCCGCGGCGACGGCGTCGGGTGTCGGGACGCCGGTATGGACGTAATCGGGATGGATCACGGCCCGCCGGACATGTCGCCGCGCCTGTTCGGCGTCGGCCCGTAGACCCGCCCGGAACACCAGGCCGTCGATGTCGATGGCATGCTTGGTGTCGTCGTCGAAAAGACAATGGGCCGCCGTCAGGATCAGGCTGGGGCCGACGACGGTGGCCGTGCAGAAGCCCAGATCGCCGATGTCGAGCCGGCCCACAGCGAAGATCGGATCGGGGATCGGGGCGGATGTGCGCATCGCCACCTGAACCGGCGCCGGAATTGCCTGGCCGGCCATGGCGGTCTGCATGCACAGGAGCGACGTGATCAGCACGCACAGCGAGGGGAGCGAGTGGCGGCGGCGCATGGGCGGGCTTCCAGTTAATCTCGCAAGGATGCCAAGCGGATGCGGCAGAACTTCAGCGCAAAATGGGCACATCCGGGGCAGTGCCCGTTTCTTGGGCAGCGATCGCCGGGGGGATCGGCCCGCCGGTGGCCCAATCCAGCAGCTCGACGGTGTGAACGACGGGGACGGCGGCGGCGGATCCGATCTGGATCATGCAGCCGATGTTCCCGGCGGCGATGATGTCCGGCTGACGCTCGATCAGAGTGGCGACTTTGCGGGCTTTGAGTTCGGCGCTGATCTCGGGCTGCATCAGGTTATAGGTGCCCGCGCTGCCGCAGCACAGATGGGCGTCGCGGGGCTCTAGCACCTTGAAACCGGCGCGTTTCAGGAGGGCCTTCGGAGCGTCCTTGATCTGCTGGCCGTGCTGGAGCGAGCAGGCGGCGTGGTAGGCCACCTGGAGGGGGCCTTGGCCGGTGTCGGGGGGCGTGCGGTCCAGGGGCACGCCGGCGATGCCGTCGCGGGCGGGGCGCTGGGGCGTGGTGAAGGTGTGATCCCTGGGGAGGAGATCCAGGAGGATTTCGGAGACGTCCTTGGCGAGGCCCGACACCTTGGCGGCCTTGTCGGCCAGGGGGTCGTTTCGGAACATGTGGCCATAATCCTTGACCGTCGTGCCGCAGCCGGAGGTGTTGATGATTATGGCGTCGAGGCCGGCGCCATCGGCCTCTGCGATCCAGGCGTTGATATTGCGAGCGGCGAAGGCGTGGGAGCTTTCGGTCTTGCCCATATGGTGGGTCAGCGCGCCGCAGCAGCCGGCGCCCTGGGCCACCACGACCTCGGCGCCCAGGCGGGTGAGCAGGCGGATGGTGGCGTCGTTGATATCGGTGTTGAGCGCCTTCTGGGCACAGCCGGTCATCAGGGCGACGCGCATCTTCTTGCCGGCCGCGGGGAAGGTTTGCGGATCGTCGTTGCGGCTGACCGGGGGGATGGTCTTGGGAGCCATGGCGAGCATCGCCTTGAGGCGGGCGTCGGGCATCAGGAAGGCGAAGGGCTTGGCCGCCTTGGCACCCAGCAGGGCCAGGCGGAAACGGGTCGGGTAGGGCAGGATCTGGGCCAGGGTCCAGCGGAGGAGGCGGTCCATCAGGGGGCGCTTGTAGGTCTGCTCGATATGCGCGCGGGCGTGGTCGACCAGATGCATGTAATGGACGCCCGAGGGGCAGGTGGTCATGCAGGCCAGGCAGGACAGGCAGCGGTCGATATGCTTGACCGTCTTGGCATCCGCCGGGCGGTCGTTTTCGAGCATGTCCTTGATGAGGTAGATGCGGCCGCGCGGGCTATCGAGTTCGTCGCCGAGGATCTGGTAAGTCGGGCAGGTCGCGGTGCAGAACCCGCAATGGACGCAGGACCGCAGGATCTCGTTGGAGCGCTGGATGGCGGGGTCGCGCAGCTGTTCGGGCGTGAAGGTGGTCTGCATCAGATCAGTCCCGTGAGGGTGTAGAAGGCCACGGTGGCCGCCGCCACCAGGGCGCCGGCGGTGGCCGCACGGGGGCCCTCGCCCGTGGCGGGGCGCAGGCGGCGGAAGGCGATGCCGATCACCGCGCCGGTGGCCAGGCCCGCCAGGGGGAGGAGACCCAGGAGGACGGGGAACAGCGCCTCGCCATGGGGCACGAAGCGCTGGATCAGGGCGAGGACGGTGATGAACCCGATCACGCCGGCGGCCAGGGCATAGTAGATGGCATCGCCGGTCCAGTTGACGACGTAGGCGGCGATAATCGCGGGGGCGACCATGATGAGGGCGATCAGGATCTGGGTCATGGTGGGCCAGCGAACAGGCCGCGCGGGTCGAACCGGCTGCGGATGCCTTGGGTCAGCGTGGCCAGGGCGGGCATCTCGGGCGGCAGGGCGTCGGCGGCCGGGCCGGTGACGCGGCTGGCCTGGGCGCCCAGATCGCCCAGGGCTGCGCGCAGGTCGGTGCCGCGCGGAACCCGCAGCCAGACGAGGCCGCCGCCCCAATCGAGCAGCGCGGCATCGGCCATGGCGCGGGCGACGGCGTCGGGCGCGCGCGACGCGCGGACATGGACGCGCCAGATATCGCCGGGCCCCGCCACGGGGCGGGCATCGCGGATGTCCTGCCAAAGCGCGGCGGAGGCGGCGGGGTCCAGCACGGTCGGTGCGCCGAAGGGGGCCAGGACGTCCGCCACTTCGCCGCTGCGATAGGCGACCGAGCCGTCCAGGCCTTCCAGCCGGAAGAGCGTTGCCTGCGCTTGGGGATCGTGCGCCACGGCGGAGACCTCGAAGGGGGATGACAGGGCGGCGGCCATGGCGCGGACCGCCTGCGGCACCGGCAGGCCGTCCAGGCGCAAGGTGGCTTGGGTCGCCGCCGCGGGCAGGACCTTGAAGGACACCTCGGTCAGCACGCCGAGCGACCCGCGCGAGCCCGCCAGCAGCTTGACCAGGTCGTAGCCGGTGACGTTCTTCATCACCCGGCCGCCATTCTTGACGATGGTCCCCTCGCCATCCACGAAGCGCACGCCGATCAGACTGTCGCGGCAGGCACCGACTTGGACCCGGCGGGGGCCCGACACATTCAGGGCCACCGCGCCGCCGATGGTCGGCTCGCCCGTCGTGCCCAGAAGCGCGCGGTGGTCCATGGGCTCGAACGGCAGACGCTGGCCCTCGGCGGCCAGGGCGGCCTCGATCTCCGCCATGGGCGTCCCGGCCCGGGCCACCAAGGTCAAGGCGCCGGGCTCATAGAGGGTGATCCCGGTCAGCCCCGCCGTCGTCAGCGGCTCGCCCGTCCCGGGTTGATGCCGCGTCCCGCCGCCGCGGACCGATAGCGGCCCGTTCGCCCCGCGCACGATCTCTGCCAGCTGCGCCTCCGTTTCGGGTGTCAGCACTGGT
>JBCCCB010000072.1:0-14683 GCA_039033775.1 Pseudomonadota bacterium | reverse complement strand
GGGTGGTGCCGCCCCGGTCCCCGGTCCCCTTCCCCCCCCGGGCCCACGGGCGGCCTAAACCCCAACCCCCCTGTTAACCTTAAAAAAACCAACCCGGCGCCCCCGGGCGCCCCCACGGGGGGTGTACGCCCGGTGTACGGGGGGCGCCCCCATGTCAAAAGGGCCCGGTCGTCCGACCGGGCCCTCTCAATTGTCACGAACCGACGCGGGAGGCTGTCAGCCCCGCGAGAATTCCGGATAGGCTTCCATGCCCAACTCGGTGGTATCCAGACCGGCAATCTCGGCCTCTTCGCTGACGCGGATGCCCATGGTCGCCTTCAGAACGAACCAGACGATCAGGCTGGCCACGAAGACGAAGATGCCGATGGATGCGAAGCCGATGAACTGGCTCACAAAGCCTGCGTCGGCCGCGTAGACCGGCACGACCATGGTGCCCCAGAAGCCCGCCAGTAGGTGCACCGGAATGGCGCCGACCACGTCGTCGATCTTCAGCTTGTCCAGCAGCGGCACCGTGAAGACCACGATCACACCGCCGACCGCACCGATCCACAGGGCGCCGAACAGCGTCGGCTCCAGCGGCGAGGCGGTGATCGACACCAGGCCGGCCAGCGCGCCGTTCAGCACCATGGTCAGGTCGACCTTCTTGTAGAGGATCTGGGTCAGGATCAGGCAGGTCACCGCGCCCGACGCCGCCGCCATGTTGGTATTGGCGAAGATGCGCGAGATGTCGGTGACGTCGCCGATCGTGCCCATGGCAAGCTGCGACCCACCATTGAACCCGAACCAGCCCAGCCACAGGATGAACGTGCCCAAAGTCGCCAGCGCCAGGTTCGAGCCCGGCATCGGCACGACGCGGCCGTCCTTGGCATACTTGCCCAGACGCGGCCCCAGGACGATGGCCCCGGCCAAGGCCGCGAAGCCACCGGCGGCATGGACCAGGGTCGATCCGGCGAAGTCGTAGAAGCCGAGCGCCGCGAGCCAGCCATCGCCGCTCCACTGCCATCCAGCTTCGATCGGATAGATGACGCCGGTCAGGATCACGACGAAGATCAGGAACGGCCAGAGCTTGATGCGCTCGGCCAGCGTGCCCGAAACGATGGATGCGGTGGTGGCACAGAACATCAGCTGGAAGAAGAAGTCCGACCCGAGCGCATAGCCGTTTTCGGCATCGCCGCCACCGACGGGGTCGATCCCATATGGCCCGAGCGATCCGACATAGCCCGTCGCGATCGCATTGCCGGTGCCCGTATACATAAGGTTGTAGCCGATCAGCCAATACATGATCGCCGCAATCGAGAAGAGCGCGATGTTCTTCGTCAGCTGCGTGGTCACGTTCTTGGATCGGACCAGGCCGGCCTCCAGCATCGCGAAGCCGGCAGCCATCCAGAACACGAGGAACCCGCCGATCAGGAACAGCAGGGAATTGAAGATATAGGCCGTGTCTACCGCTGGGGCGAACTCGACCTCCTGCGCGAAGCCCATCGCGGGCAAAGCGATGGCCGCCGCCGCGATGGAAAGGGTGTGAAGCGTTTTCATGTGGATGGGTCCCCTCAGAATGTCAGTCAGATGGCGTCTTCGTTCAGCTCGCCGGTGCGCACCCGCACGGCCTGCTGCACGTCGAGGACGAAGATCTTGCCGTCGCCGATCTTGTCGGTCTTGGCGGTCGAGGCGATCGTCTCGACCACTTGGTCGGCCATGGTGGCGGGCACCACGATCTCAAGCTTGACCTTCGGCACGAAGTTGACCGCGTATTCCGCTCCGCGATAGATTTCCGTATGTCCGGATTGGCTGCCGAAGCCCTTGATCTCGGTGACCATCATGCCGCGCACGCCGAGGGTGGTCAGCGCCTCGCGCACCTCCTCCAGCTTGAACGGCTTGATCGCTGCGATGATAAGTTTCACGGGTGTCCCCCTTCTATTGCGGCCGCGCGGGCCGGATGGCGGCACATCACGGGCGCGTGTGGGGGCGTGCAACGAGAGGGCGAGCGAGCGATGGGCCGCCGACGGGCACTTGCCGAATTTTCTGCCTAAATCGCGAGCATTGCACAAAATTTAAGCAGTGCAGATATGCTGCAAATGCAAAGGATTCGCTGCAACGGGTGCACAAACGAGTCGCGGCAGACTATCTAGGCCGAAACCCACAAAGGGACGGGCAGCAGGCATGGCGAAATCCGGGAAGGGACGTCTCGTGGCCGAACGGCGCGCGGCCCCGCAAAAGCGGAAGGCGGCCCCCGCAAAGACGCGGAAGGCACGGAAATCGAAGCAGAAAACCCCGCGTCGCGGCATTTTGGGTTGGTTGCTTTGGCCGTTTCAAGTGCTGGCACGGGTCACTTGGGCCCTGGCCTGGCGCGGCGCCGTCGTCGTGGCCCTGATCCTGGCCGCCGCGACCGCCTACAACTACACCCGCATTCCCGACATGGCGACGCTGGCCGATGGCCGCGCGCGCGGCTCGGTCACGCTGGCTGACCGCGAAGGTGCGATCTTCGCCTGGCGCGGCGACAATTTCGGCGGGCTGGTGACGACCGAAAACGTCTCGCCGCACCTCGTCCAGGCCGTGGTGGCCAGCGAAGACAAGCGTTTTTACCGCCATCTGGGCGTCTCTCCGCGCGGCATTGCCGGGGCGATCCGCACCAATCTGCGCGCCGGGCGCGGCGCGCTGTCGGGCGCGGGCGGGTCGACCATCACCCAGCAGGTCGCCAAACTGCTGTGCCTGGGCAACGATTACGACCCGACCTCGGGCCTGACCGAGGCCGAGTTCGAGGCCGATTGCCGCGCCGGCACCGTCTGGCGAAAAATCCGCGAGATCCCTTACGCCTTCGCCCTGGAGGCCAAGTTCACCAAAGACGAGATCCTCTCGATCTACCTCAACCGCGCCTATCTCGGCGCAGGCGCGCGCGGCTTCCAGGCTGCGTCCAAGCGCTACTTCGGCAAGCCCGCCGCCGACCTGAACGCCGCCGAAGCCGCCATGCTGTCGGGCCTGTTGCCCGCGCCCAGCTACTTCGCGCCCACCAACGACCTGCAGCGCGCCCAGGATCGGGCCGCGACTGTGCTTCGGCTGATGCGTGATCAGGATCGCCTGTCGTCGGCCGAATTCGCCCAGGCCCAGGACAACCCCGCCACCCTGTCGCCTGCGGCCCGCCAGGACACCGGTGGCTATTTCGCCGATTGGGTGATGCGCACCGCGCCCGACTTCCTGACCTCGGACACGACCGAGGACGTCATCGTCCGCACCACGCTGGACCGCCGGATCCAGCAGGGGGCCGAAGATGCCCTGGCCAACATCTTCGAAACCCAAGTCCGCGCGGGGTCGGAAGCCCAAGCCGCTATCGTCGTGATGAGCGCTGATGGCGCCGTGCGCGCCATGGTCGGCGGCCGCAATACGCGCGGCTCGGGCCAGTTCAACCGCGCCACCCAGGCCGTTCGCCAAACGGGGTCGGCCTTCAAACCCTTCGTCTACGCCGCCGCGCTCGACCTGGGCTGGCGCTTCGACGACACGGTTCTGGACAGCGAACTGGCGATCCAGGTCCCGGGCTCGGGCACTTATTCGCCCTCGAACTACACCAACCGCTTCTATGGCGAAGTCACCCTGACCGAAGCGCTGGCCCGCTCGCTGAACGCCGCGACCGTCCGCCTGTCCGAGAATGTGGACCGCGACATCGTCCGCACCGTTGCCAGCGAATTCGGGATCGACAGCGATCTGGCCGCCGGGCCCGCCCTGGCGCTCGGCGTCAGCGAATCCACCCTGCTGGAGATGACCGGCGCCTATGCCGGCATCCTGAACGGCGGCACCAGCGTATCGCCCTACGGCCTGACCTCCCTACGCCTGCGGGGCGAGAATACGAACCTGCTGGACCATGACAGCGGCTTGGGCGAACGGGTCATCACCGACGAGGCCGCGCGTCAACTGGTCTATATGATGTCCCGCGTCGTCGCCTCGGGCACCGGTCAGCGCGCGCAGCTGCCCGATGGCCGGCCCGCCGCCGGCAAGACCGGCACCACGCAGGCCGCCCGCGACGCCTGGTTCATCGGCTTTACCGGGGATTATGTGGCTGGCGTCTGGATGGGCTATGACGACAACACCCCGCTCACCGGCGTCACCGGCGGCGGCCTGCCCGCCGCCATATGGCGCGAGACCATGGCCCGCGTCCATGATGGCCTGCCAGTCACGCAACTGCCCATGATCGACCCTGTGCAAGAGGCCCGACCTGCCCCGCAAGTCGCCCAACGGCCCCGCCAAACCACGTCGCAACCCCAAGCACGTCAGCCGGATATTGCCGAACGCATCCTTATGGATGTGCTCGGCGGGATATTTGGACGTAACTAATGACTTTCGTTCATCTGCGGGCAAAGCGTGATAAGGGAGTCGCGCTTTCCAGCACCGCGAAGCAAATGGACCATCGCCAACCATGAGACAGCCCCGCCCAATGGGCCGCCCCTCCGGAGCGGAGGAAGTCGCCTCCATCCGCAAGCAGAGCAATCATCTGCTGGTGATGGTGTTTCTGTTCTCGGTCGCCGTGAACGCCCTGATGCTGACCGGCCCGATCTACATGCTGCAGGTCTATGACCGGGTCCTGGGCTCCCGCTCGGAAGAGACGCTGATCGCACTGTCGGTGCTGGTCACCTTTCTCTTCCTGATGATGGGCATCCTGGACCATGCCCGCGGCCGCGTGACCGCACGTGTCGGGGCGCGGTTCCAGTCGATGCTCGACGGCCGTGTCTTCCAGGCCCATCTGCGCCGCGCCGCCGTCACGCCGGGCGGCGCCGGCGGCCGCAACCCCCTGCGCGACCTGGAAGCGGTGCAGCGCCTGATGTCCTCGCCGGTCTTCCTGGCGCTGTTCGACGTGCCCTGGACCCCGCTTTTCCTGGTGGCGATCTTCATCTTCCACCCGTGGCTGGGCTATCTGGCCACCGGCGGCGGCCTGCTGCTGATCTGCATCGCGCTGATCAACCAATGGCTCACCTCCGGCCCCATGGCCGAAGCCAACCAGGCCACGGCGCGGGCCGAGCTGACGGCGCAGCAACTCGCCTCCGATGCCGAACTGGTCCAATCGCTCGGCATGCGCGGCTCGGCGTTCCAGCGCTGGATGATGGCACGGGGCAAATCGCTGGATCAATCCATGTCCTTCTCGGACCGCTCCGGCTTCTTCACGGTGACGACCAAGACCCTGCGCCTGTTCCTGCAATCGGCCATGTTGGGCCTGGGCGCCTATCTCGTGCTCCAGAACCAACTGACGGCGGGCGCCATGATCGCGGGATCGATCCTGATGGGCCGGGCGCTGGCCCCGATCGAGATGGTCATCGGGCAATGGCAATCGGTCCAGGCCGCGCGCAAGGGCCGAGAGGCGGTGATCGAGCTGCTCGACCAAGTCCCGCCCGAAGTGCCGCGCACTCCCCTGCCGCGCCCTCAGGCGCTGCTGGCGGCCGAAAACGTCACCGTCGTCCCCCCGGGCGCCACCCAGGCCTCACTGCGGGCGGTGTCCTTCATCCTGAAACCCGGCCAGGCCATGGGCATCATCGGCCCCTCGGGCGCGGGCAAGACGTCGCTCGCCAAAGCCATCACCGGCGTCTGGCGCCCGGCGGGCGGCAAGATGCGGCTCGATAGCGCCACGCTGGACCAATACGACCCCGACGTCCTGGGCAGCTATGTGGGCTACCTCCCCCAGACCGTGACGCTTTTCGACGGCACCATCGCCGAAAATATCGCCCGTCTGCAGGCCAATGCCGATCCGATGAAGGTCGTGGACGCCGCCAAGAAGGCGGCCGCCCACGAGATGATCCTGGAACAGCCCCAAGGCTACGACACCCCGGTTTCCGCCGTGGGTGGGCGCCTGTCGGGCGGCCAAGTCCAGCGCATCGGTCTGGCCCGCGCCATGTATGGCGACCCGGTGATCCTGGTTCTGGACGAGCCGAACTCGAACCTCGACAACGAGGGAACGAAGGCTTTGAACCGCGCCATCAAGGGCATGAAATCCGAGGGCAAATCGGTTATCATCATTGCCCACCGTCCCGCCGCGATCCAGGAATGCGACGTGCTCCTGATGCTCGAACAGGGCACTCGAACCGCCTTCGGCCCCCGTCAGGAAGTGCTGTCGAAAGTCTTGAAGAACCATGAACAAATCACCCGCTCGCCCGAACCCGGAGGCGTGACATGAACAAGCTGCCCGACAAACCCATCCCGGCCTCGCCCGCGATCCCCAGAGCGCCGGCGCCCGAGCCCTCGGCCCCCCCGACCAGCAAGGCCTGGTCCACCAGACGCCACATGATCCTGGGCGTCCTGGGCCTTCTGATCCTGGTCGGCGGCTTCGGATCCTGGGCCGCGCTGGCCAATATCTCCGGCGCGATCATTTCGTCGGGCCGCGTCGCCGTGGACAGCAATCGCCAGATCGTCCAGCACCCCGATGGCGGGGTCGTCAGCGAGATCTTCGTGCGCGAAGGCGACCGGGTCGAAGCCGGCCAGGCGTTGATCCGTCTCGATGCGACAATCCTGTCGTCCGAACGCACGATCCTCAGCGATCAGTTGCAGGAAATCATCGCCCGCTCCGCCCGGTTGGAAGCAGAGCGCGACCGTGCCGACAGCATCGAATTCCCGGAGGAATTGCTGCGCGCCGCCGAAACCGATCCGGAGGTCGCGGATATGATCCGAGGCCAGCAAAACCTCTTCGAGGCGCGGCGGAACGGGCTGGCGCGCGAAGAAGACCAGATGGACAAGCGGAAGGACCAGATCGCGAGCCAAATTGACGGCATCGGCGCCCAGCAGGAAGCCCTGTCCCTCCAGCTCGGTTTCATCAACGAAGAATTGCAGGCCCAGCAGGGCCTTCTGGCCTCGGGCCTGGCCCGCGCGCCGATCGTGCTGGAACTTCAACGCCGCGAGGCGGGCCTTCTGGGCCAGGTCGGCGAATTCGCCGCCTCCGTCGCCGAACTGGAGGGCGAAGTCACGCAGATGGATCTGGAGGTGCTGAAGCTACGCACCCGCGCCCAGGAACAGGCGATCGCGGAACTGCGCGACCTGCAATTCCGCCAGATCGAATTGGCCGAACAGCTGCGCGCGCTGGATGGCCGCCTGTCCCGCCTGGAAATCACCGCGCCCGTGGGCGGTGTGATCTACGACCTGCAGGTCTTTGCCGAACGCAGCGTCATCCGTCCCGCCGATCCGGTGCTCTACATCATCCCGCAGGACCGCCCGCTGGTCATCCAGACCGAGGTCGACCCGATCCATATCGACCAGGTCTTTCCGGGTCAGGAGGTCACGCTGCGCCTGCCCGCTTTCGACGCCCGCACCACGCCGGAACTCTTCGGATCGGTCGTCCGCGTCTCGCCCGACGCCTTCACCGACCAGGCGACGGGCCGCACCTTCTACCAGGCCGAAGTCCTGCCAAATGAGGGCGAGATCATGAAGATCGGCGACCAGGTCCTGCTACCCGGCATGCCGGTCGAGGCCTATCTGCGCACCGATGACCGGACCCCGCTGGGCTACCTGGTCAAGCCCCTGGCCGACTATTTCAACCGCGCGTTCCGGGAGGGGTAGCCACAGCCCCGGGGCAAGACGTGCTCTCCGGCCCCGAGCCGAGCCGTCCCGCTTGGGCTAAGGATCGCAGCAAGGCGCGAGGGGACCGTCGAGATTGTCGAAGACCTCGCAAAGAGCAAGTCCCGGGCCAAGGCGGGCGGGGGGCGCGCCCCGCCCAACCGACGCACCGGCCAATGCCCTCAGTGGCGCTTCATATGCAGCGCCACCTTCAGGTCGCCGATGGCTCCGTCCTGCCCTTCGCTGAACCCGCCTTCGGCCAAAGCGGCCAGCAAGCGCTCCAATTGCGGCCAGGATGCCCCCTCGTCGATTTTCCACAACCGCCGCCCCAACCGGGCCACGGCCGCGGACGCGCTACCGCATTGATCCACCAGCCAAGCCGCCAAGGCGCCGGTTTCCTCGGCCTCGGACGGATCCAATCGCCAGATGATCCGGCTCATGTTCTGAAGCCGCGCCTGATCTTCCCGGGCGGGCAATCCGTCCAGCCGGATGAACGCATGTCCGATGGCCACCATCGCCAAGACCGGATCGTCGATCCCTTCCACGGGATGTTCCTTGGTCTGGCGCCGGAACGCCATCTTGCGCGGCGCATTGCGCGCGATTGTGACGGCGTCGTCCGCCGCGCCCAACGCATCGCGCGGGTTCGACCGCGCCCACCACCAGATCGCGCCGCCAATCGCGGCCAGAATCGCTAACAAAATCGGCATAACCCAAAACCCTTCTCCACCCGCTCTTCGCGGCGGACGCGTCTCTACCTTCACAATCCGCCGCGCCCATGCAACCGTCGCGTCGAATCCCGACGGAGAAACACTGTGTCCATCACCCAGCGCCTCGCCGATCTGGGCGTCACCCTGCCCGACGCCCCCGCCCCCGCCGCCAACTACGTGCCGTCGGTCCGGTCCGGCGATCTGCTCTTCGTGTCGGGCCAGATCAGTGCCGGGCCGGACGGCATGATCACCGGACGGTTGGGCGACGACATGTCCGTCGAAGACGGCGCCGCGGCGGCCAAGGCTTGCGCCATCAGCCTTCTGGCCCAGGTGAAGGCAGCGTGCGACGGCGATATCGAACGGCTGGACCAAGTGGTGAAGCTGACCGGCTTCGTCAATTCGACCGCCGATTTCGGCGACCAGCCCAAGGTGATCAACGGCGCCTCCGACTTCCTGGTCGAGGCGCTGGGCGACAAGGGCCGCCATTCCCGATCCGCCGTCTCGGCGGCGTCGCTGCCGTTTGGCGTCGCGGTGGAGATCGAGGGCATCTTCCGCATCCGATGACCCTGCCGCCCAGCTTCCTGGACAGGCCCATCGCCCATCGGGGCCTCCACGGCCCCGGCGTCCCCGAGAACTCCCTGGCCGCGTTCCAAGCCGCCATCGACCACGGCTACGGCATCGAACTCGACGTCCAGCCCTCGGCCGATGGCGTCGCCATGTCGTTCCACGACGACAGTCTCGACCGTCTGACCGGGCGCGACGGCTCGATCGACGCGCAATCCGCCGATGACCTTGCGCGCACGAAGCTGCGCGGCAGCGAAGAGGCGATCCCCCGCCTCACCGACGTGCTGGCCCTGGTCGCGGGACGGGTCCCGCTGCTGATCGAAATCAAGGATCGCGACGGCGCCATGGGCCCCGATATCGGCCCTTTGGAAGACGCGACCCTGGCCGCGTTAAACGGATACGATGGCGACGTCGCTGTCATGTCGTTCAATCCCCATTCCGTCGCCCATGTCGCGGTCAACGCGCCCCACCTCCCCCGCGGCCTCGTCACCGCCAGCTTCGACGCCGACCACTGGCCCAGCCTGTCCGACCGCACCCGCGCCCATCTGCGCCAGATCCCCGATCTGAACCGCGTCCGGGCCGACTTCATCAGCCACGACGCGCGCGACCTGATCTCGCCCCGGGTCGCCCTGATCAAGGCCCAGGGTCTGCCCGTCCTCACCTGGACGATCCGCTCCGCCGCCAAGGAAACCGAGGCCCGCCGCGTGGCGGACAATGTGACCTTCGAAGGCTACTTGCCCTGAGCCGCCAGGGCCCCACCTCTGACCCCATGGATGGCGCGGCAGACACCCAGATCGAGATCACGGTCCACCCCAGCCTGGCGGAGATTGACCCGGCCGAGTGGGATGCCTGCGCCTGTCCCGAGGCCGAAGATGGCGGCCCGCCGAACGACCCGTTCACCACGCACCGCTTCCTCTACGCGCTGGAAACCTCCGGCTCCGTCGGCCCCCGCACCGGCTGGCAGCCGCAATACTTGGTCGCCCGCCTGCACGGCCAGGCCATCGCCTGCGCGCCGCTCTATGCCAAGGGCCACAGCCAGGGCGAATACATCTTCGATCACAACTGGGCCCATGCCTGGGAACGCGCGGGCGGCGATTATTACCCCAAGCTCCAGATCGCCGCGCCCTTCACCCCCGCCACCGGCCGCCGCTTTCTGCTGCGCCCCGGTCACGAGGAGATGGGCTTCCCAGCCCTCGTCCAAGGCGCCGTCCAGGTCACCGAACAGAACGACCTGTCCTCGCTCCACATCACCTTCTGCACGCGGGAAGAACGCGAGGCCGGCGCCGCCATCGGCCTTCTGGACCGCTCCTCCCAGCAATATCACTGGTTCAACAACCAATACGCCGATTTCGACGCCTTCCTCGCCGCCCTCTCCAGCCGTAAGCGCAAGACCATCCGCAAAGAACGCCGTACCGCCCAAGCTTTCGGCGGCGAGATCAACGCCTATACCGGCGAGCAGATCCGCCCCCACCATTGGGACGCCTTCTGGTACTTCTACCAGGACACCGGCCGCCGCAAATGGGGCAGCCCCTACCTGACCCGCGCCTTCTTCGACGAGGTTCAGGACCATATGCGCGACGACGTCCTGCTCGTCCTCGCCGAACGCGACGGCGCGCCGGTTGCGGGCGCGCTGAACTTCATCGGCCGCGACGTCCTCTATGGCCGCTATTGGGGCTGCACGGAGCACCATCCCTGCCTGCATTTCGAGCTGTGTTACTATCAGGCCATCGACCATGCCATCGCGCGCAGCCTCAGCCGCGTCGAGGCGGGCGCCCAGGGCGACCACAAACTGGCCCGCGGTTACCTGCCGGTCACCTGCCATTCCCTGCACCACATCCCCAACGAGGGTTTCCGGAAGGCCATCGCCCAATTCCTCGATGCCGAGGCCCATGCCGTCGCCCAGGACATCGAGATCCTGACCGGCTACGGCCACTTCAAGACCGCCAATGTGGAGGAACAAGAATGAGCTGGACCGAATCCGACGGCGCCCTGACGCGTCAGTTCAAGTTCAAGGACTTCTCGGAAGCCTGGGCCTTCATGACCCGCGTGGCCCTGATCGCCGAGGCCATGGACCACCACCCGGAATGGTCCAACGTCTACAACACAGTCGACATCCGGCTGACGACACACGATGCGGGCGGCCTGACGGATCTGGATCGCGAGATGGCCCAGCGGATCGACGCCCTGCTTTAGGGCCGGTGCTCCCCCATCGCCGCCGCCAGGAGCCGGTCGCCCCGTGCGATCACTTGGCGCAGATCGACGGTCGTCACTCGCCCGTCCCGCACGATCTGCCGCCCCTCGACGAATAGGTCCCGCACGCGACGTGGACCGGCCAGCAGAAGGGCCGCCTTGTCCCAGGATCCCGCAGCCTCGATCCCCGACATGTCCCACACGGCCACATCGGCCCGCATCCCGGGCACCAGGGCACCGATATCGTCGCGTCCCAGGACCGCCGCGCCGCCGCGCGTCGCCATCCGCAGCACCTCGCCACCGGACATGGCATCCGCGCCCAGCGTCACCCGCTGCAACAGCATCGCCTGCCGCGCCTCGTCGATCAGGTTCCCGGCATCGTTGGACGCCGATCCGTCAACACCCAAACCCACCTTCACGCCCGCATCCAGCATCGCGCGCACCGGCGCCACGCCCGAGCCCAGGCGGCAATTGGAGCACGGGCAATGGGCCACCCCGGTCCGCGTGCGGGCGAACAGGTCGATCTCACCGGCATCCAACGCCACGCAATGGGCGTGCCAGACATCGTCGCCGGTCCAACCCAGATCCTGGGCATATTGGCCGGGACGGCAGCCGAACGACTCCAACGAATAGGCCACGTCCTCGCCGTTCTCCGCCAAATGGGTATGCAGCCGCACCCCCTTGTCCCGCGCCAGCACCGCGGCATCGCGCATCAGGTCCCGGCTGACGGAAAACGGCGAACAGGGCGCCACGCCAACCCGGCACATGGATCCCGGCGCCGGGTCGTGGAAGGCGTCGATGACTCGTATGCAGTCGTTCAGAATCGCCGCCTCCCGCTCGACCAGCGCGTCGGGCGGCAGGCCACCGTCGCTTTCACCGATGGACATGGCCCCGCGCGTCGGATGAAACCGCAATCCGACCTCGGCTGCGGCATGGATCGTGTCCTCCAGCCGGGTGCCGTTCGGAAACAGATACAGATGATCGGACGACGTCGTGCAGCCCGACAGCGCCAATTCCGCCAACCCCAACTGCGTGGCGGTGAAGACATGGTCCGGCGTGAACCGTGCCCAGATCGGATAGAGTGTCCGAAGCCAGCCGAAAAGCAGGGCGTCCTGACCGCCGGGGACGGCGCGCGTGAGCGTCTGGTAGAGATGGTGGTGCGTGTTCACCAGGCCCGGCGTCACCAGGCAGCCGCCCGCCTCGATCACGGCGCCGCCGGGTGCCAGATCCGGGCCGATCTCGTCGATCAGTCCGTCCCGCATCCGCAGGTCGCCCGGCCGAGGACGTGTGCCCGCGGCACCGTCCTCCATGGTCAACAGCATCGCGCCTCGGATCAGGGTCTCACCCACGGAGCAGGTCCAGCGCGGCCCGGTGGAGCGCGGGCGTTGCCGCCGCCACGGCCCGGCCACCGCCATGGGCCGGGCCGCCGGACCAATCGGTCACGATCCCGCCCGCCGCCTGGATGACGGCGATGGGTGCCGCGATATCGTAGGGCTGCAATCCCGCCTCGATGACCAGATCGACATGGCCGGCCGCCAGCAAGGCATAGGCGTAACAATCCAATCCATACCGGGTCAGACGGCATTGGGCGGCCACGCGGCGGAACGCGGCTGCATCGTCGGGTGTGCCAACCTCGGGAAAGGTGGTGAGGATCGTCGCCTCGGCCAAGGCCTCGGTTGGGCGCGTGCGCAAGGCTTGCACCTGATCGCCCCGGGTCCAACGCGCGCCATCGGGCCCACCTTCGAACCGTTCGCCGGTAAAGGGCTGGTCGACGATACCGTAGCGCGGACCCGTTCCGTCCTGCAGGGCGATCAACACACCCCAGGTCGGGGTGCCGGAAATGAAACCGCGCGTGCCGTCGATGGGATCCAGGACCCATGTCCAACCGGACGTCCCCGCAGCGGGCTCGTGTTCTTCGCCCAATATCCCATCGCTGGGGCAATTTCGGGCCAAGATTCCCCGCATCGCGGCTTCCGCGTCGCGGTCTGCCAGGGTGACCGGGTCGAATTGGTCCGTTTTGCTATCCACAGCCAGAGCGGTGCGAAAATGGCGCAAGGTGACGGTTCGCGCCGCATCTGCCAAGAGATGCGCCACGGGCACGCGTTCAGCGATGTCGCTCGTCATGGCTTCTCCGGTCCTGCCGGATGTCGGGTCGCATGACGATCAGCGGTCGGTCAAGCGCCCCTGGCGCGACTCAGGCCGCCCCTTCCGACAGAACGCGGGCCAGGTCGAACAGGCGGCGCCGTTGGTTCTGAGGCATGGTATAGTAGGCTCGAACCAACTCCATCGCCTCCTTGTCGGCCAGGATATCGCTCTCGGCCGAGGATTCACCATCCTTAAGACCTTCAAAGAAATGGCTGATCGGAACCGCCAGGACTTCCGAGATTTCCCAAAGACGCGACGCGCTGACCCGGTTCATCCCCGTTTCATACTTCTGTATCTGCTGAAACTTGATCCCGACCGCTTCGGCCAGCTGTTGTTGGGTCATGCCAACCATCCACCGGCGATGGCGGATGCGCTTACCAACATGGATATCCACAGGGTGTTTCATCTTTAGCTCCTATGAGCGGCGTCGGAAATGCGGCTCCTCTAGGGGGGACAACGTCTCGATCGTCATCTAGTTCACGCCCAGGGTGAAATCACTATCCACCAATACCGCGACCCGTATTCGCAAGATTGTCGACTTGATCTTGTCCCAGCGTCACATGTGATTGAATTCAACCTCAGACAGAGTGTCGCGATCCGGCTGTCTGACACCATCGGAAAGGATTCCATGCAAGCCTATCTCGTCACGTCGCACGAAACCCCACCATCCTTGGCCAAGAGGCCCAATCCCGTGCCGGTCGCCGGTCAGGTCCGGTTACGGATCCTCGCCTGTGGGTTGAACTTCGCGGATCTGCTGATGGTCAAGGGCACCTATCAGGACACCCCCGGTCTGCCCTTCGTTCCAGGGCTCGAAGTCTGCGGCATCGTCGACGCATTGGGCCCCGAAACCGAAAGTCCGGCACCTGGAACCCGGGTCGCGGTCTTTGGCGGATCGGGGGGATTGGCGGAATTCGGCTGCTTTCCGGCGGATCGCTGCGTGGCCGTGCCCGACGCAATGCCGTCCAACGTCGCCGCGGGCTTTCTGATCGCCTACGGGACCAGCCATGTGGCTCTGACCTACAAGGCCCGGCTGCAACCGGGTGAGCGCCTGGTCGTGCTGGGCGCGGCCGGCGGTGTCGGGCTGACGGCGGTCGAGCTTGGCGCGCAGATGGGGGCCGAGGTCGTCGCCGTGGCCCGGGGCGACGCCAAGCTGGACGTGGCCCGCGCCGCCGGGGCGACCCATCTGATCGACGCCGAAGCGCCGGATTTGCGCGACCGGCTGAAGGCCTTGGGCGGGGCGGATGTGGTCTATGACGCGGTCGGCGGCGACTTGTTTAAGGCGGCCTTCCGCGCCATGCGGCCCGATGGGCGGATCATCGTCGTCGGCTTCGCGTCCGGCGACGTGCCTCAGATTAAGGCGAACCACCTGCTGGTGAAGAACGTGAACCTGCTGGGTCTCTACTGGGGCGGCTACATGGCCACCAACCCGCGGGTCATCACCGACAGCATGGCCGATCTGTTCGCCATGTACGGCGACGGCAAGCTGAAGCCCCATATCAGCCACGTCCTGCCCCTGGACCGGGTGGACGAGGCGCTGGATCTCATCCGGACGCGGC
>JBCCCB010000071.1:0-14683 GCA_039033775.1 Pseudomonadota bacterium | reverse complement strand
GCCCAGGCATCGAACCCGGTGGCGGCGAAAAGGGGGATCCGCTGGTCGTTCCCAGTCTTTGTTGCGCGGGTCCTTCCTGTCGCGGATCATGAGCATCCGGCGGTCGACGTCGAGATCGGTCCATTCGACGCGGCAGATCTCGTCGAGCCGCATCGCCGTGGCCGCCGCGAACTTCACGATGCGTGTCATCGGCAAGGTCAGGCGCTCGTTGTCTTCGAAGCAGCGGAAGAGGCGGTTCAGCTCGTCCGTGGTGGGGCGACGATCCCGCTCTGTGCCCTTGCCGATCAGACCGAGACGCTTGAGCGCGACGCGCGCCAGATCGACGGGTTCCGGAGAGATGTCGAGCCCGTGCAAGACCGCCGCATGGGTGATGATCATCTTGATCACGCCGATATCGATCCCGAGCGTCACCGGGCCCGCACCTTGCTCCGCACGCATCTTGCCCCAGTGGAACAGCTTCTGCCGGTCGAGGTGGCCGATCTTCTCCTTGCCCAGATCGCGCTTGAGCGTCGTGAGCGTGGCGGCCTTGGCGCGCGACGCGGCGGTTTCCCTACCTCGCACATATCGATTATATGAAGATCGATGAGGTCGCCAAAGGTCTGGAGGCGGGAAACGGACGTGCTTGTAGGCGCCAGCCCGTGATCGACCCGGGTCTCCGCCTGGCGGGCCCAACGATAGACGTCGTCGCGGCGGAGGAACGTCTCGCTCGCGTAGCGACCCTTTCGTCTGATCTGGACGCAGGCCAGGCACCGGAGGGGAGCTTGGTGATGGAGGCCATTTTCGTGTGCGGCTCAAGTGTGCAATGAGTCGTCGTAGAGGGGCAAGTTCGGGGATATTGGGGCGTATTCCAGCGTGAGCCACATCCGCCGCCAACAGTTTGAAGATACAAAAATGAATATAAATCAAAATGCTAGATTATCCTGCGCCCCCATGATGGATTGGACGGATCGGCATTGCCGCGCTTTTCATCGCGTGCTGACGCGGCAAACGTTGCTCTATACCGAAATGGTTACAGCGGCGGCGCTGGTGCGGGGTGGGGCGCGGCATCTGCTTGATTACGACCCGGACGAACATCCCGTCGCGCTGCAACTGGGCGGCGCGGACCCGCAAGAGCTGGCCGAGGCCACGGCCATGGGGGCGGAACGCGGCTATGCCGAGGTGAATTTGAACGTGGGATGCCCATCTGACCGGGTTCAATCCGGCTGTTTCGGAGCAATCCTGATGGAGACCCCGGATCTGGTGGCGCGCTGCGTTCGCGCGATGTCGGATCGGGCGGAGGATGTTCCGGTCACGGTGAAATGCCGGATCGGGGTCGACGACCAGGATCCGTCGGTCGTATTGCCGGACTTCTTGGGTCGAATGCGCGATGCGGGCGTGGGCCGCGTGACGATCCACGCCCGGAAAGCCTGGCTGAAGGGCCTGTCCCCCAAGGAGAACCGGGACATTCCACCGCTCGACTACGATCTGGTTCATGCCATGGCGTCCCGTTTCCCGGACATGCATCTGTCGATCAATGGCGGTATCGCCAGTCTGGATGACGCTGAGGCGCAATTGAAGATCATGGATGGTGTCATGATCGGCAGGGCCGCCTACCATGATCCGGGCGCTGTCCTGCTAACGGCCGATAGCCGGATTTTCGGAACCCCCGATCGCCATGCGACCCGAGTCTCGGCGGCCTTGGCCATGCGGCCTTACCTGGAACGCCACGTGGCCAATGGCGGGAAGCCGGGTCAGGTCACGCGCCATATGCTGGGGCTCTTCGCCGGAATGCCCGGCGCCCGGGGCTGGCGCCGCACGCTGTCGGACCTCGGAAACCGGCCGGGCGTGGGACCCGAAATCCTGGATGCAGCCCTGGAGCATGTCCAGGCGGTGGCCGCCTAGCGCTTCAAACGCGCGGCCCGGCCACCGCGGCGACCGGCCGGCGCCGCGGTGCGGGCCGGGAGTTCGGCCATGATCGCGGCGCGCGCCTCGGGCGTCATGCGGGACCATTGGGCGATCTCGTCGATGCTGCGCGCGCAGCCCGTGCAGAGCCTCGTGTCCGGATGCACGACGCAGACCCGAATACAGGGGCTTTCGATCTCGGCACGGGCCCAGATGCGGTCGGAGGTCGGGTCAAGGGTCATTCGAACGGTCCAAGATGTCGAAGACGATCTAACGCCCCCTGCAAGATATAGCCAGCCGCCACGTGGTCGATCACCTCCGAACGACGTTTCCGTGTCGCGTCCGCTTCCAGGAGGGCGCGCTCGGCGGCAACAGTCGACAGACGCTCGTCCCAGAAGCCGATCGACAGGTTGCTTCGCCGTGCCCAGTTGCGAGCAAATGCGCGGGTCGCCTGCAAGCGCGGCCCTTCCGAGCCGTCCATGTTGAGCGGGAGGCCAAGGACCACCCCCGCCACCGACCGCTCCGAAATCAGTGCCTCCAGAGCCATGGCGTCTTGGGTGAACTTTTGACGGGGGATCGTCCTCAACGGGGTCGCGACGGTGCGCAGGACGTCGGAGACGGCCACGCCGATGGTCTTGGTTCCGAGGTCCAATCCCATCAGGGCCCCATGCCGGGGCAGAGCAGCCGCGAACGCCTCGAACGCGTCGTGGATCACGGGGCGAGGCCAGCGCGCTCAGCGGACCGTGTCAGGATGTCCAGGGCTGCGGGATCTTCGGCGAAGACCAGCTTCGCTTCCTCATAGACGGCGGCCGCGGACGCGATCTGTCCCAGAACACCATAGGCCGTGATCAAGCGCCCCCAATCCGCGGGCGGCCCCCCCTCGGAGGCAAGCCGTGCCGCCAATCCCTCGACCATGCCGGCGATCATATCGACCCGCTCGTCCAGGGACATGTCGCCCGCGGCCTCCATGTCGGCCGCCGACGGTCCGCGCGGACGCGGCAACTGGTCCAGGGGCGTGGGGTCGCCGGCCAGCGATGATACACGTTCGATCTGTTCATAGATCGGTCCCAGCCAAGGATCGTCGGGCAGGGACTCTCCGACGAGGCGGCGCCAGATCGGCCAGGCCCGGTCCGGACGTCCGCCTTGGGCGTACATCAGCCCCAGATAGTACCGCGCGCTGCCGTTCTGCGGGTCCCGGTTCAGCGCTTCGGTCAGGGCAAGTTCGGCCTCGGGCGAGACGTAGCCGCCCGCGGCGAGGATCATCAATTCCGCCAAGACCGCGAATTCGACCGCTTCCGCATCGGCCCCCAGGATGGCGACGACGCGGTCCTGGGCACGCCACGCCGCTTCCAGATTGCCCAGACCCGCCTCGGTATCGACCGCCAGGCGCCAGCCTCGAAGGTCATTCGGCCGGTCCGCCAGAACCGTCCGCAGCTGGCCCGCCATCTCAAGGATATCGGGCCGGGTTTCGTCGATCCGGTCGGGCACTTCCGCTTCGGCCAGGGCCTGGCCTGGGCGATCCGCGCGCGCCGCCTCGACGGCCTCGATCCGTGATGCCAGGGGCAGATCCGCATAGCCCGGTGCCCCGATCCAGAGATAGGTCGCCAACGCCACGCCGACGGTCGGCACCGCCACGAACGCGGTCCCCAGCCAGCGGGCACCGGCGCCGGTCGGGCCACGATCGGCCTGGGCCGCGCGATCCGCCGCCAGAAGCCGGCGCGCGACCTCGGCCCGCGCCGCTTCGGCCTCTTCCTCCGATAGGGTCCCGCGGGCCGCATCCCGTTCCAATTCGCGAAGCTGATCGCGATAGATATCCAGGTCTGGCGCGACGGTGCGTGCCGACGATGCCCGCAAGGCAGCGACCATCACCATCACCGAGGCGACGAGCAGAAGGGAGACGGTGAACCAAAACATCGACCCTCACCTAACTTCGACACAGGCCAGACCCAAGCCCTCTTACGAGGTCTTTATGCCACTCCGCCGGATCCGAACCTCTGAAGGCGACGTGTCGCATTCACGCCGTCAGACGCCGCGCCGAAACACCAGGACCGGTCGCCGAACGGGCACCACGGGTTTGAAGCCCAAGGAGGGTCGATGAGACGCCATTCCGCTTTTGCCATCGCCCGCGAAGCTCTGCGCCACCATTCCGGCTGGGGCCGCACCTGGGCCAAGCGTCCGCCGAAGCCGCGCTACGACGTGATCATCGTTGGGGCGGGCGGGCACGGGCTGGCGACAGCGTATTACCTTGGCAAGAATTTCGGCATCACCAATGTCGCCATCCTGGAAAAGGGCTGGCTCGGCGGTGGCAATACCGGGCGGAACACCACGATCATCCGATCGAACTACCTGCAGGACCCGTCCGCCGCGATCTACGAGAGGGCCCGCAGCCTCTATGAGACGCTGTCCCAGGACCTGAACTACAACGTGATGTTCAGCCCGCGCGGCGTCATCATGCTGGCCCAGACCCATCACGAAGTCCGGGGCTACAAGCGGACGGCCCATGCCAATTCCCTGCAGGGCGTGCGGACCGAATGGATCGACGCGGCCGAGGTGAAGCGCCTTTGCCCGATCATGAATATCGACGGGCCGCGTTACCCCGTTCTGGGCGGGCTCTGGCAGTCCAGGGGCGGCACGGCCCGGCACGACGCCGTTGCCTGGGGCTATGCCCGGGCCTGTACGGATATGGGCATGGACATCGTCCAGAAATGCGAGGTCACGGGTGTGTCGTCTTCGGGCGGCAAGGTCACAGGGGTGTCCACCACCCAAGGCGACATTGCGTGCGACAAGCTCGGCATCGTCGTCGCGGGGCATAGCGGCGTCTTGGCCGACATGGCGGGTTTCCGGCTTCCGCTCGAGTCGGTGGCGCTTCAAGCTTTGGTGTCCGAGCCGATCAAGCCCTGCATGGACGTGGTCGTCATGGCGAACACCGTCCATGGTTACATGTCGCAATCCGACAAGGGCGAGATGGTGATCGGCGGCGGCACCGACGGTTTCGTGAACTACACCCAACGGGGCAGTTTTCACCATATCGAGGAAACACTCCGTGCGCTGGTGGAAACATTCCCGATGTTGTCGCGCCTGCGCATGCTGCGGCAATGGGGCGGCATCGTGGACGTGACCGGCGACCGGTCCCCGATCCTGTCGAAGACGCCGCTGGATGGCTGTTTCGTCAATTGCGGCTGGGGAACGGGCGGTTTCAAAGCTATCCCCGGATCGGGCTGGGGCATGGCCGAATTGATCGCCAAGGGGCATTCGCCCCTGACGGCCGATTTCGGATTGGAACGCTTCCGCCAGGGTCGTTTCATAGACGAAAGCGTGGCCGCCGGCGTGGCCCATTGAGGGGTCGCGAACAATGACATGTGCGCGAGAGATATGGTGTGATATGATGGCAACGTCTATTTTAGGACCAACACCATTTTATCGGAGGCCACTGCCATGGACCCGAAACGTTCCGATCCGAAAACTTCTGGCGAAACCTGGCTTGTCAGCCTTGCGCTCGGCGCCGGGGTCATCGTCCTTGTCTCGACGATATTGCCGACCCTGGGCGTCAGTGCTCCGGAGGTCCGCATCGACGGGATGGTCGGGATCCTCATGGGCCGTTGACGTCGGGCGCGCCGCCCGGCCGGGGGGCGCGCGATGCTGCTGCTGACATGTCCGAATTGCGGTCTCTCGGTCGAGGAAACCGAACTTGCCCCGGGCGGGGAAGCCCATCTCACCCGCATGGGGCCCGAGGCCTCGGACGACGCGTTCGAGGGGTATCTGTTTCTTCGCGATAACGCCAAGGGTGTCGTTTTCGAGCGCTGGCGCCACGCCTATGGCTGCGGCAAATGGTTTCTGGCCGCCCGCCATTCCGTCACGATGGAGGTGTTCGGCACCTATCCCGCCCAGACGACCGAACCGCCCGCCGATATCCTCGCCCGTATCCGCGAGAGGACCGGCGCATGAGCTTCCGTCTCGCGAAGGGCGGGCGCCGGATCGACCGCAGCCGCTATGTGCGCTTCACCTTCGATGGCCAGGAATATAGCGGCTTTCAGGGCGATACGCTCGCCTCGGCACTGCTGGCCAACGATCAGCTGCTCATGGGGCGCAGCTTCAAGTATCACCGGCCGAGATCGGTCGTCGCAAGCGGCCCGGAAGAGCCCAATGCCCTGATGGGCATCGGCGACGGCGCCCGGTTCGAGCCGAACCGGCGGGCGACGGAACAGGCGCTCCATGACGGCCTGATCGCGCGCAGTCAGAACGCATGGCCATCTTTGAGCTTCGATATCGGCCGGATCAACGATTTGGGCGCGCGCTTCCTTCCAGCCGGCTTCTACTACAAGACGTTCATGTCGCCCCGGCCGTTTTGGAAGCATGTGTTCGAGCCGTTCATTCGTCGTGCCGCCGGGTTGGGCGAGGCGCCGTCGAAGATGGATGCCGACCGCTACGAACATCGCTACGCCCATGTCGACACGCTCGTCGTCGGGGGGGGCGTGGCGGGCCTGCTGGCCGCGAAGGGCGCGGCCGCGTCCGGCGAGCGAGTCATGCTGGTCGAACGGTCGGCCGATGTCGGCGGCCGTGCCTTGGTCGACGGCGGGACGATCGACGGCAAGCCGGCCGATATCTGGGTGAGAGAGGTCGTACGAGCGCTGGACACGGCCGAGAACATCGCCGTTCTGCGCCGCTGCGAGGGGTCCGGCATCTACGACCATGGCTACGTATTGTGCAGCGAAGATCTGACCGATCACCTGCCCGACAAGACAGGGCCGCGCCATCGTTTGTGGCGCGTGCGCGCAACGCGCGTGATCACGGCGACCGGCACCATCGAACGGCCGCTGTCTTTTGCCGGAAACGATGTGCCCGGCGTGATCCTGGCCTCGGCCTTGCGGGATTACGTCAAGGATTTCGGCGTGGCCATCGGCGACCGCACCGTCATCGTCACGAACAATGACGACGCGTATCGGACAGCCGAAGCCCTGTTGGAAGCCGGTCTTCGGATTCCAGCGATCCTGGACGCACGGGAGGGTGCTGACAGTGCATTGATCAGCAAGATCAAAGATATGGACGTCAAAGTTCACCTTGGACGGGGCATCGCGAAGGTGTTGGGCCGCGACCGGGTCAAGGGGGTGGCGGTCTGCCTGCAAGCCGGCGAAGGGGCCGTCCTGCAAGAGATCGCGTGCGACGCGGTCGCCATGTCCGGCGGCTGGTCCCCGGTCGTCCACCTCTGGTCCCATTGCGGCGGCAAACTGACTTGGGATGACGACCGGGCGATGTTCCGGCCCGACCCGGCGCGGGCGCCGACGAACGGATCCGGCAAACCGTTTGTGATCACGGCGGGGTCGGCATCTGGCGCCCTGACGATCGCGGAGGTTCTGGAAGATGCGGCGAAAGCCGTCGGCGCCTCACCGCCGGATTGCACGTCGGATCCCGAGGCGCCAATCCTCCCGGTCTGGATGATGCCCCAGGGGGCACGGGCTGAGTTGCGGGCGAAGATGTGGCTCGACTACCAGAATGATGTGAAGGTGTCGGATGTGCGGCTTGCCGCGCAAGAAGGGTTCGAGAGCGTTGAACATGCCAAGCGCTACACCACGCTGGGAATGGCGACGGATCAGGGAAAGCTGAGCAACGTCAATGGACTGGCTGTCCTGGCCGACCGCCTGGACGAGACCATCCCCCAAGTCGGCACGACGACGTTTCGTCCACCCTACACGCCGGTGACCATCGGCGCGCTGGCGGGCGAGGCGCGGGGCGAAATCTTCCAACCCCTCCGGCGCACGCCGCTCCATGACTGGCACGACGAGAACGGCGCCTTTTGGGAGCCCGTGGGCCAGTGGCGGCGGCCCTATTGCTATCTGCGGGACCGTGAGACGCCGGACCAAGCCGTGTCGCGTGAGGTGAAGACCACCCGGCAATCCCTTGGATTGCTTGACGCTTCGACCCTCGGCAAGCTTCTCGTCAGCGGGCCGGATGCGGGGGCGTTTCTCGACATGCTCTACACCAACATGATGAGCAGCCTGAAGCCGGGACGATGCCGGTACGGGCTGATGTGCGACGAGAATGGCTTTCTGATCGACGACGGCGTCGTCGCACGGATCGACGACCAGACTTGGCTTTGTCACACCACAACAGGCGGGGCCGACAGGATCCACGCCTGGATGGAAGACTGGCTGCAGTGCGAATGGTGGGATTGGCGCGTTCACGTGATCAATCTGACCGAGCAATTCGGCCAGATCGCAGTGGTCGGTCCTCAGGCCCGGGCCGTACTCGAAAGGCTCGGCGGCATGGACCTGTCGGCCGAGGCGCTTCCGTTCATGGCTTGGGCGGACGGCACCTTGGCCGAGGTCGACGTGCGCGTCTATCGGATCAGCTTCTCAGGGGAACTGAGTTACGAACTCGCCGTTCCCGCCAATCGGACGCGGCAGATCTGGGACGCGCTGATATCGGCGGGCGAGTCCTTCGACGTCACACCCTATGGGACCGAAGCGCTGCATGTGATGCGCGCCGAGAAGGGGTTTATCATGATCGGGGACGAAACCGACGGGACGGTGATCCCCCAGGATCTTGGATTGGATTGGGCGATCTCGAAGAAGAAGGGCGACTATCTGGGCAAGCGCGGCCAGCAGCGGTCCGAGTTCCAGCGTCCGGATCGCTGGAAGCTGGTCGGGTTGGAGACCGTCGACGGATCGGTCCTGGAAGACGGCGCCTATGCCATTGGTGAGGGCAAGAACGCGAACGGTCAGCAGATCGTCGAAGGCCGGGTCACGTCCACCTATTATTCACCCACGCTCGACCGGGGGATCGCCATGGGCCTGGTCGCCCACGGACCGGATCGCATGGGTGACACGCTGCGCTTCACGCGGATCGGAAAGGCCCCCATCGAAGCCCGGATCGCTAGCCCCGTCTTCTACGATCCGGAGGGGCAGAAACAGAATGTCTGAGTCTGTGATCACAGCCTTGCCGCCCGTGGGGATGATAACCGTGCGCGGTGTCTTGGACGAGATAGGGGATGCTTTCACGAATGTGGTGGGCTGCCCGATCCCGGAGCAGCGATTGTCAACACGGTCAGAGGTTTGCGGCGTGTTGTGGATGTCGCCCGACGAGCTTCTGATCCTTACGGATGCTGCATCGGAACGCGGTCTGGCCGATCGCCTGACCGGCGCGCTCGCCGGGCAGTTCGCGACGGTGGTCGGAATTGGCGATGCTCGCGTGGTCTTCGATATCTCCGGGCCCGGCGCCGATGATGTGATCACGTCCCTGGCGCCCGTCGACCTCGCGGCCCTGGGCGAGACAGAGGTGCGTCGCACCCGTCTGGCGCAGATCCCCGCCGCTTTCTGGCGCGAGGGCGGGGGCTATCGCCTGATCTGCTTCCGATCGGTTGCGGCCTATGCCGAAACGCTCCTGCAAAACGCCGCCGGGACCCATCCCGTGACCCAGAGGGCTTGACCCCCGCGCCAAGCGGGCGACATGTCCCCCACACACTTCACCAGGAGATATCCCATGGCCTTCGAGCTTCCCGACCTGCCATATGCCCACGACGCGCTCGCCGATAACGGCATGTCGAAGGAGACGCTGGAATACCACCACGACCTGCACCACAAGGCCTACGTGGACAACGGCAACAAGCTGATTTCGGGCACCGAATGGGACGGCAAGTCCCTGGAGGAGATCATTACCGGAACATACGATGCCGGTGCGGTAGCCCAGAGCGGAATATTCAACAACATCAGCCAATTGTGGAACCACAACCAGTTTTGGGAGATGATGGGCCCTGGGCAATCGTCCATGCCGTCCGAGTTGGAAGGCGCGATTACGGACAGCTTTGGATCGGTCGATAAGTTCAAAGAGGAATTTTCGGCCGCCGGCGCGGGGCAGTTCGGGTCCGGTTGGGCTTGGCTGGTGAAGGACAAGGACGGGAGCCTCAAGGTCACCAAGACTGAAAACGGCGTGAATCCGCTCTGCTTCGGTCAAACCGCGCTGTTGGGCTGCGATGTGTGGGAGCATTCTTACTATATCGACTTCCGCAACAAGCGGCCGGCCTATCTGACCAACTTCCTGGATAACCTGGTAAATTGGGAGAACGTCGCCGCCCGCATGTGAGGTTTGAACCCGACCGCGCCGCGGTTTTCATGGGGCGTCCGATCCGGGCGCCCCTTTCGCGTCCAGGAACCTGATCGGAGCCGGGGCGTTGGTCCTCTGACCACAAATGGAGGATCACATGGCCGAGCGATATCGCTCCAGCGATGGGACACGCGAAACCGACGCGTTTGTCGAAGACATGCCCGAAACCCCCGACCATCAAGGGCGATCCGGCGGTGCCGTGGCCCGCGACGTGGGGACCCAGGACGCCTTGATGCGCGCCACGACCCAAGGTGCCCGGGGGATCACCAGGGTGACGAAACGGCACAACGAAAACAACCGCGACGTGAACGATGACGGGGGGCCGAAGCGATGACGGGCCTGAAGAACGGAACGATGGTGGTCGTGACCGATAGCGAAAAGGCCCTGTTCATGGTCAACCGGACGGATGCCGAGGACCCTCACCTCGAGATCGTGCGGAAGGATTACGAAGAAAATCCGCCGGACCGCGAGCAGACGGCAAACCGTCGTGGGCGCGTGCAGGAAAGCGCCGGATCGGGTCGGTCGGCCTATGACGAGACCGATTTCCATGAGCTTCAGAAAGAGCGGTTTGCGGCGGACTTAGCCGAAAAGCTGTACAAAATGGCCCATTCCGGCGTGTATGATCGCCTAGTGATTGTGGCGTCGCCACAAGTGCTGGGGGTTCTTCGGGACGAGATGCACCAGGAAGTGGCCGACAAGGTCGTCGGCGAGATCGACAAAACCCTGACGAACCATCCGCTTCCCGAAATCGAGAAAATCGTGGCGGAGTCGATGGCCGAAAGTGGTGGAGACCAAGCGGCCTGATCTATGTATCGAGCAGCGATAGGGCGGCATCCGGATCGGGCGCCGTCCTTATCATGTCCAGCAGGGATGCATCGGCGAAACCCTGATCGACCACCGAAGTCAGCAAGGCCCGCAGCGGTGCCCAGAAGCCGCCCGCATCGACGATGACGATAGGCTTGTCGTGCAATCCCAGTTGGCGCCATGTCAGTACCTCGAAGAATTCGTCCAGCGTGCCCGCGCCCCCTGGCAGCACCAGGATGGCGTCGGCATTCATGAACATCACCTTCTTTCGCTCATGCATGGTCTGCGTGACGATGAACCGGGTCAGATCACGTTTGCCGACCTCACGACGCAGGAGATGTTCA
Organism: Pseudomonadota bacterium; assembly: GCA_039033775.1. GTDB lineage: Bacteria > Pseudomonadota > Alphaproteobacteria > Rhodobacterales > Rhodobacteraceae > Jannaschia. Next base: position 3,557 of record JBCCCB010000071.1, on the reverse strand, counting down.
GGAATCACGCCGAAAGTTTCGCCCCCCGCGGCCTGAGCGGCGCGCGCCACGCGACCCATCAAACCGACATCGCCCGCACCATAGACAAGCCGCCAGCCACGTGCGGCCAAACTGTTGCCAAGTTTTTCGGCTTGGTCGGCGTAGCGGGCATCCTGTCCATCGCGCGAGCCGCAGAAAACACAGACTGATTTCGTCATCCAAATCACGCTCTTGTCGTTTTGACGCCCGCTCGTGCGGTTGCTAGGGTTTCGGCCAGCCCAACGCAACGGGGCGCGTGGCGCCGTGCTATTGGCGAAAGGATCGAAATGACCAAGATCGGAGGCATCGGCTTGGGCGCAGGCGCGGCGGCAACGCTGGCGATCTTGGCGATCGGCTTCGCCATGCTGTCCCGTGGCCCGAGCGACGTCACCGATCCCACCGCGTCCATTGCCGTCGTGTCAGATCGTTCACCGCAGATGGACGCGCCAGACGCCACCGTGATCGCGAATCCATCCGACGCGTCACCGGCGACAGTGGAGGACGGTCCGACCGCCAGACCGCAGGACATGCCGACCGCGCCTGATTTCGACGTGGTGCGGGTCGATCCCGCGGGCTCGGCTCTGGTGGCGGGCCGCGCCGCGCCCGAGCAGGATGTGACTCTTCGGATCGATGGCGAACCCGTCGCAACGGTCAAGACGGACGCCCAGGGCAACTTCGTGTCGTTCTTCGATGTCCCCAGATCGGATGTTCCCCAGGTCCTGTCGCTGGAGACCGCCGGCGCCGACGGCTTGGTCCAGAAAGCATCGGATAGCGTGATCGTGGCACCGACCGTCCCCCCCGCCCCGTCTTTGGCGACCGAACCGACCATTGCGACGGCACTGGCCCCGGCCACCGAAAGGGATGCGGAACCGGCCATCCCCGATTCAACACCTGACGCGGCAGAGACACCGCCAGGGCAGCCGGATGCATCCGATCCGGTCGATCGGATCGAAACACCGGTCCAGACGGCAGCGACCACCCCACCGGCCGCTGCCCCACCCCGATTGCTCAGGACGGGACCGGACGGCTTGGCGGTTCTTCAAGGCCAAGAACCTGTGCCCGATGCGCAGACGGATCTGGGCATCGACGCGATCACCTACGATTCCGACGGTGACGTCCAGCTTGCCGGACGGGCCGCAGACGCGGCCGAGTTGCGCATCTACCTCGACAACCGGCCGATTGGAGATGTCCAGGCCGATCCGTCCGGCGCCTGGGCGTCGCAGCTGACCGATGTTCCACCCGGGGTCTACACGCTGCGTGTGGATGAAGTTCAGGCCAATGGCGGTGTCAGCAGCCGCATCGAAACGCCATTTGAACGGGCGGAACCCGATTTGGCGGCGACCTTGGCGGGGAATGCCGAAGCCATTACCGTTCAGCCTGGCTTCACGCTCTGGGCCATTTCCGAGAGCCTGTTTGGAGAAGGCGTCCAATACGTGCAGATCTTCGAAGCCAATCGCGATGTGATCCGCGACCCCGATCTGATCTATCCGGGACAGGTCTTCGCCTTGCCGGACCCAGGATGATCGGCGCGACACGCGTCCCGACGATACCCCCGGCCCTCATGTTTCCAGCGCGGACGCCGCTCGGATGAGCTTGGAAGACGATCAAGAGGCGGCGCCGAGCGGGGCGATCGCCATTATCCGGCGCGTCATCCCGTATCTCTGGCCGGAGGGACAGACCGGCGTGAAAGTGCGCGTCGTGGTCGCGCTCGTGATGCTGGTCATCGCCAAGGTTATCGCCGTGACAACGCCGTTCTTCTACAAGGCGGCGGTCGATGCCCTGGCGCCGGGGACGGAGACGGTGCCGCCGGCCTGGGCCCTCGGGGCGGGAGCGGTGGGCCTGACCGTCGCCTATGGAATGGCGCGGGCGCTCAACATCGGGTTCCAGCAGCTGCGCGACGTTCTGTTCGCGCCTGTCGGTCAGCGCGCCTTGCGCCGCCTGGCGGCCGAGACCTTCGAACACATGCACCGCCTGTCGATGCGCTATCACATCACACGCAAGACGGGTGGGCTGAGCCGGATCATCGAGCGGGGCGTCAAAGGCGTGGAATTCCTGCTGCGCTTCCTGCTGTTTTCCATCGGGCCCCTGGTTCTCGAACTTCTGATGATTTCGGCGATCCTCTTCGTCGTGTTCGATGTCTGGTATCTGGTGATCGTCCTGGTGACGATCACGGCCTATGTCGCCTTCACCTTCAAGATCACCGAATGGCGCGTGCGGATCCGGCGCGAGATGAACGAACAGGACACCGACGCCAACCAGAAGGCCATCGACAGCCTCCTGAACTTCGAGACGGTCAAGTATTTCGGCGCCGAAATGCGCGAGGCGGATCGCTATGACGGCGCGATGCGGCTGTATGAAAAGGCGGCGTTGAAGACGTCTTATTCCCTGGCCTTCTTGAATTTCGGGCAATCGGTCCTGATCACCTCGGGGCTGGTCGGGGTCATGGTCTTGGCTGCAATCGGAGTGCAGGCCGGTGACCTAACGGTCGGCGATTTCGTCATGGTCAATGCCTACATGGTCCAGATCACCATGCCATTGAACTTCCTCGGCACCGTCTACCGGGAAATCCGGCAGGCGCTGGTCGACATGGGAGAGATGTTCGGCCTGCTGGAGCAACCGGCCGAGGTACGCGACGCGCCTGGCGCGCCCCCGTTGCGGATCGATGGCGGGCGGGTCGAGTTCCGGGACGTCTGGTTCGGCTACGATCCGGAACGTCCCATCCTGCAAGGGCTCAACCTCATTGTCGGGGCGGGGGAGACGGTTGCGGTCGTCGGCCCGTCCGGGGCGGGGAAGTCGACCATCGGTCGGCTTCTGTTCCGGTTCTACGACGTGACGGACGGTGCCATTCTGATCGACGGCCAGGACGTGCGGGAGGTCACGCAAGACAGCTTGCATGCGCGCATCGGCGTGGTGCCCCAGGATACCGTGCTGTTCAACGATACCTTGCGCTACAACCTCGCCTATGGCCGCCCCGAGGCGACATCGACCGAGATCGACGCCGCCGCCGAGGCCGCGAGCATCGCGCGTTTCATCACGTCGCTGCCCGACGGTTACGAGACGACCGTGGGTGAACGGGGCCTGAAGCTGTCGGGCGGGGAAAAACAGCGGGTCGGCATTGCCCGCACGGTCCTGAAGGACCCGCCGATCCTGCTCTTGGACGAAGCGACTTCGGCCTTGGACACGGAAACGGAGCGCGACATCCAGTCCGAGTTGCGCGCGATGGCGCGGGGGCGGTCGGTGATCATGATCGCCCACCGCCTCTCGACCGTGGTGGATGCGGACCGGATCGTCGTGCTGGAGGGTGGCCGGGTGGTCGAAGCCGGCACTCACGACGATCTGTTGGCGTCGAATGGCAGATACGCGGCCATGTGGCACCGGCAGATGGCCGAAGACGATGCAGCGGCCTAGGCGGCGTCTGGATTTTGAGCGAGCCACGCCATTGCGCATGCGAGGTCTACAAAGGCTTTGAATGAACTGGCGGTCTTCTCGCAGCGCAGGGCGATCCTTCGGAAGCGTTTGATACGATTGAAGACGCACTC
>JBCCCB010000070.1:0-14817 GCA_039033775.1 Pseudomonadota bacterium | reverse complement strand
TCTCGTCGAGTGCTTCTTCAACAGGCTCAAACGGTTCCGGCGGATCGCGCTGCGATGCGAGAAGACCCTGACAAGCTTCAAGGCCTTCGTCGACATCGCATGCGCCATGGACTGGCTCAGATAAATGCAGACGCCGCCTAAAGTGTTTCGCGTTTAACCTGAGACATCCGTCAAACGTGAAGTGCGCACCATATCAGCGTTGCACGGCGTTTCTTGAAAGGCTGTGTTTCAGGTTTTTCGCGAAACGCTTTGGCGAGGACGCCCGAACAGGGCGGACGAGCTTTCCGCCCGTGGGTGAATCGCCTACACCGCCTCAACCCAGACCCAGAGGCCCATGATGCACGCCGCAACAGGCGCTTTCGCCGATACGATCCGAGACCGCCTGCCCGCGCCAGTCTTCCGAGACCTGGAGCCCCGCTACATCGAGGAACCCCGTGGCCGCTGGTCTGGTCAAGATGGCCTGTTGCTGGCGCCGTCGCGTGCCGAAGAGGTCGCGATCATCGTACGGGCGGCGTCGGCCGCGAACGTTCCCATCGTCCCCTATGGCGGTGGCACCGGCTTGGTCGGCGGTCAGGTCGCCGGCGACCTGGTGCCGGTCATCGTGTCGCTGGAACGCATGACCGCCATCCGAGACGTGGACCCCATCGAGAACGCCATGACTGTCGAGGCGGGCACGATCCTGCAAACCGTTCACCAAGCGGCAGATGACGCTGACCGCCTTTTTCCGCTGACCATCGCGTCCCAAGGCAGCGCCCGGATTGGTGGAATCCTGTCAACCAATGCGGGCGGCGTGAACGTCATGCGCTACGGCAATGCGCGCGATCTCTGCCTGGGGATCGAGGCCGTTCTTCCCGACGGCTCGATCCTCCATGGGCTGTCGCCGCTTCGGAAGAACAATACCGGTTACGACCTGCGCCATCTTCTGATCGGTGCCGAGGGCACGCTGGGTATCATCACCGCCGCGACGTTGAAGCTTCTTCCGCGTCCGACCCGGACCGGCGCCGCGCTTCTAGAGGTGCCTGACCCGCAGGCCGCGCTCGACCTGCTGAACCTGGCCCGCGATCAGATCGGCGAGGGCGTGTCCGCGTTCGAATTAATTGGCCGCACCGGGCTCGACTTCCTTGCCGAGACCATGCCCGAGATCCGCCGACCCTTGGGTAATCCGAATTGGTCCGTGCTGATCGACCTTGGATTGGGCGCATCGGGGTCTCCGCAGGCCGCCCTGGAAACCCTGTTCGAGAGCGCCCATGACAAGGGTCTCGTCATAGACGGCACCATCGCCCAATCGGAACAGCAACGTGCCGATTTCTGGACGTTGCGAGAGAGCATCCCCGAGGCCAATCGCCGGATCGGGTCGGTCAGCAGTCACGACATCTCGGTCCCGATCGCCGCCATCCCGGCATTCATCGCCGAGGCTCCGGGCCACATCGCCCGGATCGGAGCGTTTCGGATCAATTGCTTCGGCCATGTCGGCGACGGCAATCTGCACTACAACGTCTTCCCGGTCGCGGGGCGCAGCCGTGCGGATCATGAATGGGACCGGGACGCCGTCAAGACGGCCATTCACGATCTGGTCGACGCCTTCGGCGGGTCGGTCAGCGCGGAACATGGCGTGGGCCGGCTCAAGGTCCCGGACCTGGAGCGATACTCGGATCCGGCGAAATTGGCGGCGATGCGCGCGATCAAGGCGGCGTTGGATCCGAAGGGTATCATGAACCCCGGGGCGGTCCTGCGCGCTCCAAAATGATCCGCGGTCGTCATCCATTGGCAAGCGGATGGACGGCGCCGCCCGTCTTTCGAATCCTGTCATCTCGTTTGCGATCACGTCAAAGACGCATCGTAGCCGGTTCCGTCATCTGAAAGCGGCACTAGGGCCGTGACGGTAGGCCGGATTCTGCCCATGGCGGGTTCCCGGCCGCCGCTGGACCGGCAAACGATGATATCCGCAAACGGCCGAGATCGCATTCCCGCCGGCCTTCTCGCTGAACCTGCGCGCCGCTTTAGGTAAGATATAAGATCGCTGACGCATCGGAGACCGGTTCGGGCGCGTCGGCCCCCTCCGAAGACGAGACTCGAACGAAAAAGCAGGAAAGCTGCTGGTCCGACCCTTTGTGGCGGGAGAGAAAGGTGCGCCCCGCCCTGGGGGGAACGGCGGGGCGCTAGGGGAATGTAAGCTGTCGTTCAGCCTCCACACGCTATTCATAACGCGGGATTCCTTACCAAAAGGTTACCGATACGCCGATTCCGATAGGCGAGGCACGTCAGGTCCCTTCGAACGCGCACAGCGCGTGGATTTCCAGGCCCATCCCATCCAGTAGCGCGCGGCCCCCCAACTCGGGCAGGTCGATCACGAAGGCACATCCCACCACCTGGCAGCCCAGCCGTTCCAGCAGCGCGACCCCGGCTTGCGCCGTTCCGCCGGTGGCCAGAAGATCATCCACCATCAGAACACGTGCGCCCGCGGGCAGGGCGTCTTTGTGGACCTCCAGCGTGGCGGTGCCGTATTCGAGGCTGTAATTCTGCTCGAACGTGTCGCCCGGTAGCTTGCCCTTCTTGCGAAGGGGCACGAAGCCGGTTCCCAATTGATGCGCCACCGCGCCGCCCAGGATGAACCCGCGTGCCTCTAGCCCGGCCACGGCGTCGATCTTGGTGCCCGCATAGGGCGCCAGTAACTGATCGACGGCCAACCGCATGCCGCGCGCATCGGCAAACAGTGTGGTCACATCCCGGAAAAGGATCCCCTCATGGGGAAAGTCCGGAATCGTGCGGATGTAGTCCCGAACACTTTTCTGCTGCATCAACTGCCTCCTTCGCCGTCCGCGGCGTAATGTCTGCGCAGGGCGGCGGCGTCCTGGCCGACGATCCGCGTGACCGAGTTTCCGTCTTCCGAGAACAGGGACCTGCGATAGGCCGGGCCCCTGATATCCGTCATCAGGCCGAGGGCCTGGGTGATTTCCTCGAGCAAGATCGACGCGATTTCGCGGCGGCGAACGAAGGCGCTGATGGCGATCACGCCTTCGCGGATTTCGCCCTCGCGCGCCCGCAGCGCGACTCGGCCGAGGGGCAGCATGTTGCCGTCCAAGGCCGGAATGCCAGTGCCCGTCATGATGTTGCCGGGCGGTGTCGACACAATGTGCACGTCGATATCGCCCTCTCCGGCGGCGCGCAGCAGGCGGATCCCAGCGTCCAGCCCGTTGATCTGTGCAATGGCGTCGTCCAGCCCGGCCTCGATCAACTGGCGTTTATAAGGTGGCAATCCCGGGGCGATCGACGCGAGCGAGACGCCGAGCGCCTCTCGTTTCTCGGCGTTCCAACGGATGAACGGCTTCTGGCAGACCCCGTCGGGTTGGGCGGCGCATGCGACGGCGCGATAGAAGGCCTCGTCGGAGAGCGGCCCGGGCGCGACCACGAATTCCTGCGCGGCCGCCGGACCCGCGAGCAGCAGCGGGATCAGCCATCTCACAGAACCCGGCCCGCCACGCTTCGGAGCTTGGCGAGCATCGCCGGATCGCGTGCATCGGGCGCGGTCATGATCGCATGATCCAAGGCCGTCGCGCAGCCATCCGCGCAGGCCGTGTCCAGGGCGGCCGGCAGGGCTTCGACCATGGCGGCGGCCTTGTCGACATTGGCATGTAGCGTCTCGATGATGTCGGTGATCTGGACCGAGCCGTGATCGGGGTGCCAGCTATCGTAGTCGGTGACCATCGCGACGCTGGCATAATGCAGCTCCGCCTCGCGGGCGAGCTTGGCTTCGGGCATGTTGGTCATGCCGATCACGTCGCAGCCCCAGCCGCGATACAATTCCGATTCGGCCAGGCCGGAGAATTGCGGCCCCTCCATCGCCAGATAGGTCCCGCCTTCATGGACCGTGGCACCACCCTGGCGCGCGGCCTGGGCACAGGCCTTGGACAGAGCGCCGCAAACCGGATGCGCCACGCTGACATGGGCCACGCAACCGGGGCCGAAGAAGCTCTTGTCGCGGGCGAAGGTGCGGTCGATGAACTGGTCCACGATGACAAAATGCCCCGGGGCCATGGCCTCGCGGAACGAGCCCACGGCCGAGACGGAGACCAGATGGGTAACACCCGCGGCCTTCATGGCCGCGACATTGGCGCGGTAGGGCACCGAGGAGGGCGTGTGGACGTGCCCCCGCCCGTGCCGGGGCAGGAAGATCACCGGCATGTCGCCGATCCCTGCGTGCAGCAGCGCGTCCGAGGGCGCGCCCCAGGGCGTGTCAACGGGACGCCATTTGCCTGACGCCAGGGCCGGCACACTGTAAAGCCCCGATCCGCCAATGATACCCAGAACCATGTCCATTGCCGTCTCCGCCACCCAATCTCAGCGATCCTTACCCTGTGCGCCTGGTTTCGCAACGTGGATGCGGACAAGGCCCGGTCCATGATGCGGATCCGTGGCCGCCCGGCCCCGCTCGTCAGGATCGAGCGGGGCGGCTCATCGGCTCGGCTGAGCCTCTTCGCCGCGTCCGGCTGTCGGCTGGCCGGCTACGTCGATCGACCGACGCACCGGTCTGCGACATGGAGACCACGTTTGCATACTGGACCCTGTCGCGGCGCAGGCATCCCTGCTATGGGAGCGCAAACACTCCCCCGATCCGCGGACCTCTTCGTCCATGAGCACATCGCCCCTGGCGGCCTTCGCCCGTCGCTTCGACATGCCGGACCTTCGGGTCGCCCCGACAGATCCCCTGACGCCATCGCGTCTGCGGGTGGAGTTGCTGGCCGGTCTGACTGTCGCCCTTGCCCTCGTGCCCGAGGCGGTCGCCTTCGCCTTCGTGGCCGGGGTAAACCCGTTGGTGGGCCTTTATGCGGCGTTCATCGTCGGTCTGATCACGGCGCTGATCGGCGGGCGGCCGGGCATGATCTCGGGCGCGACGGGGGCCTTGGCGGTCGTGATGGTCTCGCTCGTCGCGCAGCACGGGGTGGAATACCTGTTCGCCACGGTCGTCCTTATGGGCGCGCTGCAGATCTTCGCAGGCGTCATGCGCTGGGGCAAGTTCATCCGCCTGGTGCCGCATCCGGTGATGCTGGGCTTCGTGAACGGGCTGGCCATCGTGATCTTTCTGGCGCAATTGACCCAGTTCCGGACCTTGGAGGGCAATTGGCTGCCCCCTGGCGACATTGCCGTGATGCTGGGCCTGGTGGCGCTGACCATGGGGGTCATCTGGGGCTTGCCCAAGCTGACCAACGTGATTCCGGCGCCACTTGCCGGGATTGGGATCACGGCGATCCTGGTCATCAGTCTGGGATTGAACACACCGACGGTGGGCGACATGGCGTCCATCGCGGGCGGCTTGCCTGCATTCCACATTCCGATGGTCCCGCTGACCCTAGAAACCTTGCAGATCATCCTGCCCTACGCGCTGATCCTGGCCGCCATTGGCCTGATCGAATCGCTTTTGACCCTGAACCTGGTGGGCGAGATCACGGGCCAGCGGGGCGGCGCGTCCCAAGAATGCATCGCCCAGGGCGCGGCCAACACGGTGACCGGCTTCTTCGGCGGCATGGGCGGCTGCGCCATGATCGGCCAGTCCATGATTAACGTGAAATCCGGCGGCCGCACGCGCATCTCGGGCATCTCGGCGGCACTGTTCTTGTTGGCCTTCATCCTGGTCGCGGCCCCTTTGATCGAGCGCATCCCGCTCGCCGCCCTGGTCGGCGTCATGTTCATGGTCGTCATCGGCACCTTCGCCTGGAACTCGCTGAAGATCCTGGCCCGGGTGCCGCGGACCGATGCCGTGGTCATCGTGTTGGTGACCATCGTCACCGTGATGACCGACCTGGCCATCGCCGTGGTCGTGGGCGTAATCGTCTCGGCCCTAGCCTATGCCTGGGAGAATGCGCGCCGCATCGCCGCCACCACCTACGAGACCCCCGAGGGCGCGCGGGTCTATCAGGTCAAGGGCCCGCTCTTCTTTGGCTCGGCCACCGGGTTCATCGAACTCTTCGACCCGAAGAAGGATCCGTCCCGCGTGGTTATCGACTTCGCCGAGAGCCGGGTGGCCGACCAATCCGCGCTGCAGGCCATCGAGGCCGTGGCGCAGAAATACGAAGACGAGGGCAAGACCATCCAGCTTCGCCACCTGACCCGCGACTGCCACCGCCTGCTGACCAAGGCCGGGCACCTGATGATCGACAGCGACGACGACCCGGATTATGCCGTCGCGGCCAATTACGGCGTTCGTACCGGGATCATCGGCGGCCATTAGGCCGGGCCATTCGTCTGGCCGACCGGCTGACGGCCTGGTTCTGAGATTTTCGACCCGATCACGCGACCAGGTCCCCGTTTTTGAGCGCAACGGGACAGGAGACGGGCAAGGGGACCGGATGTATCGTTCCGCTTCTGAGTCCCAGATGGCCGCGCTCGTGCCAACGCTGGTCTTTTGGCGATCCACCAATCGGGACGGGCCGATATCGCTGTCACCGCCAGATATCGGCGGTGATTGCCACAGGGTCGGTCCGCACGCCAAAACGCGGGCCCAGCGGCCGATGTCTCACGGGGATCGTCGGTGGTTTCCGTCGGGTGAACCGAGTCCATTCGTGCCGGGGTGTCTTTCAGCGAATGCGCGTCGAGCGGATGAAGATCAGCGAGTTTGCACGTCCCCTGGCCCGTTTCATTTCGACCCCGATGCCTATGCCGTCAGATCGTCGGGCATCGGGTTCCAGTCGAACGCGGCCCGGACGATGCCGTGGTCGGACGCGCCAGCATCCTTCGCCGCTCCATCGCCCACATGATCGTTCCAGATCCGCATGTCCCGGAAGGACCACAGCCGGTCGCGGGCGTGGTCGTAGAAATGCGGCGAGACCAGGATGTGGTCCAAGCTCTCGCGGCGGTCGTCGAAGATATAGGTGTAATAGACATGGCGCAGGCTTCGATATTGCTGCAACCGCTCGACCGAATAGAGCTTGCCGGCAGCCCGATCGCCCTTCGTGCTCTTCTCGATCACGCGGTAACCCGGCTCGCCGGAGATCAACTGCGTGGTGATCGACAGGCTCCCGTCGTTCAGGTCGCCCATGACGACCCGGGGTTCCTCGGGGGCGCTTTCCAGCATCTCGCGCAGGGCGCCCGCCTCCATGACCCGGCGCACGTGGCTCACGACTGAGCGAAGCGTGTCACGAACCGCCGGGTCGGTCGGACCAGAGGCCCGGAAATCGACCCGCGCCGGGCCTTTCGACTTCAAGTGCGCCACCATCAGTTCGACCTCGGGCGGGCGCGGCGTGCGGCTGGCCTCCGGCTTCATCCGCGCTCGGAGGATCGGGCGCGAGAAGCTGTCGATCGTGACGGTGACGTCCTCCTGGGCGCCTTGATCTTCGATGATGTCGCGCAGGCGAAAGGTCCCGGGAAAGCTCTCGATCCAGTCGGCCCCGGGCAGAAGCTGGCTCTCGCCGTTGCGGTCCTTGCGCACGGCCAGGGCGACCTGCGGCTTGAAGGGCGCGGCGTCGCGGGCGACGATGTCATATCCGTCCCGAAGGCCCGCGGCGTCGAAGCATGCCTCCAAGGCGGCGACGGACCAGCATTCCTGGAAGCCGATGACTTCCGTGTTCAAGCTGCGCAGCATGTCCGCTGTCCAGGTAACCTTTTCATCATAGCGGGCGCGGCCTTCTGGATCGTCTGGAAACGGGACGGAGCCATAGGTGATCCCGCCGGGGGCCTGGAGGTTGAACAGATTGAAGGTCGCGAAACTGAGATCGCGCATGTTTCGGTCGGCCATGGGGGACTCCGGGTTTCTTCCGGTCCCTCATACCACAACGGATGGCCGTGCTGTGACGGGACCCGCTTTCATGCATGCGGCGCTTTGCCGGTCAGTCGAGCGGCGGGCCGACAAAGGTGATATTGTGATCCGCCGCGATCTCGCGCACGCGGTCCATGTCGGTCTCGGGGCTGACGCCTGCATCCGTCACCGCCGCGAAGAAGCCGCCGGCCATGCCGGGCAGAAGCTGCACCAGCGCGACGGCGTCTTCCAGGGCCTTGAAAGTATGCGGCATGCCGGGCGGGATCATCATCACATCGCCGGGGCCGACCTCGTGTTCAGTCCCATCGGCCACGAAGCGCATGCGGCCCGACAGGACGGTAAAGACCTCATGCTCCTTACCGTGGATATGGAGCGGCGGGCCCGATCCGGCGGGCACCTCCTCCTCCCAGATGGCGAAGGCGCCGCCGACATCTTCGGAGGCGACGCGGGTCCGGCGGATCAGGCCGAAGGCCTGGTTCTCGGGGCCGCTGCGGGACGGGGCATGGATGGCGGGCATGGCGATTCCTCAATCTGCAATGCGCCGACTGTGACCTCTGGCGCGGCGCGGCGGAAGCCTCAGCCCATGCCGAGCACCTGCTGCCGCAGCATCGCGCCGTCCAGGAAGGGAAAGTCCTCGGCCAATGCCGCATCGAAGGCGTCCCAGTCGATGGGGTCGGCGGTGGGCGGGCCAAGTACCTCGGGCGTGTCGGGCGTGCTGTCATGTCCCTGCACCCCCGTCGACAAGTAGCCGAGCCCCTTGCGCCCACGCACGCCGGTATCCAGCACCGACATCCACCGCTGTTGTAGGTTGAAGTGCCCGAAGCTGAAGACGGACATCCGGCCACGCTGGTGTTCGGGCATCCGGACCGCAGTGCCAACCGAATGGAAGGGCTGGTTCATGCGGTAGGCTTGTGGGGCCTGGCCCACATAGGCCGTCGTCACCAGACCGACGGCGATGGAATAGGTGAAGGAGCCAATGAACTCCATCGCCTGCGCCACGTCGCGCAGGCGGGACATGTAGGTCTTGCCCAGGCAATCGTTGTCGTGGATGCGGAATTCGTTGTCGTGGATGCGGAATTGCGCGCTTTTGTTCAGGCGCAGTTTCTTCACCGTAGGCAGGATGGCTGAATTCACGTCATCGGCTTCAGACACCTCCACATGGATGCGTGGATCGGCGGTCATGTCGCGCAACCGGTCGAGCATCTCGGGCGGCATCAGGTCCGAGGTCAGTAGGATCAGACGCCAGTCCTGTTCGGTCTGGCCATGGAGCGACGGAAGTAACAGGTTCTCCAAGGTCTAGAACCGCCGCGCCATCCGTTCGGGCGTATAAAGTTGCGCGGCAATCTCCTCCCGCGCGGGCGACCGACCTCGCCGCCAGGCTTTCCAATCGCCCCGGCCCACGAATGAAAATCGGCACAGGCCGACCGCCGGGAAACTGCTCATTCGTCGGGCCTCGCCAGTTCGAATACCTCCCGGACGCTCGTGTAGTCGCGGTATCCCATCCGGGCGAGGGGGTGGAACGTGGTCACGTCGAAGCGTCCGTCCACCACGCAATCGTCGCGCAGATGCATACCGGTGACCTCGCCGAAGACCACGTGGTTCGCCTCACCCGGCAGCGTCACGATCTGGGTCAACTTGCATTCCAAGGAGGCCGGAGCGTCGGCAACGCGCGGGCAGTCGATTGTCTTACATTCCACCTTCTTGGCGCCAGACACCCGAAACTCGTCCGTACCGGCGCCCAGCGCCGCCGAAGAGGCGTTCATGACGTCCTTCATGTCGGTGGCCACGATGTTCACGCAAAACACTCCTGTCTCTCGGATCTGCGCGACGCTGTCTTTTGTATCTCCCCGGTCCGTCTTGGCCGAGGTCGAGGCGAACATCACCTGGGGCGGGACGTAAGCCACCGCGTTGAAGAAACTGTAGGGCGCCAAATTATCCCCCATCGCCCCCCGTGTTGCGATCCAGCCGATAGGCCGGGGCGAGACGATGGCGTTGAACGGGTTATGCGGCAGGCCGTGGCCGTCCTCGGGGCGGTAGAACATCAACATCTCCTTCTTCGCCCACAGGACTAGCGGCCCCGCCTGCGGGACGCCACAAGCGTCGCCATGGAACTGCTACGCGAAACCGAGGCCGATGGCTGGGAGGTCGAGGCCCTGCTCGACACCTGCTTCGCGCCGGGGCGGACGGCCTTGTCGTCCTACCGGCTGCGCGATGGGCCGCCCGCCCGCGCGCTGTGTCTGCTGATCCGGGGCGATCTGGGCGAGGTGGCTGGGGCGATCCGGTTCTGGCCGGTGCGGGTCGCGGATCATGAGGCGATGCTGCTGGGGCCGATTGCCGTCCACCCGACCCGCCAGGGCGAGGGGTTGGGCGCGCTGCTGATCCAATCCAGCCTCGATCGCGCGACGGTGGCCGGAGTCGAGCGGGTGTTGTTGGTGGGCGACGCGCCCTATTATCGGCGTTTCGGGTTTCAGAGGCTTCGAGGCGTGGAGATGCCGCCGCCCACAAATCCCGACCGCGTTCTGGGGCGCGGCGATTGGATCGGCGTGACAGGTCCAGTCTTGCCTGCGACGACCTGACACCCCACCTACGTGATCATGAACGAACGTCTTAGAACCGAACAGGTCTTTCCGCCCCTCGACCGAGAGGAGGAGCTGGACCGCCTGGCTGGGATCATGCGCCAATCCAACGGCGTGGGGATGCAGGTCCTTCATCTGGTCGGGCGCCAGGCCGAGGGATTGCTGGACATGCTGCCCGAGCAGGTCCGCGCCGGGTTGGAAGGCGCGACGGCCAAGGCGTTGGAGCAGAGCTTCGACATCGCCGCGAGGTCCCGCGGTCGCGTGCGGGACGGGTCGGATTGGCTGAATAGGGCGGTGACGGTCGGCACCGGGGCCGCTGGCGGTTTCGGCGGTTTGGGCACGGCTCTGGCGGAGTTGCCGGTCACGACAACGATCATCTTGCGCGCGATCCAGGGGATCGCGGACGAACATGGGTTCGACCCGGCGCGGCCCGAAATACGGGGTGCGTGTCTCCGCGTCTTCGCGGCCGCTGGGCCGCTCGACGACGATGATGGGACCGACCTGACCTTCCTGACCATGCGCCTGACGGTGACCGGGGCGACGATCAAGAACCTGATCGCCAAGATCGCGCCGCGCCTGGCCGTGCCTTTGGGTCAGAAGCTGGCCGCCCAGGCCGTGCCTGTGATCGGCGCGGCTGCGGGGGCGGCGACGAACTACGTCTACACGACCTATTATCAGGACATGGCCCGCGTTCAGTTCGGGCTGATGCGGCTGGAAGAACAAACGGGTGAGACCGTCGAAGTCTTGACCCATGATCTGAAGCGGCGCTTGATTTGAGCGGGTCCGGGGGACGCCCCCCGGACCCCCGTCATCGGATGGGATCGCGGTCCGGCGGCGGTGTTTCGGGCTGAGAGTGAGGAAGGGGCGCAGCCCCCGCCTGCGGCCGCCCGGTGTATTTATGGACCCGTGATGGGACGGGGGCTGCGCTATTCCTGCTCGGCCAAGAGGCGTTCCAGGGCGTCCAGATCGGGGCCATCGAATTGGCCGAAGCTCTGCATCCAGACCGAGGCGTCGCGCAGCGCGTCCGGCTCCAGCTTGCACCAGACAACGCGGCCGCGGCGTTCACGGGCGATGAGACCGGCTCGTTCCAGGGCCTGGAGATGTTTGGAGATTGCCGCCAGCGAGATGTCGAACCCGGCGGCCACGTCGGTGACGGCCATGTCGTCCTCTAGCAGCATGGACAGGATCGCCCGGCGGGTCGGGTCGGCCAGGGCCGCGAAAGCGGAGGAGAGCGGGTCGGACATGGGGCTGCGGCCTGGACCGGCATCGCGCTCGCGTCAAGAATACTCAACCTGATCGTTGAATGTGACGCAGATGGCCAAGTGGGCGCTAACATCGTGGTATGTAGTATAATATTTTGATAAAGAACAATTTTTCGTGTGCGTTGACTCGGTCGACCGCCCTCCATACACCGCCCAGTGACATCCGTGGGGTGCCCCATGTCCAACGATGACGTTTCCGACCGCCTGCGCGCCCTTGAGGCCAAGCTGGACGAGAAGCGGCCGGCGGAAAAGCACCACATGGAAGAGCATTATTCCCAGGCCCAACTGGCCTGGCGGATGGTGATCGAACTCGTCGCCGGTCTCGGGATCGGCTTCGGGATCGGATACGGCCTCGACGTGCTGCTGGGAACCCAGCCTTGGTTGATGGTCGTGTTCACGCTGCTCGGCTTCGCGGCTGGGGTGAAGACGATGATCTCCTCCGCGCAGGAGATGCAGGTGAAAGCGGCCGCCAAGGCCGCGTTGGAAGAACCCGGCGCCGGCGCGCCGCGACGAGAGGACGACGATGGCTGACGAAGCATCCGAAGGCGGCCTGTCCTTCCACCCGATGGACCAATTCATCGTCAAGCCGCTGTTCGGCGATGCGGGTGACCCGGTCCATTGGTATACGATCACCAACTCGACGCTGTGGCTGGCCCTGGCCGTCCTGTCGGTCGTCGGTCTGTTCGTTCTCGGCACACGCGGACGGGCTATCGTGCCGAGCCGCGTGCAGTCGATCGCGGAGCTGGCCTATGGTTTCGTCCACAAGATGGTCGAGGACGTGGCGGGTAGGGATGCGCTAAAATACTTCCCATACATCTTCACGATATTCCTGTTCATTCTGTTTTCGAACTTCTTGGCGCTGATTCCCATGTCGTTCTCGCCCACGAGCCATATCGCCGTGACGGCGGTTCTTGGCTTCGGTGTGTTCTTCACGGTCACCGCCATCGGCTTCATCAAGAACGGAGCGGGCTTCTTGTCGCTCTTCTGGGTGTCCTCGGCGCCGCTGCCGCTGCGCCCCGTCCTGGCGTTGATCGAGATCATTTCGTATTTCGTTCGCCCGGTCAGCCACTCCATTCGTCTGGCCGGCAACATCATGGCCGGTCACGCGGTGCTGAAAGTCTTCGCGGGCTTCGCCGCCCTGCTTGCCGTGGCGCCGCTGTCGATCCTGGGCGTGGTCGCGATCTACGGGCTCGAAGTGCTCGTGTCCGCGATCCAGGCCTACGTCTTCACGATCCTCACATGCGTGTACCTGAAGGACGCGCTGCATCCGCATCACTGAAGATCATCCCTCTTCGCCAATCTTCCCATCGTAAGGAGTACACCCCATGGAAGGCGACATCATCGTTCTGGCCGATACCGGCAAATTCATCGGCGCGGGTTTGGCCGCCATCGGTTCCGGCGCTGCCGCCATCGGGGTGGGCAACGTCGCCGGGAACTTCCTGGCTGGCGCCCTGCGCAATCCCTCGGCCGCGGGCGGCCAGACCGCCACGCTCTTCATCGGCATCGCCTTCGCGGAAGCCCTGGGCATTTTCGCCTTCCTGGTGGCCCTGTTGCTGATGTTCGCCGTCTAAGAATCGGCGAGACCGTCCTTACGAGTCGGCGGGGCCACCGGTCCCGCCACCCGTCACCCAGACTTTCCGAAGGGTCCAACCATGGCCGACGTCGCCGAAATCACCTCTGCCTGCGTCAACAGCCTCGGCAATGCCGTCGGCATGCCGCAGCTTTGCGATGCCTGGTTCGGGAACTTGATCTTCTGGCTCGTGGTCGCCCTGGTGGCCATCTACTTCGTCCTGACCCGCATGGCGCTGCCGCGCGTAGGCGCGGTGCTGGCGGAACGGTCCGGCACGATTTCCAACGACCTTGCGGCGGCTGAGGACCTCAAGCGCCAGGCCGTCGAAGCGGAAGCCGCCTACGAGAAAGCCCTGGCCGATGCCCGGGCCGAGGCCCAACGCATCTCGGGCGAGGCCCGCGCGGCGATCCAGGCGGATCTGGATAAGGCGATTGCCGAGGCGGATGCTCAGATTGACGCCAAGACGGCCGAGAGTGAGGCCCAGATCGCCGAAATCCGGTCTGGGGCGGCTGCCTCCGTTGCCGAGGTCGCGCGCGACGTGGCCGGCGATATCGTGGCCGCTCTGGGCGGCACGCCAGACCAGACGGTCATCGACGCCGCCGTCGAGACGCGCGTGAAGGGGGCCTGATCCGATGCGCTACACCCTTCCCCTCCTCCTAATCGCAAACCCGGCATTCGCCGCGGCGGGCAAGCCTTTCTTCAGCCTCGCCAACACGGATTTCGTCGTCTCGATCGGTTTCCTGATCTTCATCGGCATCCTGGTTTACTTCAAGGTGCCGGGTCTGCTGATGGGCATGCTCGACAAGCGCGCCGATGGCATCCGCAAGGACCTGGACGAAGCCCGCGCCCTGCGTGAGGAAGCCCAGACGCTGCTGGCCTCCTATGAGCGGAAGACGCGGGAAGCCGAGGCCCAGGCCCAAGACATCGTTGCGACCGCCAAGCGCGAAGCCGAGGCCAGCGCCGAACAGGCAAAGGTCGACCTGCAAGCCAGCGTCGAGCGTCGCCTTGCCGCCGCTTCGGACCAGATCGAAAGCGCGACGGCGGCTGCGATCGGGGAAGTCCGCGACCGTGCGATCACCGTCGCCACCTCTGTCGCTGCCGAAGTCGTGGCGAAGCAGATGTCGGCCGCAGATGCCGACAAACTGATCGACCAATCCATCGAGTCGGTGTCGACCAAGTTGCATTGATCCCGCGTCGCACAGGTACCGGGTAGGGGGCGCTCTGTCAGGAGCGCCCCTTGTCGCCTGCTAGGATCGACCGGAACCGTGGGATTGATCCATGGGCCGAACGCGGCTGGAATTGACACCACGATATATGGAACGCTGGAACAGCGACGGATCGAGACCTGCGGGGCACGATGTCGAAACGACTGATCGAAAAGTTTTGGACGGCGATGGCGACGAACGAGTTCGGCAAGGCGTCAGGTCTGCTGGCCCCCGAATACGAGTATTATATGCCTCAGACCACCGAATACATTCGTGGTCCGGAGGCTTTCGCGGCTTTGAATTCAGCCTATCCGACGGATGGGACCTGGACATTCAACATCCGCTCGATCGTTGCCGAGCACGATACCGCCGTCTCGGACGTGGCGGTCAGCGATGGCACGCTTTCCGCGCGCGCGATCACTTTTCACACGGTTGAGGCGGGGCTGATCGTCCG
>JBCCCB010000069.1:0-14869 GCA_039033775.1 Pseudomonadota bacterium | reverse complement strand
GCGGGATTCCGTCATCCTGCCAGGGCGCGCAGGCCTCGGCATGCAGGAAGATCGGTCCGGTCTCGGCGTAGGGCTGCAGCTCCGGGAAGGGGCGCGCGGCGAGAATCAGCATGGGATCGCCGGCGTCGATGTTCCGAAGGCAGGCGCGGCAGGGATTGCCATTGCCGTTGCTGATCGCCCGCTCGGCAGGCCGTCCGTTGGCATCGGGGCCGCCGGCGCGGATGGCGGCGACAAAGGTGGGATCGTAGGGTTCGAAAATCATGGCGAGGCTCCTTCTGTGGCGCTTCTGCCAAGACCGCTCCGCCGCCGCGACCCGATCCTTGCGCTATCGGAACCGGGCCAGGTCGCCCATGTCGTCGGGGCGGGACAGCGCCTCGGCCAGACCTTCCAGCGCGGCGATGGAATGGCCGGCGCGCAGGCTGTCGACCTCGGGCAGCAGGGCGCGGATGCCGGCGGCCTTGGGCGCGAAGCCGTCGAAGCGCAGCAGCGGGTTGAGCCAGATCACCTTGCGGGCCGTCAGATGCAGGCGGCGCGCTTCGTGGGCCAGGCGGTCCGGATCGCCCCGGTCGAGCCCGTCGGTGACCAGCAGCACGACGGCCCCCTGCCCCAGCACGCGGCGGGACCAATCGCGATTGAAGGCGTGCAGCGCGTCTCCGATCCGGGTGCCGCCCTCCCAATCCTGCGCCTCGGCCCCGGCGGCGGCCAGGGCCGCGTCCACGTCGCGGGTGCGTAGGTGGCGGGTGATGTTGGTCAGGCGGGTGCCGAAGGTGAAGCCATGGACTTCCGCCCAGCCCTGGCCCTGGCGGTTGGCGACGGCGTGGAGGAAGTGGAGGAGCGCGCGACTGTAGGACGACATGGAGCCGGAGATGTCGCAGAGCGCCACCAGGTTGGGCCAACGGGTGCGGGGCTTGGCGTGGCGCAGGGCGGTCAGGTCGCCCTTGCGCAGGGCCGCGCGCAACGTGGCGCGACGGTCGACGCGACCCTGGGGCGCGGCCTGGCTGCGGCGCGAGGCGAGCGGTTTCACCGGCAAGGCGAGCGTGGCGAGCATGCGCTTGGCCTCGGCCATCTCGGCATTGGACATCTGCTCGAAATCGAGAGAGCGCAGGCGTTCCTTGCCCGAGGCGGTGGCCGTCGCGTCGATCTCGACCTTTTCGGGGGCGTCCTGCTCGGGCCCCTTTGGGTCCTCGTCGGGCTGGTTCAGCAAGGCCTCGGCCGCGCGCTTTTCGGCCGGTTTGGCGCGGCTCTCCTCCTGCACCCCGCGGACGGTAGGGGTCAACAGGCCCATCATGTGTTCCAGATAGCGCGGGTCGCGCCAATAGAGCCGGAACAGCTGCCGAAAGGTCGCGCGCTGTTCGGGGCGGCGCACGAAGACGGCTTCCAGCGTGTGGGCGAAATCGGCCCGGTCAGTGAACCCCGCCGCCTGCACCGCCTCGGTCGCCAGGATCAGCCGATCCGGCCCAGCGGGCAGGCCCGCGCGCCGCAGGGCGGCGGCGAAATGGGCGATGTTGCCGGCCAGCTTGGGGTGGTCGGGGAGCTCAAGGGGCGCGTATTCCATGGAACGTGATTAGCAGGTGATCGGAGCGGCGCCCATATCCGTGACGCAATCCCCGGTAGTCGAGGCCCGACCCATGCGAACGATTGTCCTGGCGGCGCTGCTGACGCTGGCCGCCCTGCCCGGCTGGGCCCAGAACGCCGAGGTTCAGCGCATTGCCCGCGACGCGCTGACGGAATTGCAGGCGCCCAGCTTCGCCCAGAACCGCGAATTCTGCGGGGTGATCGGCCGATTCGGCGACGGGCGCATGGCGATCACGCCCCATCGGGGCGGCGGCGTCGCCGGATGCACGCCGCGCGGTTGGCGCGGCATGGCCGAGATCCTGGCGACCTACCACACCCATGGCGCCTATGGGCCCGAGTTCGACAACGAGGTGCCGTCGCTCTACGACCTGCTGTCGGTCATGTCGGAGCGGGTGGACGGCTACGTCTCGACACCCGGCGGGCGGTTCTGGTTCGTGGATGGAAGTCGCGGCGAGGCACGGCTGATCTGCGGCCCCCGCTGCCTGCCATCGGATCCGAACTTCCGCGAGGATGGAGAGATCGTGCCCGATGTGCTGACCCTGGCGGATCTGCAGGCGCGGACACGGGCCATGATGGGGATGTAGTGGCACTGGACGCCGGACCGGCGGCGGGGCATGGTCGGGCGCATGTTGCGATATGCCGTCCTGTCGATCCTCCTTGTCACCTCGCCCGCGCTTGCGAACGACCTGCAGCGGGTCGCGGCGGGAACGCTAGCGGCCCTGCAATCCAACAGCTTCGCCGAAAACCGGGAGTTCTGCGGCTTGATCGGGCGGCTGCCGGACGGGACATTCGTGGCCTCGCCGGCACGGCGCGGCCGGATGGATTCCTGTACGCCGCGTGTGGCCCGGAATTGGCAGCCCGAAGCCGAGATCGTCGCCTCGTATCACACCCATGGTGCGTTCGACCCGGAGGCGGATTCCGAGATCCCGTCCATTGACGACATCCTGAGCGATTCCGAAGAAGGAATCGACGGCTACATCTCGACCCCCGGCGGCAGGTTGTGGTTCGTCGATGGGGATCGGGTCGAAGCGCGCCTGATCTGCGACATCGGCTGCCTGCCCGCCGATCCGGCCTTTCGGCCCGGCCTTTGGGGGCCTGTCGCGACCCGTTACGATCCCGCCAGCCTGAGGCGCCGGGATGCGCAATAGACGCTACTTGGCCCAAAGCGTCGCCGCTTCGGCCAGGGAAAGCACCTGCCCATCCCGGAACGCGACGACCACGGCTATTTCGTCCACTATGCCGTCGTTGAAGGCCGCCAACGCCTCGGCCGGGATCCAGAGTTCGCGGTGGGCCGCACCACCCGCCTCCTGCACCGGATAGCGGGCCGCGGTGGCGTCATCGATCTCGAACCGGGTGACGAAGCCCAGATTGTCCGGCGGGGCCAGGACCGAGTTCCAATCTCGGGCGATCTTGGCGGCGTAATCCTCGGTCGTCACCGGATAGAAGATCGGCTGATCCGGCAGGCGCGGCGGCCATCGGCGCCAGCCGCTATCGCGGACCAGAAGCAGTTCCGTCAGGCCCGTCGGGCGCCAGAGGATCACGCGATCTCGGCCCGAACCTCGTCCAGGATGCGCTTGGCTTCCGAGCCTTGCAGCTTCTGGATGTCGTCCTGGTACTTCAGCAGCGCGCCCAACGTGTCTGCGATGACCTCGGGCGACAGGTCGATCATGTCCAGCGCCAGCAGGCATTTGGCCCAGTCCAGCGTCTCGGCCACGCCGGGCTTCTTGAACAGATCCTCGGTCCGCAGGCGCTGGACGAAGGCGACGACCTCGCGGCTGAGCGCCTCGGACGCCTCGGGCGCGCGGGCGGCCAGAATTTCCATCTCGCGGTCGTGGTCGGGGTAGTCGACCCAATGATAGAGGCAGCGGCGCTTCAGCGCGTCGTGCACCTCGCGCGTGCGGTTGGATGTCAGGATGACGATCGGCGGCGCGGGCGCCTTGACGGTGCCGGTTTCGGGGATGGTGACCTGATAATCGGACAGGGCTTCCAGCAGGAACGCCTCGAACGGGGCGTCGGTACGGTCGATCTCGTCGATCAGCAGGACGGGCGGGCCGTCGGGGTGCGGGCGCATGGCCTCCAGCAGGGGGCGCGCGATCAGGAAATCGTCGGAGAAGAGATCGGGCGGCGCCTCGCCCGTGGCCTCGGCCCGGCGGATGGCGACCATCTGGGCGGCGAAGTTCCATTCGTAGACGGCGCTGGCGGCGTCGAGCCCTTCGTAGCATTGCAGGCGGATCAAGCGGCGCCCCAGCGCGGCGGCGATGGCCTTGGCGATCTCGGTCTTGCCGGTGCCGGCCTCGCCTTCCAGGAAGAGGGGCCGGTTCAGCCGCAAGGCCAGGAACGTCACGGTGGCGAGCGCGCGTCCGCAGACATAGTTCTGTCCTGCCAGCGCGGCCTGGAGATCGTCGATGCTGTTCATGGGGCCAGAGGTCACGAACGCGCGTCCGGGGTCAAGCCGCGTTGCCCGTCCGCGCCCCGGTCCTTAGGTAGGACACGACAAACATGGGAGATGCACGATGAAGGACACGGTAGCCGCGGGCTTCGGCCCGGATCTCGGGACCTTCGCCTGGGACGACCCTTTCCTGCTGGAAGACCAATTGAGCGAGGAGGAGCGGATGCTGCGCGACGCGGCCCGGACCTTCGCGGAGACTGAGTTGGCGCCAATCGTGCGGGACGCCTACGCGACCGAGTCCGCCAATCCGGGCCTGTTTGCGAAGATGGGCCAAGCAGGTCTTCTGGGCGTGACGATCCCGGAAGAATATGGTGGCTTGGGAAGCACTTACGTCACCTACGGCCTAGTCGCGCGGGAAATCGAGCGGGTGGATTCCGGGTATCGGTCGATGATGTCGGTGCAATCGTCCCTCGTGATGTATCCGATCCACGCCTACGGGTCCGAGGAGCAGCGGCGGAAGTATCTGCCCGGTCTCGCCTCCGGCGATCTGATCGGCTGTTTCGGCCTGACCGAGCCCGATGCCGGGTCCGATCCGGCGGGGATGAAAACGCGGGCCGAGAAAACCGACGGCGGCTATCGCCTGACGGGGGCGAAGATGTGGATCTCGAATGCGCCGTTTGCCGACGTTTTCGTGGTTTGGGCCAAATCCGACGCCCATGACGGCAAGATTCGGGGCTTCGTGCTTGAGAAGGGCATGAAGAACCTGAGCGCGCCGACGATCAAGGGAAAACAATCGCTGCGGGCGTCGACCACGGGCGAAATCGTCATGGATGGGGTCGACGTCGGAGAGGATGCGCTTCTGCCGGGCGTTCAAGGATTAAAGGGGCCGTTCGGATGCTTGAACCGCGCCCGCTATGGGATCGGCTGGGGCACGATGGGCGCGGCGGAGGCGTGTTGGCACGCGGCGCGGCAATACGGGCTGGACCGGGTGCAATTCGGCAAGCCCTTGGCGCAGACGCAGCTGTTCCAGAAGAAGCTGGCGGACATGCAGACGGAGATCGCGTTCGGGCTGCAAGGCGCGCTTCGCGTAGGGCGTCTGATGGACGAGGGACACGCGGCGCCGGAGATGATCTCTTTGATAAAGCGGAACAATTGCGGCAAGGCGCTGGATATCGCGCGGCTGGCGCGGGACATGCATGGCGGCAACGGCATCTCGGAGGATTACGGGGTGATCCGGCACATGATGAACCTGGAGACGGTGAATACCTACGAGGGGACGCACGACGTCCATGCACTGATCCTGGGGCGGGCGCAGACGGGGTTGCAGGCGTTCTTCTGAGGGGGGCGCCGCCCGTGCACCCCCTGTACACCCCCCGTGCGAACGTGCGTTCGCACGGTTTTGGTGACGGGATGTTAAGTGTTCCATGCCCCGCGGCCGGGGATGCGCGTGGCTCAGGTCGGAATTTGCGTATTTTTGGACCAGTGATGGCAAGGGCGCGTTAAGGTTAACGACCTGCTTCGTCTCGGCAAAGAGACGATGGACCGGCGGTTCGTCCGGGGGCGGACCAGGGGGTCGATTGGCGGGGCGGAAGATAGGCTCCCGCGCCAGTTTTTACCTCGGCACCGCTGTCTGTCGGTCGGCGCTGCCGACCCGCCCTGTGGCAATCGGACCAAGCGCCGACCCCACCGTCTCGATCAGGTCGCGCGATCGGGACGGCGGGGTCGGTTGCCTGTCGAAATTCGGCGATCAGGCTTCGGGCACGCCCGCTTCCAGGGAAATCTGAATCTCGACCTCGTCGGAGACGAAGGGTGCGAAGGCACCGGCGTCGAAGTCGGAGCGCAGGATCGTCGTGGTGGCGTCGAAGCCGATCCAGGGGCGGCCGTTCTGCGGATGGTCGCCGGTCTGGCGCAAGGTGGTGTCGAGCGTCACCGATTGGGTCACGCCGCCCACGGTCAGGTCGCCCGTGATCTCGGCGGTGTTCTCGCCCGTGACCTCGATGCCCGTGGACACGAAGCGGACGATGTCGTTGGTGGCGACGTCCAGGAAGTCGGGCGAGGAGAAATGCGCATCGCGCTGTTCCCAGCCGGTGAACATGGCAGTGGCCGGAATTGAGACTTCGACCGAGGAATTCTCGGGATTGGCGCTGTCGAATTCGATGGTGCCTTCCCAGCCCGAGAACATGCCCCAGGTCGTGGAATAGCCCAGGTGGTTATAGCTGAAAATCGTCTGGGCGTGGCTGGAATCGACCTGGTAGGTGGTGGTCTCGGCGAAGGCCGGGGCGGCGGCGAGGAAGGCGGCGGCAGCCAGGGTTGTGCGGATCATCTGGAAAGCTCCTGTTGGATACGGTCATTCGGACGTTCCAAGACATCGGGCCGGGCTGCGGAAAGACAAACCGCCACCGATCAACAGAATGTGTGCGCGCATGCACCAGCGATTATTCGCCAGGCGGGGTGAAGGCGGCGCGGGCATCCAGGCAGGACTGCCGAAAGGCGCAGCCTTCGAAATGGTCGTTGACGAGGCCCAGACCCTGGAACACGCCGTAACAGATGGTGGGGCCGACCCATTTCCAACCGCGTGCCTTCAGCGCCTTGGCCAGGGCCGTCGATGAGGCATTGGTCGGGTGGTCGCGCAGCCAGGCGAGGCGCATGGTCTGCGGCCTTTCGTCGGGCGCGGGTTCGTGGGACCAAAGAAAGGCGGGCAGGCCGCCGTCGGCGTCACGCATGGCCCTGGCGCGGCGGGCATTGTGGAGGCACGCGCGCAGCTTCGCCCGGTTCCGGATCACGCCGTCGGTGCGCATCAGGCGGTCGACAGCGGCGTCGTCGAACTGGGCCACCCGGTCGATGTCGAACCCGTCGAACGCGTCGCGGAGCAGGTCACGCTTGGCCAGCACCATGTGGAAGGACAGGCCGGAGGCAAGCGTTTCGATGCAGAACTTTTCGAATATGCGGGTTTCGTCGGCGGATGGGCGGCCGAATTCCGCGTCGTGATAGGCGCGGAAATTCGGGTCGTTCGCCCGGTAGCCACAGCGGGTGACCCCGTCATCGCAGGTGACCAGTTCATCCATGGGCCCGATGGTGGCCCGCCGGAGCCGGTTGTCGAGCGCGCGTACCGCGGCTTGCGAAAAAATCGTCTGGATCCTGGAACTTCCGACCGGGGGTACGGCGTTCAACTTTTACAACCGCACTCAAGAGGGGGAAACCCGAAATGACCCGTTTTCTGACCACCACGACGCTCGTCGCCGCTCTGACCCTGCCGCTGGCCGCGCAGGCGCAGATGGCCAATATGGGCGAATTGATCCGCACCCGCGACATCACCGGCGGCCCGGTCTACTCCATCGCCCCGCAATATGACGAAGCGACATGGGGCGACACCGAAGGCTCCTGGGACGCGTTCGACGTGAATTCCGACGGCGTCAACCAGATCGGTGAGATCGAGGACATCGTCCTGAACGAGTCCGGCCAAATGGTCGGCATCGTGGCCGAGATCGGCGGCTTCCTGGATATCGGCGACAAGCACGTGGTCGTGCCCGTCGAGGACCTGCGTCTTGTTCCGGTGGATGACACGAGCTTCAGCTACATAACTCGCTTGAGCGAGGAGCAGTTGGAAGAGATGGAAGGTGTGGACGAAGGCTTCTGGAACTGAGCCTGATCCATCGCTTCGGCGGTCGAGGGAGGGGTTTGCGCCCCTCCCTTTTGGTTTGGGCGACAGGTCCGACATGCCTCATGCGGGGATGGGCGCGACATCTGCGGCGAGATCGAGGGCCATCGCCTCTTTCGTCGTGATGATCGGGCGGACGGCCTTTTGATGTAGGTCGGTCAGGCGCCGGATGCCGCGGGGAATCGCCGCGGGAAGATCGTCGTCGAGGAACGCATCGGCGGATCCCCGAGACAGCAAAAGGCTTTCGCACGGCACGCCTTCGGCGAAAAGCAGGTGATGGCGCCGCAGCAGCAGATGGACATAGCAGATGCGGGGGCGCTGTTCGATCCGGATCGTATGGCCGTTGATAAGCGCCTTCGCCGGGACCAGCGCGTCCCGGAAACCGAATGCCAGTTGCAGTTTCGGGGACCGGATCAGAATTCGGTGGCGTTGCGAGAGAACCAGCCGGCGGGTATTTCCGAGGATGCCGGGGGCGAAGACGACCGGGGCGTTGTCGCCGATCCCGACCGTGACGCGCCGCCCGACCCACAAGAGGCGCGCGGCCGGCGCGGATTTCGTCGAGACGGTATCCTGAGCCCGCAGGCGATGGGCCGGGACGGACCCGCCGGGCGTGCGAATCAGGGTGGCGGAGTCGAAGCACGGGACGCTATGGGAATAGCTCGCCTGCTGATCCTGGGTGTAGAATTGCGGCTCCATCGACGGGTTGTAATTGTCGTTGTACCAGCCTTCGAGATCGAAATCCGGCGTCCAGATGATCTGTGCGATATCGCCATTGTCGTCGGTCCCCTCGAAGACGATGATGCCGCCGCCCGCGCCGCCATCGGGCGCGGCATCAGAGCGGATGACCACCGCGTCCTGAATGGATCCGCCGCCGCCCTGCCCGCCCCAGGAGACGTCGTAGGTTTCGCCCAGGAAGAACTTGAACGGATTGGGATCGCCCGAATTGGAGGATACGACCAGATCCTTCGATCCGTTCGGCGGGTTGTCGAACGTGGACGAATTGGGTGTCGTGCCCGCGTTGCTGCCCGTCGAAGCGGCGAATTCGTTGTCGACGGCATAGATCGTCTGAACCATCCCGGCCTCCTTCCAGACGCCGTTCTGCTGCCGTTTTGGTTTACGGTTCCTTGCCCAGTGGTGGGATTTCAGATCGACTTTTAGGCGATTTGGCCGTGTTCTTTGCCGATGGCACCTAGGTCCTTGCGTCTTCGGGCCGGATCGCTATACCCCGCCCATCCCGCCAGACGATTTATCTGCGTGGCCTCTCGTGTCCGGGCGGCGGGTGGAAGCCTCGGACTTTGAAACACGCGTTAGAAAAACAGGAGCTCGCATGCCGCTCTATGAGCATGTCATGATCGCGCGTCAGGATCTGTCCAACGCGCAGGCCGAAGGCCTTGTGGAACATTTCAGCACCGTTCTGGCTGACAACGGCGGCACCGTCGTCGACAGCGAGTATTGGGGCGTGAAGACCATGGCCTACAAGATCAACAAGAACCGCAAGGGCCATTACGCCTTCTTGCGCACCGACGCGCCCTCGGACGCGGTCCAGGAGATGGAGCGTCTGGCCCGCCTGCATGACGACGTCATGCGCGTGCTGACCGTGAAGGTCGACGCCCACGAGGACGGCCCCTCGGTTCAGATGCAAAAGCGCGACGAGCGGCCCGAGCGCCGCGAACGCCGATAAGGAGTCGGACACATGGCAGCCAAACCCTTCTTCCGCCGTCGCAAGTCCGATCCGTTCGATGGCCCGAATGCGCCCAAGATCGACTATAAGGACACCCGTCTGCTTCAGCGCTACATCTCAGAGCGCGGCAAGATCGTCCCCGCCCGCATCACCGCCGTGTCGGCCAAGAACCAGCGCCGCCTGGCCCGGGCCATCAAGCGCGCACGGTTCCTGGCCCTGCTGCCCTATGCCGTGAAGTGAGGATACGCCCATGCAACTGATCCTTCTGGAACGCGTGGCCAAGCTTGGCCAGATGGGCGACGTCGTCGACGTCAAGCCCGGCTATGCGCGCAACTTCCTGCTGCCCCAGGGCAAGGCGCTGACCGCGTCGGACGCCAATATCGCCGCGTTCGAGGGCCACAAGTCCCAGCTCGAGGCGCAGAACCTGGAAACCAAAAAAGACGCCGAGGCCATGGCCGGGCGGTTGGACGGACAGAAGTTCGTCATCATCCGGCAGGCGTCGGATGCGGGCGCGCTCTATGGCTCGGTCACCACGCGCGACGCCGCCGAAGCGGCGACCGAAGCGGGGTTCACGCTGGACCGGGGCCAGGTGTCGCTGCAACGGCCCATCAAGGAGCTGGGCCTGCATCCGGTGACGGTGATCCTGCATCCCGAAGTCGAGGTCGAGATCACGCTGAACGTCGCGCGATCCATGGAAGAGGCCGAGTTGCAGGAATCCGGCAAGTCGATCCAGGAATTGGCCGCCGAGGAAGAGGCCGCGGCCGAATTCGAGGTCAGCCAGTTGTTCGACGACATCGGCAGCGCCGCCGACGAGTTCGGCGAGGATGACGGTCCCATGGCCACGCCCGAAGGCGACGCGGACGAACAGCCCGCGAGCTAGGCCAACCTTCGGCTAGAGATATGTCAGGAAGGGCCGTCCCGGTGGGCGGCCCTTTCTTTACGGGCGATCAGGCCGGGGCATAGGCGGCCCGGGCCTCGCGGACGCTGATCGTGGGATAGGCCGTGCGCCGTGTCGTCAGGTCGCCCGCGGCATCGCGGCCGAAGATCGCGGCCAATTCCGCGCGTTGCGCCTGCCCCACCGCATCCAGAGCCATGTCGCCGGGATGGAAGCTCTCGGTCGGGCAGCCTTCGGAATAGATGACTTCGTGCCGGTCGAAGAGCAGGTGGAAATAGGTCACGCCACCGCAGGCTGCGTCTTGGCGCACGCCGTCGGAGGAGAGCAGTGCCTTGGCGGGGACCAGGATCGTCGGCTCGCCGAACCACAATTCGGCGCGCCAGCCGCTGAGGCAGATGCGGTGCTGGGGCGAGACGCGCAGGGGGCGGTCATTGCCCAGCAGACCGGCGGGGATGCGGACCGGGCGCAGATCCGGCAGCGCGGCCAAGTCTTCGGGGCTGAGGTGGCGGTGGCCGATCCAGCGGATCGGCTGCCAGCCGTTATCCATGGTCCGGACAAGATCACCGACGGACAGCGTTTCCACCGGCCGGGGGCCGCGATCAGTTTCGATCAGCGTGCCGTCGGCGAAGCAGGGGAGCGAGGCATAGGGAATGTCCTGGCCATCGTCGGAATCCTCGATCTCGAATTCCTGTCCCGGCTCGGGCAGGGTCTCGCCGGTGATGCCGACATTTACCCCGTCGATGCGGACATAGAAGAACGTGGCCTCGTCGTCATCGTCGTCATCATCATCATCGTCGTCATCGTCATCTTCGCGTTCCACGTCGACGGCGAATTCAAGTTCGACGATGGAGCCTGCATCGAAGTCCATCCCATTGACGGTGATGGGAAATGCCAAGGTCTGCGGCGTGCCGGGGTCGATGAAGGCGTCGTCGAATTCATCATCGTCGTCGTTGATCCCGATCAGCAAGGGGGCCGCATCATCATTGACCGAGAACGACCCGCTGGCCCCCGTGGTCGACGTGGTGGTCAGGGGGTTCCCATCTTCGGCAGTCAGATCCGAAAAGGGGATGAACGAGATCGGAAAAGTCGGCACGGTTTCCGCTCCAGCAGGCGATCCTTGCCGTCGAGAAGAGCGGGCGACCGGCCATCGTGTCCAGAACGTGGCGAAGTCTCGGCGAATTTGAGCCGATGTCGAACGAGTGTTCCCGTTATGGCCGAAACGATTCCGTTTTTCAGGCGCACTGATCGCTATGTGGAAACGATCATTGCTCTTTTTCGAAGCATGTTCCGGCAGATGCCGAGTCGATAAAGGGATCGGAGGCGCGGGTCGGGCCTTGGGAGTCGCCGTCCGGTCCGGTGGCAATGGCGGGGGGATTCGGCTTGGGCTAGCCTAAGCCCGACTCGAACCGGAGACGCGCCATGACCCTGACCCGCCGCCACTTCCTGACCACCAGTGCCGGGGCCGCAGGCCTGGTAATGGTTCATCCCTTCGCCGCCCGGGCGCAGGCGAACCAGGCCCATCTGCGGATCGCGGAGACGACGGACCTGCATGTCCATGTCTGGCCCTACGATTACTACGGCGACCGGCCGGTCGAGAATGTGGGCCTGGCGCGCACCGCCGCCTTGATCGAACGGGTCCGGGCCGAGGCCGGCAATGCGCTGGTGCTGGACAATGGCGACTTCCTACAGGGCAACCCGATGGGCGACTACATGGCCTATGAGCGGGGGCTGAAGGCCGGCGACGTGCATCCCGTGATCGCGGCCATGAACGCGGTCGGCTTCGACGGGGCGACCATCGGCAACCACGAATTCAACTATGGCTTAGACTTTCTGGACAAGGCGCTGGCGGGCGCGGACTTCCCCGTTGTGCTGGCCAATGTCGTCAAGGCGGAAGCGGCGCAGATCACCGACGACACCCCCATCGTGCCGCCCTATGTCATTTTGGATCGGGAGATCATGGATGGCGACGGCACGGCCCATCCGATCAAGATTGGGATCATCGGCTTCACCCCGCCCCAGGTCATGCTGTGGGACCGCGCCCATCTGGAAGGCAACGTGACGGCGCGCGACATCGTGACCACGGCCGAGGCTTACGTGCCGCAGATGAAGGAGGCGGGCGCGGATATCGTCATCGCGCTGTCCCATTCCGGGATCGGCGCGGCCGAACGGGGCGAGATGATGGAGAACGCCTCGGTGCCCTTGGCCGCCGTGCCCGGCATCGACGTGATCCTGACCGGGCACCATCACCGGGAATTCCCCGGTGACGGCTATGCCGACATCGAGAACGTGAATGCAGTGGCCGGGACGATCCATGGCAAGCCCGCCGTGATGCCGGGCTTCTGGGGCTCGCATATGGGTCTGATCGACCTGATGCTGGAGCGGGATGGCGGCGCGTGGCGGGTCTCGGCATCGACCTGCGAGTTGCGGCCCATCGCGATCCGGCAAGAAGATCGGTCTTGGGCGCCGCAGGTGGAAAGCCTTCAATCGGTGCTGGACGCCACCGCCGCCGACCATCAGGCGACGCTGGATTACGTGCGCCGGGCGGTGGGCGTGACGGACGCGCCGCTGCATTCCTACTTCGCGCTGGTGGCCGACGATCCGTCGGTACAGATCGTCTCAATCGCGCAGAAATGGTATGTGGAACAATTGCTTCAGGGCACCGAGCACGAGGGCCTGCCCGTTCTGTCCGCCGCCGCGCCGTTCAAAGCCGGGGGGCGGGGCGGCCCGGACTATTACACCGACGTCCCCGCCGGCGACGTGGCGATCCGCAACGTGGCGGATCTGTATCTGTATCCGAACACGGTGCGCGCGGTGAAGGTCACCGGGCAGCAGGTGAAGGATTGGCTCGAACGCTCCGCCGGGATGTTCAACCAGATCGAGCCGGGGTCCGAGGATGCGATCCTGCTGAACCCCGACTTCCCGAGCTATAATTTCGATGTGATGGATGGGGTCGCGTACCAGATCGACCTGAGCCAGCCCGCCCGGTTCGACCGCGACGGCGCGGTGGTGAACCCGGACGCCAACCGGATCGTGAACCTGACCTATGACGGCGCGCCTTTGGACATGGACGCGGAATTCGTGATCGCCACGAACAATTACCGCGCGGCCGGCGGCGGCAGCTTCCCGGGCGCCGACGGCTCGACCATCATCCTGGAGGCGCCGGACACCAACCGCGACGTCATCGTCCGCTACATAGTGGATCAGGGCACGATCAGCCCGTCGGCGGACGGCAATTGGACCTTCGCGCCCCTGGGCGACACGACGGTCATCTTCGAGACCGGCCCGGCCGCCGAGGCCTATGCCGATGCCGTGCCGGGTGTGACGCCCGAGGCGGCGGGGATGTCGGAGGAGGGTTTCCTGCGGTTCCGGCTGTCACTGTGACGCGACCCGGCGTCATCGGGAGGTGACGCCGGGCCGCCCTGCCCTATCTTCCCCGGGACTGGTAATCCCGGAGACTTATCAATGCGTTCGCTTGCCTTTGCCCTGGCCCTCATCCCCGCGACGGCCCTTGCCGATCCATGGGAATGGGGCGGCCGGAACACCGACTTCCCGCCCGCTTTCCCGCAGCAATTCCGCGCCGACCTAGTCGATAGCGGCGTGCCGCTCTCGATGCAGGTCCTGGCCACCGATCTGGAACATCCCTGGGGCATTGCGACCTTGCCGGGCGACCAGGGCTGGCTGGTCACGGAACGGCCGGGACGTCTGCGCCACTTGGCAGCGGACGGAACGCTGTCAGGCCCGATTTCGGGCCTGCCCGAGGTGGTGGCAGCCCGCCAAGGCGGGCTGCTGGACGTCGCGCTGGACCCGGATTTCGCGCAGAACCGGGTGATCTATGTGACCTATGCCAAGCCCGTCCAAGGCGGGTCGGCAACGGCGGCGGCGCGGATGGTCTTGGCGGCGGACATGTCCGCCGTCTCGGACGTCCAGGACATCTTCGTGCAGACGCCCGCCTCTCGGAACCCGATGCATTTCGGCTCGCGCATCGCGTTCCTGCGCGACGGCACGCTGGCGATCACGACGGGCGAGCACTTTTCGCGCCGGGAACGGGTCTTCGCCCAGGATCTCGACAAGACTTACGGCAAGGTCGTGCGGGTGACTCGGGACGGGAACATCCCGTCGAACAATCCGTTCGTCGGGCAGGACGGCGCCGATCCCAGCATCTGGTCCTACGGGCACCGCAACATCCAGGGCGCCGCGGTCGATGGCTCCGGCACGCTGTGGACGATCGAACACGGGCCTGCGGGCGGCGATGAATTGAACCGGCCCGAAGCGGGCCGGAACTACGGCTGGCCAGTGATTTCCTATGGCCGGAACTACAACACCAGTGCCGTGGGATCCGGCGCGGCAGTGCGCGAGGGGATGGAGCAGCCGGTCTATTTCTGGGACCCGGTCATCGCGCCTGGCGGGATGGCGTTCCATTCCGGCCGCGCGTTCGGCGAGTGGAATGGGGATATCCTGGCCTCGTCGCTGAATCCCGGCGGGCTGGTGCGGCTTTCGCTGGATGGGTCGGGGCGGGTCGAGACGGAAGAGCGGCTGCTGACCGATCTGGGCCGGATACGCGACGTGGAGGTGCAGCCGGACGGGACCTTCATCGTGCTGACGGATTTCGAGGACGGCCAGGTGATCCATGTGACGCCCGGGTGAGTGGGCATCGTCCTCGGGCTCGACCCG
>JBCCCB010000068.1:0-14962 GCA_039033775.1 Pseudomonadota bacterium | reverse complement strand
GGTCCTGGTGCCCAAAGGCCACCACCCCTGCGCCGCGCCCCACGGGGTCGAGATGTATTACCTGAACGTCATGGCCGGCCCCCGCCGCCAATGGCGCTTCCAGACCCATCCCGATTTCGAACGGCTGATGGCTTAGATGGCCCGTCGCCCCCTGCGCAGCGCGCGCTGGTTCGATCCCGACGACCTGCGCTCCTTCGGCCATCGGTCGCGGATCATGCAGATGGGCTATGGGGCCGAGGATTGGTCCGGCAAGCCGGTCATCGCCATCGTCAACACCTGGTCAGACATCAATCCGTGCCACGCCCATTTCCGCCACCGGGCCGAGGACGTGAAGCGTGGCGTCTTGCAGGCGGGCGGCTTCCCCATCGAACTGCCCGCCCTGTCGCTGGCCGAGCAATTCGTGAAGCCGTCGGCCATGCTCTACCGCAACATGGTGGCCATGGAGGTGGAGGAGCTGCTGCGCTGCCACCCCGTGGACGGTGCGGTCCTGATGGGCGGCTGCGACAAGACCACGCCGGGGCTGCTGATGGGCGCGATCAGCATGGATCTGCCCGCGATCTATCTGCCTGCCGGGCCCATGCTGCGCGGGAATTACCGGGGCGAGGCGCTAGGCTCCGGCTCGGACACCTGGAAGTACTGGGACGAGCGCCGGGCGGGCCAGGTCGGCCAGGCCGAATGGCAAGCGGTCGAGGCCGGGATCGCGCGCAGCTACGGACATTGCATGACCATGGGTACGGCCAGCACCATGACTGCGACAACCGAGGCCATGGGCATGACCCTGCCGGGCGCCTCTTCGATCCCGGCACCGGACGCCAACCACATCCGCATGAGCGCCGCTTGCGGCCGCCGCATCGTCGAGATGGTATGGGAGGACCTGAAGCCGTCCGACATCCTGTCCCGCGCGTCCTTCAAGAATGCCATCGCGGTGGCCATGGCTTCGGGCTGTTCGACCAACGCCATCATCCACCTGATCGCCACGGCGCGGCGCGCGAGCCAGGACATCGGCTTGGATGATTTCGACCGAGCCAGCCGGACGATCCCGGTCTTGGCCAATATCCGGCCCTCGGGCGATACCTATCTGATGGAAGACTTCTTCTATGCCGGCGGCCTGCCCGCCCTGATGGCGCGGATGCGCGACCACCTGCATTGCGACGCCCGCACTGTCAGCGGCCGTACCATAGGGGAAGACATCACGGGCGCCGAAGTCTTCCAGCCGGACGTGATCCGCAGCCTCGACAACCCCGTCTACGCAGAAGGCGCCCTGGCCGTGTTGCGCGGCAACCTTGCGCCCGATGGCTGCGTCATCAAACCCTCGGCTTGTGCGCCCAAGTTCCTCGACCACGAAGGCCCGGCCTTGGTGTTCGACAGCTATGCCGAGATGAAGGATCGCATCGACGACCCGGACCTGGACGTGACCGATGACACGGTGCTGGTCATGCGCAATGCGGGGCCCCTGGGCGGGCCCGGCATGCCCGAATGGGGGATGCTGCCGATCCCCCAGAAGCTGCTGAAACAGGGGGTCAGGGACATGCTGCGCATCTCGGACGCGCGGATGAGCGGCACCAGCTATGGCGCTTGCATCCTGCATGTCGCCCCGGAAGCCCATATCGGCGGGCCGTTGGCTTTGGCATGTACCGGTGACAGGATCGCCGTGGCCGTGGCGGATCGAAAGATCGCCCTGCTTGTCAGCGACGAGGATCTGGCCGCGCGCCGTGCCGCGTGGCGGCAGCCGCCGGCGCCTTTTGGCCGGGGATATGGCTGGATGTTCGCCAAGCATATTCGGCAGGCGAATGAAGGATGCGATTTCGACTTTCTCGAAACGGCCTTCGGACAGGGCCCTGGGGAGCCCGATATCTTCTGACCGGTGCGTGCGCCCAACGCCGCTTGCCAAGGATGCGAACAAGATCGGATCCATCCGTGATCCGGCCTCAAAACAGGTCCGGTGCGTTTCCCCGAACCGAGGCCGGCGGCGGCGCCCCTACCGTTGGATCGGTCGTCTTCGACACTTCCAAAAGTCCCGTGCCTGGGAAGAACCGGACCCGCCGGGCAAGTCTGCCGCCCAGTTCGGCGACGTGGATCGGAATACCCTCCGATTGCAGATAATCCTGGCACGCCGCCGACATGGCGGTGCCGTGGTCGCGACCGAACGGCAGGGTCCGCGCCCCGCCACACAGCTTTGCGACCAGGTCGGTGCGCCCCACGCCATGGCTCATCAGAGCGTTCACCAATCGTTCAAGTTCGGCGATCACGGCGGCCGGGCCGACCGGCCCGTCATCCACGCATTGAAAGATATGAATCATGCCGCCCAGCCGCCTTTCGGGATCGTGCAGACAGAAGCCAACGCAGGAGCCAAGCGTTGCCGTCAGTTCCAACCCATCCCCGCCAACCGCGAGCATACCCTGCCCCACTTCCAAGCGCTGGGCATCAGTGGCGGGCTGCGACGGCGCCGACCGGATGACTGCGAAGCGCGGGGAGGTGGCGGGTTGCGACAAGGCAGTCTCCGTGGTCTCGTAAACTGGTCTAGCCCGCCGCCCGTCAACGGGAGGTTAAGGACTCACCAATTGTTGACTTGGGTCCCGCGCGGGCGACGGTTAGCCAGACTGGGTTTATTGGAGCGTGCCATGTCCGAGACACCGACCTCGCGCGGCCTATCCCGCCGACATCTGCTGGTTGGCGGGGCCGCCGCCCTCGGCGCAGCAGGACTGGCCGTCGCGGCGCTTTCGGCCCGGGATGGCTATCTGTTTGCAGCCCTGTCGCCGACCGACCGGTTCGCGGGTGATGAAATGTCTCCACCCGACGTGCTGGCGGCCGTGCGGTCCGGCGACGTGCTGCTGGTCGATATCCGCCGTCCTGACGAATGGGAGCGGACGGGCATCCCGGACGGCGCCAAACCACTGGACATGCGGCGCGACGACTTCCTCCCAGCGCTTCAAGCGCTGGCGGGCGGCGATGTCGATCGGCCCATCGCGCTGATCTGCGCGCGGGGCGTCCGGTCGGACCGGTTGAGCGCGCGCCTCTCGGCCACGGGGTTCAGCCGCATCATCGACGTGCCCGAAGGCATGCTGGGGTCCTCCGCCGGTCCGGGCTGGATCGCGCGCGGTCTGCCCCTGGTGGACGCATGAGGGCCGTCATTGCCGCGGCGCTGATGACGTTGCCATCCGCCATGGCGCACGCACAGGACGCCTGCGGACAGGACGGTCCGGCCTGCCAGATTGACGGCGGCACTTACAGGATCGCCCTGCCCGACCCTTCGACCGCTTCGGCCCCGGCAATCATGTTCCTGCATGGTGCGGGTGGAACGGGTCAGGGCATCCTGCGGATGCAAGGAACCGTCGACGCGCTGGCCGCGCGCGGCTACGCCGTGATCGCGCCCGACGGCCTGCCCTGGGGCGGTGGCCGGGGCGGCGGGATCTGGAACTTCCTTCCCGGCCTGGAGCGGGAGGACCCGCGGGACGAAACCGCCTTCCTGGCGGATGTCGCGGCCGATGCGGCCGACCGCTACGATCTCGATGCCGACCGTATGGTGTTGGCGGGGTTTTCGGCCGGGGGCTTCATGGTCAACTACCTGGCCTGCGACACACCCGACGCCTTCGCGGCCTATGCGCCGGTCTCAGGCGGTTTCTGGCGCCCGCATCCGGCAACCTGCGACGGCCCTGTCCGGCTGTTCCACACCCATGGCTGGCGCGATTCGACCGTGCCGCTGGAGGGACGCCCTCTGCGCGGGGGCCAATGGGTCCAAGGCGACATCTTTGAAGGCCTGACAATCTGGCGCGACGCCAATGGCTGTGACTGGGCCGATCCCGATTCCTATTCGGAGACCGGCCAATTCATGCGGCGCCGCTGGGATTGCGGCCCGGGTTCCGCTCTGGAACTGGCGATTTTTCCCGGTGGACATGGCGTCCCCGAAGGCTGGGCCGACATGATGTTGGACTGGTTCGAGGCCCTGCCCGAGATCGAAAGCTGAGTCACTCGGCGGGCACGGTCAGAGCCGCCCGCAACTCGGACCGCCAACGGGCCGCGCGCGACGCGACCAAAGGCGCCCGGACCTCTTGCGGGGTGGCCAGGGCGCCCCGCAACCGAATGGCGGAAAGCCGCGACAGCGGCGCCGCCAGCAGCAAGGAGCCGGCGATCGGCAGCAGCCAAAGCGACACGAAGCCGGTGACCATCCCGGCCGTCAGGATCGCTCCGATCCCGGTTTCCAAGGCATGGAACCGCAGGAGAGTCGCCCAGGAATATGCGCCACCCTCCCGGTTCTGCGGCCGCCAATCCATCCGGCCGCCGAACATCGCCAGGGCCACGGCCAGCGTCTGCTGCACCATGAGGATCGGCGCATAGGCGATCGAGATCACGATCTCGAGCAGCAGCGAGCCCAGGAACCGCGCCCAGCCCCCCACGCGCGCGATTGGCACGCCCGACACGAGCAGCGCCGCCGCCCCGATAAGCTTCGGCGCCAGGAGCAAACCGTAGAGCGCGGCCATCAGCCAGATATGGTTCACCGACGACAATTCGGGCCAGTTCGGCATGGTCGGATTGTCCGGAGAAAAGTAGTTGATGACCGACCGGTCCGCCGACACCCCGACCGCCGCCCAAAGCATCAGAAGCGCGAACCAGAGCGGCGATAGCAGATATCCCACCGCGCCGTGGAACAGATGGAAGCGGGACAGGGCGTGCAGGCCCCGCGTGCCCAGTAGGCCCAGATGCTGAAGGTTGCCGCGGCACCAGCGGCGGTCGCGCAGAATGTGGTCAATCAAGGTCGGCGGCGTCTCCTCGTAGCTGCCGCGCAAGCGCGGCAGGAAGCGGACGGCCCATCCGGCGCGGCGCAGCAAGCCGGCCTCGACGAAATCGTGGGACAGGATCAGCTCCTCGGTCCCGCGCAGGCTGCGGATCCGTGGCAGCCCGGCCGACGACGCGAAGGCCTTGGTCCGGATGATCGCATTGTGGCCCCAGTAATTGCCCTCGCGCCCGGTCCAGCGGGCCAGACCCTCGGCCAGCGCCACACCGTAGATGGCATTGGCGAATTGCTGGGACCGTGCGAACAGCGTCTGCGCGCCGATGAGCTGCGGGAAGGACTGGATCAGCCCCGCTTGCGTGTCGCGCGCCAGCGCGTCGGTCAGATCGCGGATCGCCTGCGCGCTCATCAGACTGTCCGCGTCCAGGACCAGCATGGCGTCGTGGGCCCCGCCCCAATGGGCGACCCATTGCGCCAGGTTGCCGACCTTCCGGTCGGTATTCTCGACCCGGCGGCGATACCAGATACGCGCCTCTGGCAACCGATGGCGCAGCGCGTCATAGGCGGCCTCTTCCTGCGCCGCGCGATCCGCCGACTGCGTGTCGGACAAGATGTAGAGCGTGTAGCGATGATCCCCCGAATGCCGTGCCAACGTCTCTAACATTGCCGCGGCATTGCCGAAGACGTCCCACGGCGCCTCCTCGTGGACCGGCACCAGCAACGCGACATCCAGCGGCGCGTGCGGACGGGTATCCACGTAAGGGCGGCGCAGGAGCGATGTGGCCCCGCCCAGCACCGTTACGAAGGTGAGCGCGATCCAGAAGAAGCCCGCGCCGATCAGAACGGTCAGCAAGCCCTCGGTCCAGGTGGTCCCGTCCGTGGCGAAACGGTCAAGGAACGCCCAAAGCAACAGCCCCGTGCCGATGACGGCAGGCAGGAAGGTCGCGAACCGCCAATAGGCGGCCGCCGCGTCACGGATCGGCGCGGGCGCGGCATCGTCGCGGAACGCTTGGCCCAAATCCTGTTGCGGATGGGCCAGCGGAGCCATGGGCGGCATGGATGTACGATCCTGCCTCATGTGGCTCGGGTCCAGCGATACAGCCAGACCTCCGTGATCGGCGCGCCGAGTGCATCCAGAAGCTGGGCCCGCAATTCGACGGCGTCTCGATCTTCCGGATCGAAAGTAAAGGCCAGGCGGGCGCCGCCCGTTTCGGGGTTGTGCTGAAGGATGCCGTCCGAGACCGGAGTCCGGCCTCCGGCGACGAAAATCCGGATGTCGTCTAGGTGTGCCAGGGCAGGATGCTCCGCGAAGTCGATGGCCGCCAGCATGCGGTCCCGCTGGAAGTTCAGGCCCATATGCGTATTCAAAACGCGCGCCACGTCCTTTCGTTCCCGCGGCTCGCCGCCCCAATACATCCGGTATGTCAAGCGATGCTCGGTCCCGGCCGGAATCACGTCCCGCGGGCGCCAATAGGCGACGATGTTGTCGTAAATTTCCTCGTCCGACGGAATTTCGACCAGGCGGACCACGCCCGACCCCCATTCCTCGCCCGGGACGATCCAAAGCGAGGGGCGCCGATGGTAATGGGCTTCCAGGTCGGCGAAGTCCGACAGCTTGTCGGCCCGCTGCATCAGACCGAAGCCGCGCGGATTCTCGTCTACGAACGACGACACTTGCAGGGTCGTGGGGTTCGCCAGGGGCCGCCAAAGCATCTCGCCGGCGCCGTTCCAGACCAGCAGGCCGTCACTGTCATGGATGGCGGGCCGGAAATCCTGGAACCGGTGCCGGTTCGTCTGGTCGTAGAGGAACATCGACGTCAGCGGCGCCAGACCCACGTGATCGAGATCGACCCGCGGGAAGATCGTCGCCTCGACATCCATCTCGGTCGTGTCGCTCGGACGGATGACGAACCTATAGGCCCCCGTCACCGACGGGCTGTCGAGCAGCGCATGCAGCGTTATCGTTTCGTCCCCAGGGGCCGGTTCTTCGACCCAGAAGCGGGTGAAATCCGGAAACTCTTCGCCCTCCGGATCCCCCGTCCGCAAGGCCAGACCGCGCGCTGACAGACCATAGGCGTTCTGGGCACCAATGGCCCGGAAGTAACTGGCGCCTTGGAACACCGCGCATTCGCTGAACACCCGGCGCCCCCCGAAGATCGTGCGGAAGCGCAAGCCGCTATAGCCCATGAAGGCGTTCAGCGGCAGATCGTCCGGCGCCACCGCGCCCACCTCGAAGAGGTTGAAGTCGAAGGCCAGGCGATGGGCCTCGGCGTCGCGCACCACGTCCACCTCCACTCCGCGCGGGAAGTAGAGGCCCGGATGGAACAGATCCATCCGGAACGGCAGATCGGTCCGCGCCCAGATCGCCCGGTCCACGTCGAACCGGATGTCGCGATATTGATCGTAGCTCAGATCCTGCCACGCCTGCGGAACCTCCGGCTGCGGCTCGTACTCCCGCGCCGCCAGGTCGCGGGCCATTTCGATCACGGTGTCCGGGCCGAAGGGCTCGGATGACAGCCAGCGGGGCATATCCGCCCGCACGCCGGTGGCAAGGGCAGCGGCTGCCGTCCCTGTCACAAGGAAAGCCCGCCGGTTCATTTTTGGCCCCGCCAAGGATGGGACTTGAACCAACCGGCCACATGCGCGCAGGCAATCAGCAGGCCAAAGCCGGTCAGGTTGATCAACGCCCAGGTGAAGCCGGTTTCGCCGATGCGGTCGATCAAATAGCCGTTCACCCGTGCCAGCACCATCGAGAAGACGAAGACCGCCAGGCTCTGCTGCCCGACCTTCATGATCACGGCCACGAGTTCGTCCCAGATGCGCGAGGCCAGCCCGGTTCCGACGGCGATCAGGCGATGCCCGCCCTCGCCCGCGGCGGCCCAGCAGATATAGGCGAGAGACAGGAAGTGCAGGTAATGCAGGATCGCGTGGTCGGACTTGTCGAACCAAGGCCGGTTGGCCTGGCGCCAGTCGAACACCGGGTTGCAACGGCCAAACCCTGTTTCGGCGCACCCTGTCAGTGAGATATAGAGATCGCGTACCAGGTCGGTCTGGAAGATGCGGAACCCGATATTCGACAGAAAGAAACTGACCAGCACCACGGCAATGGCCAGCCCCATCAGCCACGGCTTGACCGGCGGGGCCGGAATCCAGCCACGCATGAAGGCGAACCCAGTGAAGAACAGCAATTGCCAGGCAAACGGGTTGAAGAACCAGTTGCGGTCCGACCAAGGCTCGGCCGGGAAGGCTAGATGCAGATGGCCCAGTCCCAGCCATCCCATGAAGGCTTCCTGGGCCAGGACCCAAAGCGTGATGCTGAGCGCGGCCAGGGCCGGAAGGGAGACCCGCGCGATCGCGACATAGAGCGGCATCAGCAGCAGCACGACCATGTACATGGGCAGGATGTCGAAATAGTTCGGCACATAAGTCAGCGTGACGAGCCCGAAGAGCTGCGACACCGTATCTGCGACGACCACGCCCCCCCGCTCCACCCCATCGAAGAACGGGATCAGGTTCAGCGTGCCAACATAGCGGGTGTCATGCACGCCCCAACTATCGACCATCGCCAAAAGCCCGGCGATGGCCACGAACAGGCAGATATGCGCCCAGTAGATCTGCCAGACCCGAAAGCCCACGCGGGACGTGCCCATCAGCCAGCCGGCCCGGTCGAAGGTCCGCCCGAAGGCGATGGCCGACGCCATGCCGGAACAGAAGACGAAGATCTCGGTCGCGTCCGAAAAACCGAAGCGCGCGGGGATCCAGCGCGTCCAATCGTTGCCGGGCGTGTGGGCCAGCAAGATGATGAACATCGCGATGCCGCGGAAAAAATCCAGCCGGGGATCCCGCACGGTCGCGGCCGCTGATGCGGTCGTCTGAGATCGGGCGGCGAAGGCCGCGTCTGGCGAAGTGACGCTCATGTCATAAGGGTCCGGTACTGGCCGTCCTTCTAAGCGGTCGCTCCCTGGCTGTGAACGGAATTCCGCGCCTGCGAGATCAATGAGCGCCGCGCCGCGGCATATCCGTCTTCGTGACCGCCTCGGCGACGCGTCCGGTCGGCCAAAAGCGCCTCCACGTCGGACAGGCGGCCGGCGCGCAATCCGGCGTCGATGGTCAGACGCTCGAAGACATCCCGTTGCGCATGGCTTCCACCGGCGGCCTGCATGTTGGGCCGCGCGCGGGCCAGGGCCGCGAATGCCATCTCGTAATCGCCATCCCCGAAGGCCTCCAGCCCCGCGGCCGCATCCAGGCCCGGTGCCGCCATGCGGGCCCGCACGTCGCAATCGGGGCGGCTGGCATCCCGCGCGATCCGCGACAGCATGTTGGTCACGGCGGTGTCCCGATGTTCGTGGGTCAGGGCCAGCAGGTAATGCAGATCTGCGAAGATCAGGCAGCCGTCCTCAGTACGCGTTTCGGCCAGGTCGGCCAATTCGCACCAGCGATCGCCGACATCGACGCCCTCCAGCTCCAGCCGGGACAGCATCGATGTAGCATTCGAGATGTCGCGGTAATCGTCCGTCTTTTCGGCCCGGATATGGCCGTCATACAGATCCAGCGCTTCGTCGAAGCGCCGCAGGTCCAGCAGCATCAGGGCCTTGTGCCACCAAACGTGGAACCGGAAATTGTTGCAATGGGCCCACGCGGCTTCGCGGCCCTGCAGCCAATTCAGACCGCCCTGGGCGTCGCCCGTCATGTCATGGACATGGGCCACGGCGTGCAGCCCCCAGGCGTCGTCGGGCGCCAGGGTCAGCGCCGCGCGGCCCGTCAGCGCCGCACGGGCGTAGTCCCCGGTCTCCTCCAACGCGAAGGCGTGGCAACCAAGAAGGTAGCCGCGACCGGCATGGTCGTCGGAATAGTGGGGCATGACAGTCTCAATCGAAGACCGCATGCCGCTGCTGTCGCCGACGACGAACCGCAGGGCATGGCTCAGCTTCATGGCCAACGTATCGGTCGGCGCATCGCCCAGAATGTCCTCCAAGGCGCCGATGGCGGCCTTCA
Organism: Pseudomonadota bacterium; assembly: GCA_039033775.1. GTDB lineage: Bacteria > Pseudomonadota > Alphaproteobacteria > Rhodobacterales > Rhodobacteraceae > Jannaschia. The sequence goes on along the minus strand of JBCCCB010000068.1, from coordinate 5,238 downwards.
TCTGCCCGTTCAGCACGTGGCGCAGCGCGTCCACGAACGCCCGCTCGCGCGGATTCGCATCATCGGTCCGCGCATCGGCCGCGACCAGGGCCGCTTCAGCTTCCGCCATCAGTTCCTTGCGCCCCAACAAAGCGTAGAACAGACCCTTCACGGCGTAGGCAGCCGCGTAGTCAGGCGCCATTTCGAGAAGGCGGCCCAAATGGACGGGCGTGGCGGCCCCATGGGCCAGGAAGGCGCCGATCATGGCGTCCCACTCCGCGACGGCGGCAGCGTCTTGCAGGGTGACGGGCTGCTCGTATCGGTCGTGACGGGTCATAGAAGTCCTCGGGCGCGGTGAAAAAGCGGTGGTTGCGTAACCTCAGACTTATCCAGCGTTCCTTTGACATCCTATAGCATCCGCTCGCGGATGACGGACACGTGAGCGGGGGTGAGCGGAAACCTGTTCGCAGGTGCAGCAGACCCGCGCGACTTCCCGCCGCTCAGGGGTCTTCGAACGGGTTTTCCTGCGACAACCTGGCCGCATATTCACCGAACCGCGGCGGCGGATGCCGATATGTGACCGGCGTTGCTGAAAAATTCAGCGGATTGCCGATCAGCGGCAAGGTCAGGGCGCCGCTGCTGCCGCTTGTCTCCATGTCCAGGACCATGCCTCTGGCGATGGCCTGATCCGAGGCGAAAACCTGCGGCAAGGTCTGGACGGGTCCGACCGGGACACGCTCCCCTTCCAGCAGGGCGATGATCTCGGCGCTGGTCCGGGCCGTCAGGGCCGGAACCAGATGGCCGTCCAAGGCCACGCGGTGTTCGAGCCGGGCTGGATTGGTCGCGAACCGGGGATCGTCGGGAAGGTCATCCAGACCCAGCACGCGGCAGAACCGTCCGAACTGGGAATCGTTGCCCACGGCAACGATCACGTGCCCGTCCGCCGTGGCGTAGACGTTGTAGGGGACGATGTTGGGATGGCCGTTCCCGCGCCGCAAAGGTGTCCGACCGCCGAGCCGCGTGTTCACGCCTTCATTGATCGTCCAGGCGATCTGGCTGTCCACCAGGGCCACGTCGATCTGCTGTCCCCGCCCCGTCGCCTCCGCATGGCGCAGGGCGGCCAGGATCCCGACGCAGGCATACATGCCGCACATGACGTCGGCGATGCCGACGCCGACCTTCATCGGCGCGCCGTCCGGTTCGCCCGTGATCGACATCATGCCACCATAACCTTGGGCCATAAGATCGTAACCGGGCTTCGACGCGTTCGGTCCCGTCTGACCGAACCCGGAGACCGAGCAATAGACCAGCCGCGGGTTCACCGATGAAAGACTGTCGTAGTCCAGCCCGTACTTCTTCAGGCCACCGGGTTTGAAGTTCTCGACCAGGATATCCGCCAACCCGGCCAGGCGACGGATTTCGGCCTGGCCCTCGGCCGAGGCGATATCCAGCGGCACCGACAGTTTGTTGCGGTTTGCGCACATAAAATAGCCTGACAGATCCGTGTCTTCCGACCCGTCCTTCACGTAAGGAGGGCCCCATTGCCGGGTGTCGTCCCCCCGCGTTGCCGGGTTTTCGACCTTCAGGATGGTGGCGCCCAAATCGCCCAGCAATTGCGTGCAGGTCGGCCCTGCCAGGATACGGCTCAGATCCAACACCTTCACGCCATGCAGGGGTCCGTCAGATCCGTCCGTCATAGGCTTTCCTATCGATTTCCGCCGCGATCACCGTGAAGGTGTCGGCGGCCAGCGCATCCTGCATGGCCGTCCGCAAGGCATCCCGGTCCGATACGGTCACGCCCTGCCCGCCGAACGCCCGAGCCACCGCTGCGTAATCGTGCCGGGCGAATTCCACCCCGGCATTCTTCATCTGGCGCTGCCGCTGCTTCAGTTCGATCAAGGCAAGCGAGCGGTCCACGAACACCACGAACACCAAGGGCAGGCCCAGCTGGGCAGCCGATGCCAATTCGCCGGTCACCATCAGGAAACCGGCATCGCCCATGAACCCGACCACCGGGGTCTCGGGCGCCGCCCGCTTGGCCCCGATGGCAAGCGGCAGGGCGCAGCCCATGGTGCAAAGCCCGGACGATTGCAGCAATTGCCTCGGCCCGTCGCATTCCCACATCTGCGACAGCAGAATGCGATGCGCCCCGGAATCGGCGGTGGCGATGGTCCCGGCGGGGCAGATATCGCGGCACACCTCGATCACGGCGTCCGGGCCCCATTCCTTGGCTGCAAACGCCGCCCGAAGCGCCGTTCGCGTCTCGGACACGTCCCAAACGCCGGTGGAATCCGTGCCCTCCGCCAAGGCCGCCAGTGTGGGGCCGACGGGCGCGACGACCTCCAGCGTGGCGCCGTGCATTCCGTGCAGGTTCTCGTCATGGGCGATGTCGATTACGTTCTGTGCCGCCGGGTCCCAGACGCCGCGCCAGCCCGTCCGCATCTCGATCGGATCATACCCCGCCAGGACGATCAGATCGGCCTGCCGGAACAGGGGCAGCAGATGCTTATCCGCCAACGGCGACAATCCGGCCCCGCCAAGGCAGAGCGGATGATCCTCGGCCACCAGACCCTTGCCCTTATAGGTGGTGACCAGCGGTGCGCCGGTCGCCTCGCAAAACGCCTGGATCGCGGCCCCGGCGCCGTCGCGCACCGCATCGAGGCCGGCCAGCACGATCGGCCGCTCCGCCCGCGCGACCCAGCCCCGCGCAGTCTCCAACGCGGCCGTCGAGATCGCGCCGCCATCGGCATCGGGCCGCACCACTAGATCGTCCTTGGCGGGCGCATCCGCCACCGAGATCGGGACGTCGATCAGGACCGGTCCAGCCCGCCCCCCCGCCGCGCCCGTCGCGATCCGCACGGCCTTGTCGGCCTGGACGGCGGCCGCGCCGGGCGTCAGCGTGAACGTCGCCTTGGTGATCGGCGCGAAGACGGCGCGATGGTCGAGCACTTGGTGGGTATAGGTCTCCGCCTCGTCGGCGTCGACGCAGCCCGTCAGTACGATCAGAGGCACACGGTCCTGGTCGGCATTGGCCACGACGTTGACGCCATTCATGGCCCCCGGCCCCACCGTCGCCACCAGGATCGCGGGGGCGCCGTCCGCGTGATGTGCGCCTTCGGCCATGAACCCGGCGGCGTTTTCATGGTGGCACAGTACGAATTCGATGCCCGCCGCCTGCAACGCATCGACAAGTGTCAGGACTTCGCCGCCCGGCATCCCGAAGGCGCGGCGGCATCCTGCACGGTAAAGACGGCGGGCGAGTAAGTCGGCGGCTCGGGTCATTCCGCGGCCATAGCAGGCCGCTCTCCACCGTCAACGCCGTGCTGCCGCTGGGGCAGCTTCCTCCCGAGAACGTGAGACGCGATCTGGTTGCGCAACACCTGGGCCGTTCCGCCCCCGATGGTGAACATGCGCACGTCGCGGTACATCCGCTCCAAGGGCTCGGCCGCCGAATAGCCGCGCGCACCGAAGCATTGCAACGCCCGGTCCACCACCCGAATGGCCGTCTCGGAAGCCATCAGCTTGGCGCGTGCCGCTTTCGTGCGGTCCGGCAACGCCCCGCTGCGGGCCGCATCCATCAGCAGAAGCCGCACCGCCGACAGTTCGGTATCCATGTCGGCCAGCATCCATTGCAGGCCCTGGAAATCCGCCAGCGGGCGGCCGAACTGCTCCCGCTCCAACAGGTAGTCGCGGGCCAGCAGCGTCGCTTCGACGGCGACGCCCAAGGCAATTGTCCCAGCTCCGATCCGCTGCACGTTATAGGCGGCCATGAGATCGCCGAAATCCGCGTCCAGCCGGTTCGCCTCGGGCACGAAATGCCCGTCGAAGATCAATTCGGCCTCGGGCATCCCGCACAGGCCCATGGTCCGCTCCAACCGTGACACCTCCAGCCCCTGCCCCGGCTCGGTCAGGAAACCCGCGATCCCGTCCGCCGTCTTGGCGAAGACCAGGTGGTGATGCGAAACGCCGCCGCCCGTGATCCAATGCTTCACCCCATCCAGCCGCCAGCCCCCCAGCACCCGGCTGGCCGCAGTCTGCATGGACCGGGCATCCGACCCGGCCCCGGGCTCCGTGATGCAGATGGCCGGCTTGTCTCCGGCCAGCACGGCCTCGGCCCAGCGGGCCTTCTGACTATCTGTGCCGTAGGTCATGACCGCGCTGAGCGCGCCCATGTTGCCCTCGACCACGATCCGGCCGGTCAGGGTGCAGGCGCCCGAGATCACCTCGACGACCGGAAGCACCCGCTCAAGCGGCAAACCGGGGCCGCCGAATTCCGTCGGGATCGTCATGCCCATCAGACCGGCTGCCGCCAGGTCGCGGACATTCTCGTGGCAGTAGCGCCGCTCCTGATCCCAAGTGGCGGCGCGGGCGGCAAAACCCGGGGCCAGGGCCAGGGCACGGGCGAAATATGGGCAATCCGACATGGGCTCCTCCTGTGGTTGATCAATTACCCATTGGTATCTTCATTTCCACCGAATAAAGTTGCGCTTTAACTTCAAGAAACATGAAAATGCAGAACCGAGACCTCGCGACCCTCCGCATGATCGCCAGCACGGGCAGCTTCCGGGAAACGGCCGAACGTCTGAACATGACGCTGTCAGCCGTCTCCATGCAGATGAAGGCGCTGGAGATAACATTGGGTGGGACGCTCTTCGACCGGTCCGTCCGCCCACCGCGGCTGACCGCCCTTGGCCGCGCCGCCGCCAGTGCGGCCGGTCGCGTTCTGGATGCCGAACGCGACCTTCGGGCGCTAACCGGCCCCGACGCGCCGCTGGCCGGCCGGTTTCGCCTGGGCCTGGTGGCCAGCGTCGGACCGCGGCTGCTGCCAGGTTTTTTGCGACGGCGGCCGATCTCGCTTCCCCATGCCACATTCACGTTTCACACCGGGTTGAGCGAAGCTCTGGATCAAGGCGTCGAGAGCGGACGGATCGACGCCGCGATCCTGACGGCGACGGGGGTTCCCGCTGGCGGCCTTCGCCATAGGCTCCTGTTGCGGGATCCGTTGATGCGGGCCGTACCGCCGGACCTAGAGGAGGATGCCCCCTTTCTTCAGTTCGCGCCGTCCACCGGAATCGGTCGGCTGATCGCCGCAACCCTGGCCGATCATCCGGACCTGACCAGGCGGCCCCGGTTGGTGCTGGACCATGTCGACACGATCCGCGCCTGCCTCGCGGCAGGCATCGGTACGACGATCCTGCCGCAGGTCGATCTCAGGGACATCCCTTGCCAAAAGCTGGGGGCGGATCGTGCCTTGGTGCT
>JBCCCB010000067.1:0-14996 GCA_039033775.1 Pseudomonadota bacterium | reverse complement strand
TGGCGACTGGGTTCTCATGCCCGTAATCGGCGTAGGCTTGAATGGGTGCGTAGAGTGGCATCTCCTCCCAGAACCCTTCAAACCACCAAACCCGACAGGATTGCGGGTCCTCGCTCACGCCCCCGCCCTCTCCGCCGCCCGGTCGATCGCCGCGCGCAGCTTCTTCTCCAACGCGTCTTGCTTGGCCTTCGACCAGAGCTTCAACCCGAACAGGTCCTTGACGTAGAACACGTCCACCACCTGCGCGCCGTAGGTGGCGATGACGGCTTGGGCGATCTGGATGTTGTTGGCGGCCAGGGCCTGGGTCAGGTCGTAGAGCAGGCCCGGGCGGTCGCGGGTGTCGACTTCGATGAGGGTGTAGATGTCGGATCCCTCGTTGTCGAAGCTGATATTGGTGGGCACGCGGAACTTGCGCTCGCGCTTCTTGATCTCGCGGCCTTCCAGGGCGTCGCGCGTGGCGACCTCGCCGCCCAGGATCTTCTCGATCATGGCGCGCAAGCGCGGCAGGCGGCTGGCCTCGTAGGGGCGGCCGTCGCCGTCCTGGAGCCAGAAGACCGAGGTGGCGAAGCCGTCCTTGGACGTGTAGCTGCGCGCGTCGACGATGTTGGCGCCCACCAGGCTGAGCGCGCCGGCCAGGCGCGAGAAGATGCCGGGATGGTCCTGGCAGGCGAACAGCGCGCGGGTCGCGTCGCGGTCTTCGTCGGCTTCGAGCTCGACTTTCACCTGGTCGTCGGAGAGGTCCTTGAGAAGTTCGGCGAAGCGGGCTTGGGCGGCCGTGGGAATGCCCTGCCAATAGGGGCCGTAGTGGCGGGTGATCTCGGCGCGCAAGGCGGCTTCGGGCCAAGCGGGCAGCATCTCGCGGAAGAGTTGCTTGGCCTTGGCCTCGCGGGTCTCGCGGTTGACGTCTTCCAGGCCGTTCTCCAACGCAGCGGCCGTGGCGCGGTGGAGCGCGCGGAGCATCTGGGCCTTCCAGTTGTTCCAGACGTAAGGCCCGACGCCGCGGATGTCGCAGACGGTGACGACGGTCAGCAGGTCGAGCCGTTCCCGCGTCTTCACCGCCTTGGCGAAGTCACGGATGGTGCGCGGGTCGGCGATGTCGCGCTTCTGGGCCATGTCCGACATCAGCAGGTGGTGGCGGACGAGCCATTCCACCGTCTCGCATTCCTTGGGGCGCAGGCCGAGGCGCGGGGCGACCGTGCGAGCGATGCGGGCGCCGAGGATAGAGTGATCCTCGGGCCGGCCCTTGCCGATGTCGTGGAGGAGGAGGGCCACGTAGAGGACGCGGCGGTTCACGCCGCGCTGCAGGATCTCCGACGAGAGCGGCAGGCTCTCGACCAGCTCTCCCCGCTCGATCTGGGCCAGGTTGGAGATCACTTGGATCGTGTGCTCGTCCACCGTGTAGGAATGGTACATGTTGAACTGCATCATCGCGACGATGGGGGCGAATTCGGGCAGGAAGGCGGACAGGACCTCGAGCTCGTTCATGCGGCGCAGCGCGCGTTCGGGATTGCCATGCTTGAGCAGGAGGCCAAGGAACAGCTTGGCTGCATCGGGATTTTCACGCAGGTCGCGGTCGATCAGGTGGCGGTTGGCCCCGATCAGCCGCATGGCATGGGGGTGGAGCAGGAGGCCGGTGCGCAACGCTTCCTCGAAGATGCGCAGCATGTTCAGCTTGTCGGACAGGAACGCGGCCTTGTCGGCGATATCGAGACGGCCCTGACGTTCGACGTAAGGCGCACGCACCTTCCTGCGACGCTTGAAGAAGCCCAGCAGGCCCGGCTCGGATTTCACGTTGTCGGCTTCCAGCGCGACCAGCAGGATGCGGGTCAGTTCTCCGACGCGGGTGGCGTGGCGGAAGTAATCCTGCATGAAATGCTCGACCGCCCGGCGGCCGCCATAATCACCGTAGCCCATGCGGGCGGCCACCTCGACCTGCATGTCGAAGGTCAGCATGTCCGAGGCCCGCCCGGCGACCAAGTGCAGATGGCAGCGGACGCACCACAGGAAGCGCTCGGCGGCGTCGAACGCCTGGAACTCCTCGGGCGTGAAGACGCCCAAGGCGACCATATCCGCGGGGCTGGTCACGCGGTGACGGTATTTGGCGATCCAATAGAGGGTTTGCAGGTCGCGCAGGCCGCCCTTGGCTTCCTTGACGTTGGGCTCCAGGATGTAGCGCTGGCCGCCCTGCTTGCGGTGCCGCTCGGACCGTTCTTCAAGCTTGCCTTCGATGAATTCAGAGAGCGTTCCGGCGAAGAGGTCGGACCAGAGACGGTCCTCCAGGTCTTGCGCCAAGGCGGCGTCGCCGCAGATCGGGCGGGATTCCAGCAAGGCGGTTCGGATGGTTATGTCGTCGCCCCCCAGGCGCAGGCATTCCTTCACTGTGCGGGTGGAATGGCCGACCTTCAGCTTCAGGTCCCACAGTATATAGAGCATCGATTCGACGACGCTTTCGACCCAGGGCGTGACTTTCCAGGGGGTCAGGAAGAGCAGATCCACGTCGGAAAACGGTGCCATCTCGCCCCGTCCGTAGCCGCCGACGCCGATCACGGCGAAACGTTCGCCGTCGGTGGGGTTCGGACAGGGATGCAGGCGGCGGGTCGCGATCAGCCAGGCCGCCACGACGATCCGGTCGGTGAGCCAAGCATAGGACCGGGTGACACGGCGAGCCCGCGTCGGGTCGGCCTCGAAGGCCGCGCGAATGGCCGCGCGGCCGCGGGCGAAGGCGGTCGACAAGGCGGCGACCGTGGCACGCCGGACGGCGATGGCATCGCGTTCCAGCGCGGCGTCGGACAGGGCCTTGGCCAATGCCCCGGCCTCCAACAGGGCGTCTGGCGACGCAATCAGCTCGCCCGGCGCGGGGCCGATCAGATCGGCGGCGGAGAGGAGTGGCGCGGCGGTCTCAGAACCCGGCGCCGCCGAAACTTCTTGGGGCAGGGCTGACCACCTGTGCTTGTCGGTTCACGATCTGGGCCACGGCCAGCGCACGCTGGATTGTGCCGTCGCCCCGCAGGCGGAATATACCGTTGGTTCCGGCAAAGCCAGAGTTCGAGGTCAGCGTGTTACGCCCCACCGTGGCGCCCCGGCCCGAGATGGCGCCGATCGCGGCCATGCCGTCATAGGCGAGCCCGGCCAGCGGATGGGGCGACGTGCCGTAGGCGCCCGAATAGCGGCTGTTGAACTGCTGCAGCGGCGCGGGGTCCGGCAGCGCGAAGTAACCGCCCTGCAGGCCTGGCAGGGCCAGCGCGTCGGAGGGAATGTCCCAGCGCGTCAGGCCGAGATAGCGGAAATCTTCCCGCCCGATGCCCGCATCGGTCAGGAGTTGCGAAATGACCGGCAGGTCGCCCGCGGTGTTGCCCGTCAGGAAGACGGCGTTCGAGCTGGTCGACCTGGCCTGGGCGGCGATCGTTGGGATCGCGGCGACAATGCCTTCCTGGCTGAGCTCGTAGCCCATGGTCCCTGTGATCTGCGCGCCCGTGCCGGGCGCGGCGGACGAAACGGCGGCGGCGGCGACCTGCCCCGCCTCGTTGGTGCCGTGGGTCACCAGGACGCGGTTGCGCCCCTGGGAGGCGGCGAATTGCAGCACGCGGCGGGCCGTATTCTCGAACGTGTTGCCCAGGACCCAGACATTGCCGCCGGCGATTGAGGTGTTATTGGAGAAACTCAGGACCGGCACGCCCGATCGCGCCGCCGCGACCCCGGCGGCGGCGGCATTGTCGGCATAGAGCGGCCCCAGGATGACCTGGGCTCCGGCGGCGATGGCCTGGCTGGCGGCGCCGGAAGCACCGGCGGCAGTGCCTTGCGTCGGATAGACGGTGATCGACACGGCCGAGCCGCCCAGATCGGCGGCGGCCAGGCGGGCGGCGTTTTCGAGGCTTTGCGCCACCGCCGTGTCGCTGCCGCGGGCCGATCCATAGGGTACCAGAAGGGCGACCTGGGTCGGGCCGTTGCCCGAGGGAACGCCCCCGCCCCCTGCCCCGCCAAGCGGTCCGGGAACCGCCACGTTGCAGGCGGCGAGCGCGCCGGAGGCGAGGATCAGTGCGGTGGCCTTGCGAATGCGGCGCGCGAATGAGACCACGCGGGTGCGGATGGTGCTGAACGACATCGGAATAGTATCTCCCCAACGTGCCCGGTCGTTGCCGGGCCTCCTGACCAGATGGCAGGCTAATGCGCCGACCCGGGCGAGTAAACGGCGGAACCGAGGGAGCGATGAAATGGCGGAGATCGGCAGGCCCGTCGAGAGGATCGAGCCCGGACTTCACCTGGTATCCGTTCCCATCGGCGCGGCGCGGGACATCACGTTGCGGGCGTTGGATATTCTCGCGGGCGCCGATATCCTGGCGGCCGAGGACACGCGGTCCTTGCGGCGGCTGTTGGACATCCATGGGATCGCCCTGAACGATCGGCCGCTGATCCCCTATCACGACCATAACGGCCCTCGGGCCCGCCCCGGTCTGATGGCTGCCCTGCGGGACGGCCGGTCCGTCGCCTATGCCTCGGAGGCCGGCACGCCCCTGATCGCCGATCCGGGGTTCCAACTGGGCAGCGAGGCGCGGGCCGAGGGGATCGCCGTGCGTGCCGCGCCGGGGGCCAGTGCGGTGCTGACGGCGCTCTGCCTGGGTGGGTTGCCCACGGATCGGTTCTTCTTCGCGGGATTCCTGCCGCCCAAGCCGGCGGGCCGGAAAGCGGCCCTGACATCGCTGGCCGCTGTGCCCGGAACGCTCGTCTTCTACGAGAGCCCGCGGCGGCTTGCGGCGTTTCTGGCCGATGCGGCGGAGTCCTTGGGGAACCGGCCCGCGAGCGTCTGTCGCGAACTGACGAAGCGCTTCGAGGAGGTCCGGTCCGGCGGTCTGGCGGACTTGGCGGAGTATTATGCGGGCGAGACGCCCAAGGGCGAGATCGTCGTCCTGATCGACCGGGCGGGGGCGCAGGCGGTGGACGAGGAGGCCCTGCGCAAGATGCTGGCGGTCGCGATGGAGGCGGGATCGTTAAAATCTGCGGTAAAAGATGTTAGCGCGCGGTCCGGAATTTCGCGTAACGTGGTCTACGAAATGGCCTTGGCGATGAAAGGCGGACCATGACGAAGGGCGGACCATGACCGGATCGGTTTCCTATCATTCGGGCCTGGCGGCCGAAGACGGCGTGGCCCGGCTTTATTCCGAAAGCGGCCACAAGGTGCTGGCCCGGCGGTGGCGCGGGCGCGGCGGCGAAATCGATGTCATTGTGCAGGGGGACGATCAGACCGTTTTCATCGAGGTGAAAGCGAGCGAGACCCATGCGGCCGCGGCCGAACGGATCTCGGACCGGCAGATCCGCCGGCTGTTCGATTGCGCCGGAGAATTCATGGGGACGTTGCCCGATGGGATGAATTCCGACGTGCGGTTCGACGTGGCGCTGGTCGACGGGACCGGCCGGATCGAAGTGATCGAGAACGCGCTGGCGGCGTAGGGTGTCGATCCGGGCCCGCAATATCGGGCCGCGACAAGACGGGACGCATTGCCAGCTTGCCGACCCTGGGCCATCTAGTCGGTGACCGCCGTACCGCAGGAACACCAGATGACCGCCACCGCCGCCCGACCGCTCCGCGTCGCCTTTCAGATGGATCCGATCGAGGAGGTGGATATCGACGCGGATAGCTCGTTCCGTCTGGCCCTGGAAGCCCAGGCGCGGGGACATTCCCTGTTCGTCTACACGCCCGACAAGCTGGCTTATGTGGAAGGCCGCGTGGTTGCCATGGGGCGCCAGACGGAGGTGCGCCGGAAGATGGGCGACCATGTCTCGTTCGGGGCGATGCGCGAGATCGATCTGGAGGCCGATCTGGACGTGATCTGGCTGCGTCAGGATCCGCCCTTCGACATGTCCTATATCACCACGACCCATCTGCTGGACCGGGTCCATCCCGAAACCCTGGTGGTCAACGATCCGACGTGGGTGCGATCATGGCCAGAGAAACTGATGGTGCTGGATTTTCCCGATCTGACCCCGCCGACCGCCATTGCACGAGATCTGGAGACGCTGAAAGCTTTTAAGACCCGGCACGGGGACGTGGTGCTCAAGCCGCTATATGGGAATGGCGGGGCGGGCGTCTTCCGGTTGACGCCCGAGGATCGGAACCTGAATTCCCTGCACGAGATGTTCAGCGCGATCAATCGCGAGCCCTTGATCATGCAGAAGTTCCTGCCGGCGGTCTCGGCGGGGGACAAGCGGGTGATCCTGGTCGACGGAGCGCCGGTCGGCGCGATCAATCGCGTGCCCGCCGATGGCGAGACCCGGTCCAATATGCATGTGGGCGGGCGTCCCGAGCCGGTGGAATTGTCCGCCCGCGACCGCGAAATCTGCGAGGCCATCGGGCCACGGTTGAAGGACCGGGGACAAGTCTTCGTCGGGATCGACGTGATCGGGGATTGGCTGACGGAAATCAACATCACCTCCCCCACCGGCCTTCAGGAGTTGGAGCGGTTCGACGGCGTGAATGCCAGCGCGATGATCTGGCAGGCGATCGAAGAACGGGTCGCGGCTCGTCCGTCCTGACGGACGTCCTCGCCCCTAGACGGCGGCCACCAGCCGATAAGCCAGCGCCTCGGCAATATGGGGGCGCCGGACGGTCTCGTCGCCCGCAAGATCGGCGATGGTGCGCGCGATCTTGAGCACGCGGTGATAGCCGCGCGCCGACAGCCGGAACCGTTCGGTGGCCTTCAGCAGGATATCCTGCGCCTCCGCGTCGGGGGCGGCCGCGTCCAGGATGGCATCGCCCGACAGGTCTGCGTTCACCGTCACGGCATCCTGCCCCGCATAGCGGGCCGCCTGCACGTCGCGCGCCGCCGCGACCCGGGCGGCCACGACAGAGGAGCTGTCCCCCGACGGCGTCAGGGCCAGGTCCGACACATCCACTGCCGGGACTTCGAGGCGGAGATCGAAGCGGTCCATCAGGGGACCCGAGATCTTGCCCATGTAATCCTCGCCACAGCCCGGCGCGCGGGAACAGGCCTCATTGGCATCGTAGAGCATGCCGCAGCGGCATGGATTGGCCGCCCCGACCAACAGAAAACGGCAAGGGTAGCGCACATGGGCATTGGCCCGGGCAATGGTGACTTCGCCGGTTTCAATCGGCTGCCGAAGGGTTTCCAGCACCGCCCGCGGAAATTCCGGGAACTCGTCCATGAAGAGCACGCCGTTATGGGCCAGGCTGATCTGACCCGGACCGGCGCGTTTTCCGCCCCCCACGATGGCGGCGACCGAGGCGGTGTGATGCGGCTCCTGGAAGGGGCGTCGGGACAGCACGCCGCCTTCCTCCAAAGTTCCCGCAAGGGAGTGGATCATGGAGGTCTCCAGCGCCTCCATCGCGGTGAGCGGGGGCATGAGGCCCGGCATGCGCGCGGCCAGCATCGACTTGCCCGCGCCGGGCGGCCCAACCATGAAAAGGTGGTGACGCCCCGCGGCCGCGATCTCCATCGCGCGCTTGGCCCGCTCCTGGCCCCGAACGTCGCGCAGGCAGGCCGCGTCGGGCGCGCTGTGGAGAACGCCTTCACGGGCCGGATCCAAAGGCCGGTTTCCGGTCAGGTGATCCATCAGCGCCTTCAGGGTCCGGGCCGCATAGACGGGTGTCGCCTTGACCCAAGCGGCCTCGGCGCCGCAGGCCTCGGGGCAGAGCAGCGACGCGTCGAGCGCGCCGGCCGCCACGGCCGCCGGCAGCGCGCCCGCGACCGAGACGAGTGCGCCATCCAATGACATTTCCCCGATCGAAACCGCATTGGCGACCGGGTCGAGAGGGATGATTTCCAGAGCGGCGAGGAGCGACAAGGCGATCGGCAGGTCGAAATGCGCGCCTTCCTTGGGCAAGTCCGCGGGCGATAGGTTCACCGTCACCTTCTTGGAGGGAAGCGCGATACCGAGTTCCGACAGGGCCGTCCGGATCCTGTCCCGCGCCTCCGAAACGGCCTTGTCGGGCAGGCCGACGATCGAAAAGCCGGGCAGGCCTGGCGACACCGCGCATTGCACATCGACGGGGCGGGCCTCCAACCCCTCGAATGCCACCGTCCTGGTTCGTGCGAGCATCGGCTGTTCCCCTGCCAGTCCGGACAAGGGTTAAGCGGTCATCCATTTAGAATTGGTTAACGTTAACGCTTGGCCTTTCTCCGGCTCAAGATACCGCCGCCGGAAGCATCCGAGATATGCCGTTGGCGCCGAGATGTCGTCTCGTCAGAGCGTCATATGCCGTGCGCGGGCACCCCGCTCGATCGCCGCCGCATGCAGCGGGTCGATCTCGAATTCGTAGCGCAGTTCGCGCAGCAATTGCAGCTCGCTCTGCATGACGTTGCCGTCGGCGGCGGCCACGTCGCAGGCGAGCGCATAGGCCGTCTCGTGATGGGTGCCCGGCAAGGCCGTCTTCACCAGGCCCAGGATGGCATCGAGCCCATCTTCCTCCTCCAGCAGGTCGAAGACGGTCTGGGCGATGGATTCCATCCGGTCCTCGTCGAAGCCCGCGAAGATCGGCAGGTGGTTCACGATGGATTGGATGGTCAGAAGCTCGGACGTGCGGATCGTGGCATCGGAGGCCGAAACGGTGATCATCAGGGCGACGAGAGCGTCCTGGGCGGTGAAAGCGGTATCGGCCATGTGGTCTCCTTTGTGGGGGATTTATTGACCGGACCGGGGCGCCGCAATAGGTGGGCGGTTCTTGGACGAAGGATGGATACATGGGCACCCTGCGCGACGCCGCTATGACATCGAAGGCTTGGCCGTTCGAAGAGGCGCGGAAGCTTCTGAAGCGGGTCAAAGCGGCGGGCAAGGCCGAGGTAGTGTTCGAGACGGGCTATGGCCCGTCCGGCCTGCCCCATATCGGGACGTTCGGGGAAGTGGCCCGCACGACGATGGTGCGGCGGGCCTTTGAGGCGATGTCCGATATTCCAACACGGCTGATCTGTTTCTCGGACGATCTGGACGGGATGCGGAAGGTGCCCGACAACGTGCCGAACCCCGAGACGCTGACGGACCACCTGCACAAGCCGTTAACCTCGGTACCCGATCCGTTCGGCACCCATGAAAGCTTCGGACACCACAACAACGCGATGTTGCGGCGGTTTCTGGACACGTTTGGGTTCCAGTACGACTTCATCTCGGCCCGGGACTTCTACCGGTCGGGGCGGTTCGACGAGATCCTGCTGCGGGCGGCGGCGTCATACGACGAGGTGATGGCCGTCATGCTCAAGAGCCTGCGCGAGGAGCGGCAGCAGACCTATTCGATCTTCCTGCCGATCCATCCCGAAACGGGCCGTGTGCTGTATGTACCGATGAAGCACGTCAGTGCTGAAGAGGGGACCGTCACCTTCGACGACGAAACAGGCCGGGAATGGACGCTGCCGGTCACGGGCGGAAACGTGAAGCTGCAATGGAAGCCGGATTTCGGGGCTCGCTGGGCGGCATTGGGTGTCGATTGGGAGAGCTATGGAAAGGAGCATGCGCCGAACACGCCGATCTATTCGAAGATCTGCCGGATCCTGGGTGGCACGCCGCCCGAGGTATTCACCTATGAGCTGTTTCTGGATGCCGAGGGCCACAAGATTTCCAAGTCGTCGGGTAATGGCATCTCGATCGACGAATGGCTGACCTATGCGCCGACGGAATCGCTGGCCTATTTCATGTACGGCAAGCCGAAGACGGCGAAGCGGATGCATTTCGATGTGATCCCGAAGGCCGTCGACGAATATCATCAGCAATTGCGTGCGTTCCCGGACCAGACGGCCGAGCAACGCGCCAACAATCCTGTCTACCACATCCACCGGGGGCAGCCGCCGGCCTCGGACCTGGTCGTCCCGTTTTCAATGTTGCTCAACATCGCGTCCGTGTCGGGCGCCGAAAGTAAGGATGTGTTATGGGGATTCATAAACCGTTACGCTCCGGACGCGTCGCCCGAAAAAAATCCCCACCTGGATCAAGCGGTTGAAGGTGCCGTCCGATATTACAACGATTTCGTTAAGCCGGTTAAGGTTTACCGGCTACCTGAACCCGCGGAACGGGAGGCTTTGGAAGTCTTGCGGGACGGATTGCGCGATTGGACCGGCGAGCGAACCGACGAGGCCTTGCAAAGTCTGGTCTATGATGTGGGGCGGGAGCGGTTCGACCCGCTAAGGGACTGGTTTAAAGCGCTCTACCAGGTGTTGTTGGGCGCCGATCAAGGACCGCGCTTCGGCGGCTTCATCGCCCTCTATGGGGTCGAGGAGACGGCCAAGCTTATCGACCGCGCCTTAGAGGGCAAGCTGGCGGCTTGATGGGACCGGTGCCGACGGATCGTTCGCCTTGGCCACATGGGGCCCTATCTTTGGTTGGACGACATGGAGGGCTTGGGATGCGGAACCTACTTTTGGCTGCGATGATGGCCGCCGGTGCGGCACAGGCCGACGAAGGGGCGATCCAGGGCGTGATCGGCAGCCAAATCGGCGCTTTCCTGGAAGATGACTTCGCCGAAGCCTTCACCTTCGCCGCCCCAAGCATCCAGGGCATGTTCGGCACACCCGAACGGTTCGGCCAAATGGTTCGCCAAGGCTATCCCATGGTTTGGCGGCCCGGCTCGGTCGAGTATCTGGGAACGGACCAGATCGGCGGGCGCTGGCTGCAGGAGGTGCTGGTGACCGACGGGGACGGTCGCCTGCATCTGTTGGAATATTCCATGGTCGAAACCGAAAACGGATGGAAAATAGCGGGAGTGCGCATCCTGGATGCCCCCGAGATAGGCGCATAACCGCTCGCATGCTCCTTTTGTTAACTTTTTGTTAGCACGTTCCAGGGCAAGACCTAACTATCAGTGCGACGACATCTGTCGCCATCACTCACAGACCGAGAACCGCCCCCGGCCACAGGCCGTCGGGGCGGTTTTTCTTTGCGCTGTGCCCATTGGAGGGAACGGGAATGAATAAAGCGATCACGGACGGCTTGGTCCTGGCGCCTCCGGCTTTTGAGGCCGGGTTGAACAGATGGTCCAGCCAGAGCGGATTGCCCGGATCGGACAGTGTCGCCTCGGCGGGCAATGGCGTTCTGGTCCCGGCCGACCAGGATTTCAGCGGCTGTCTCGAACTTCTGAAGACGGAACAGACCCAGCGGCTGCGCGCCTTCAACGTCACGCCGATCCTTCCCGGCTGCTATGTGCGCGTCACGGTTCGTGTGAAGGCGATTTCCGGCAACCTGCCGGAGATCGGCGTAGCGGCGACACCGGTCGCGTCCAATGGAACGGAGATCGCGGGGCTGACACAGGTCGCGGCGCCGACGACCCTGACGACTTACGGCAACGTCGTTACCCTTACTGCGATCGTAGGTACCGGCACCCGCAGCGGCGTCGATCTGGCTTGGGATGACCGCGTCGCCCATGCGCATGTCGGGCTGACATTGACCGGCCCCAATGGTGGCGTGGTTCGGATCGACGACATCGAGGTCGAGGACGTCACCGGCGTCTTCCTGCGGTCGATGATGGATTGGGTGGACGTGCGCGATTACGGCGCCAAGGGCGACGGCACGACCGACGATTCCGCCGCCTTCGAGGCCGCCGACCGCGCTGCGAATGGCCGCGAGGTCCTGGTGTCGGCGGGCGTCTACCATTTGGCCGACCACGTCACGTTCAACGCCCCCGTGCGCTTTGAAGGGCGGGTCACCATGCCGGTGTCCAAGCGACTGAGCCTGGTGCGCAACTTCGACCTGTCGAGCTATGCGGATGCGTTCGGCGACGAAGAGGAAGGCTTCAAGAAAGCCATCCAGGCGCTGTTCAATTTCACCGATCACGAGACGCTGGACATGCAAGGCCGCCGGGTCGAGTTGTCCGAACCGTTGGATGTCCAGGCGGCCGTCTACGACAAGACGACCTATGCCAACCAGCGGTCGATCAAGAACGGCCAAATTGGCATCGCCGGGGGGGCGGCCTTCGACACGACTGTCCAGACGGCGACATGCACGTTCGATGATCGCAACCCGACCGAGCTGGCCGATGTGCCCAACATCGCCGCCATCGAGGTTGGCAGCCTGGTCCAGGGGTCTGGCGTCGGGCGCGAAATCTACGTCTCGGGCAAGAACGTTGCGGCTGGGAAGCTGTTCCTGTCGGGCGCGCTCTGGGGGCCGCAGGCGCAGCAGACTTACACTTTTTATCGGTTCAAGTATGCCTTGGATTTCAGTGGCTTCGCAAATCTCCAGCGGTTCACGCTACAAGATGTCGAGCTGCTGCTGGCGGATCAGGCCTCGGGCATTCTGTTGCCCGCGAACGGCTTGATTTTCCATGTGAAAGATTGCTTCTTCACCGGCCCCAAGGATCGCGGGCTGACCAGCCATGCAACGGGCTGCCAGGGGATGCTGATCGATCGGTGCCAGTTCTTGTCGACCGAGGGCACGGCGGACGTGGCGGCCCGCCACACGATCGCCTTCAACGTCAACAAGAACGACACGAAGATCCGCAACAACCGGGCGGTGAAGTTCCGGCATTTCGCGGTGCTCAGCGGATCCGGGCACATCATCACCGGCAACCATTTCTTCCAGGGCGACAACAATTCCCTGGGGCAGCGGACTGCCGGCCTGGTCATGGCCGATGCTCAGTCGAAGTCGGTGATCATGTCGAACTATATCGACAACTGCTACATCGAGTGGACCAACGAGCATGACGGCGCGCCCGATTTTCAAAGCGAGTTCAGCTTCGGCGGCTTGCAGATCGTCGGCAACATCATCTTCTCGTCCAACGTGCCTTCGAGCTATGCGCCGATCCATATCAAGCCATTCGGGCGCGGGCATTACATCAACGGGCTGACGATCACAGGCAACAACTTCAAGACCATCAAGGGGCAGCCGCTAGATCGGGTCGATTTTGTCGACACCACCCATGCGGAGCTCGACACGTCGCGATACACGGACGTGAACGTTCATTCGAACACGTTCCAGGCCGTCAACAAGCAATTCCAGAATCCGATCACGGTGCCGCTAACGGAAAACAACGCGCAAGCAACCTGGGAAATGGATCTGGTCGACTATCTGCCGTTCGGCGGCGAGGCGAGGGTCGTGCAGGCGATCTGTCCCGACGGTCGGATCCGATCGGCTTCCAACGGGAACGTGTGGACCATGCCCTATGCGACGGCCAGTGTCGGGACCAACAAAACGTCGGTTCGCCTGACTTGGTCGGAGCCAGTCAAAGGGAAGGTCTTCTTGACGGCCCGCTGTGACGCGCCGACCTGAAGATCAACGCGCCTTGCAGGCCCGCAGGACCGTAAGTGGCGTGGCCACCGCTTCGCGCAGGATCGCGCGGGCGGTGGTTGCCATCGGCGCAGCCCCCGGCGGGCCCGAGCCGGTCGCGTCCAACCCCAGCAGGCGGGCCGCGACCCGCGCGCGCGGGAGATGCCATCGGTTGCTCACCAAGACGACCTTGGCGCGGGCCGGCAGAAGCTTACGGGCCTCGACCAGGTTTTCGACCGTGGTGCGGGAGATTGTTTCGGTTCGGATGGCATCGGCGGGCACGCCATGAGCGACCGCCAGGTCCCGGGCGACATGGGCTTCCGGTGGGCCATGGGTTCCAGCCGCGCCGGTGAAGATCAGCAAATCGACGTGTCCGTCGGCCTGCAGGCCGACGGCATGGGACACCCGAAGAGCCAGCGTGGCCGAAGGCGTGCCATCGGGGCGCACCGCCGCCCCCAAAACGATGGCGGCGATCACAGGTCGGCGGCCGTGAGCCGAAAAGCCCTGCCGAAACCGCCGTTCAGCAGAGCTTCGTCCGGCGCGACGGCGAGCAGGCGAAAATCGGTGAAGTCATAGTAGAGAGTCGCCTTCGGCCGGGCGGACAGCCAAAGCTCGCGATGGGCGGCCTTGTCGATCTGCCGAGCCGTCCCGCGCAGCGTGATGCGCGGATGGGTGAGCGGGTCGCCCCTCTCGCCCGGCTCCCCCACCAGAAGCGCACAGGTTGGGTCGGCGGCCAGGGCGCGGGAATGATCCGACAGATCCGAGACAAGCATCCCCATCCCCTGCCCCGGCAGCCAGAGACAGCCGATGCGCGTCACCATGGGGCCGCCCGCGTATGTGGTGGCCAGGGCCGCGAACGTCGCGGGTTCCAGCAGCGACAGGGCAAGCGCGCGGGCTTCGGCTGTGACGGGATTGTGCGGCTCCATGACGTTCAGGTGCGGCGGATCGGGTCCCGGATCAAGGGCGAGTGGACCTCGCCCGGTCCCGGGACTAGGGTCGCGACCGGGTTCAATGGGAGGCATATCATGGCGTTCGGCAAGGTGATCCGCACGTGGTTCGACGGCGCGTGGCATGACGGCGACGTGCCCATCATGCGGGCCGCGGACCATGGCAGCTGGCAGGGATCGTCCGTCTTCGACGGCGCGCGGCGCTTCGAGGGGGCCACCCCCGATCTGGACCGGCATTGCGCCCGCGTGAACCGCTCGGCCGAGGCCCTGATGTTGCATCCGACCGAAACGCCCGAGCGGATGGTCGACATCATCCATGACGGGTTGAAGGGATTCCGGCCCGACGCGGCGATCTACATTCGGCCGATGTATTGGGGCATACATGGCAGCGAGCTCGGCCTGGTTCCATCGACAGCGGAAACCGGCTTTGCGATCTGCCTGGAAGAGGTCCCGATGTACGGGGCCGACAAGACGACCACGCTGACCACCACCCGCTTCCGCCGCCCCGTGCTGGAGGACAGCGTTTGCGACGCCAAGGCCGGATGCCTTTATCCCAACAACGCCCGCATGCTGGCCGAAGCGCAGGCGAAGGGCTTCGGCAATGCCCTGGTGGCCGATGCGATGGGAAATGTGGCCGAAAGCGCGACGTCCAATGTCTTCATGGTCAAGGACGGCGAGGTGTTCACGCCCATCGCCAATGGCACGTTCCTCTCGGGCATCACCCGGGCCCGGCACTTGGCCAATCTGCGGGCGGACGGCTTGACCTGCTACGAAACCGTGCTGACCTTCGACGATTTCCGAAACGCGGATGAAGTGTTCCTGTCCGGCAACTTGACCAAGGTGACGCCGGTCACC
>JBCCCB010000066.1:0-15006 GCA_039033775.1 Pseudomonadota bacterium | reverse complement strand
GGCTGGTGGGCCCTGGACGACGGGACCGGCTGCATCGGCTCCTGCGGCTTCCACCTGCCCGCCGGGCGGCCCGACGTGGAATTGGGCTGGTCCCTCTTCTCGGCCACCGGCCAGGGCTACGCGACCGAGGCCGCGCAGGCTGCCCTCGACTGGGCGCGCGACACAGGCCACGCCGCCGATTGGACCCGCATCGTCAGCCACATCGACCGCGACAACGCTCCCAGCCAGCGCGTCGCCGCCCGCCTGGGCGCCCATGACACCGGCGCAGCACCGGCCCACGATCCCGCCTGCACCATCTGGCACTACGAGGTCGCGGCGTGATCGCCCCCGTCGCCCTTCCGGTCCCGGCCCCCGCCGCCGCCCGCGCCGCCGCGCTGGAATCCCTGGTCCCGGTCCTCAAGACCGAACGCACGATCCTGCGCGCCCCGCGCCTGACGGACTTCGCCCATCTCCATGCCATCACCGGCACCGACCGCGCCGTCTTCGAAGGCGGCCCCTCGACCCCGGCCGAGACTTGGACCGATCTCTGCGCGATGACGGCCACCTGGCTGTTGCGCGGCCACGGCCTCTGGACCATCGAGACCCGCGCGGGCGACGTGGCCGGCTTCGTCCTGATCGGCCTGGAACCCAGCGACGAGGAGCACGAGCTGGGCTGGCTATTGCGCGCCGAATTCGAAGGGCTCGGCCTCGCCACCGAAGCCGCCACGGCCGCCCGGCACCATGCCTGGCACGCGCTCCAGGTGCCCAGCCTGGTCAGCTACATCGCCCCCGGCAACACCCGCTCCGAACGGCTGGCCGCCCGCCTGGGCGCCAGGCCGGACGGCACGCTCCTGGACGGCAAGATCACCGTCTGGCGGCACCCCGCCCCGGAGGTGTCATGATACCGACCCTCACCACCGACCGCCTGATCCTGCGCCCCAACCGGCCCGCCGATTTCGAGCCCTTCGCGGCGTTCTACGCCTCCGACCGCGCGCGCCTGCGCGGCGGCGTGAAGAGCCGGGCCGAGGCGTTCCTGCAATTCGCCGCCGAAATCGGACATTGGACGATTCGCGGCTACGGCTTCTGGGCCGTCGAAGAGGCCGCGACCGGCGCGTATTGCGGCCAGGTCGGTCTCTGGTTCCCCGACGGCTGGGCCGAACGGGAAATCGGCTGGATGGTCGTGGCGGACAAGGAAGGTCAGGGCATCGCGCGCGAGGCCGCGCTGCGGGCCCGCGCCTATGCCTATGACGATCTCGGCTGGCCCGAGGCCTTCAGCTGCATCGCCGACGGCAACACCCGCTCCATCGCCCTGGCCGAACGGCTGGGCGCCCGGTTCGACCGCCGCCACCCGCGCCCCGGCCAGCCGGACCACCTGGTCTACCGCCATCCCGCCCCGTCGGAGATCGCGGCATGATCCCCACCCTCACCACCGAGCGCCTCGCCTTGCGCGGCCCGCGCCTGTCGGATTTCGAGGCCCATGCCGCCTTTCGCGCCTCCGACCGCGCGGCCCTCGTCGGCGGCCCCGATTCCCGCGCGACGGCCTGGACGCATTTCACCTCGCTCACCGGCCAATGGCTGCTGCGCGGCTACGGCCGCTGGATCGTCGCAGACCGCGCCACCGACGCGCCGCTGGGCGTCGTCGGCCTGCACCATCCCGACGATTGGCCCGAACCGGAATTGGCCTGGAGCCTCTACGCGCCTGGCGAAGGACGCGGCCTCGCGAGCGAGGCCGCCCTGGCCGCCCGCGCCCATGCCTACGATACGCTGGGTTGGACCACGCTCCTGTCCTTCGTCGATCCGGCCAACACCCGCTCCATGGCGCTGGCCCGGCGCCTGGGCTGCACGCCGGGCGGCACCCACCGCCACCCGGATCTCGGCCCCATCCACATCATGCGCCACCCCGCCCCCGGGAGAACGCCATGATTTCCGCCCATCATCGGTCCGAAAATACGCAAACCCGCGCGCGGCCCGGTCTGACCGTGCCCCATTTGGCGCAGCACCGGCCCCACGCCCGCGCATCGCGCCGGATCGGACGGGGCTCGATGCCCCGTCCGATCCGTCCGCGCGCGCGCCTCGCCACGGGGCGCGCAGGATGAGCCGCGCGACCATCCCCACGCTCGACACCAAACGCCTGATCCTCCGCGCGCCCGAGCCCGAGGATTACCCCGATTTCAAGGCCACCTTCGCCTCCTACCGCTCGCGCTTCATGGGCGGGCCGCTCAACGCCTACGAGGCCTGGATGCTCTACGCCGCCGAGATCGGCCATTGGGATATCCGCGGCTTCGGCATGTGGATGATCCACGCGCGGGACGACGACCGCACCCTGGGCATGGCCGGCGGCTGGCAGCCCGCCGCCTGGCCCGAACGGGAACTCGCCTGGATCATCTGGCCGCAAGAGGCCGGGCGCGGCTACGCGCTGGAAGCCACCGACGCCGTGCGCCGGCATCTCTATCGCACCGGCTGGGAGGGCGCCGTCAGCTATGTGGATTCCAAGAACCTGGATTCGATCCGCCTCTGCGAACGCCTCGGCGCCGTACGCGACGACGCGGCGGCCAAGATCGACGGCAACGACGTCGTCTATCGCCACCCCTCCCCGGCCGCGCTCAAGGACACCCGTCTCGCCTGGGCCATCGCCCGCGAGATCGAGCATTACGCCGACCCGAAATTCAAACCGGAGGGCTTTCCGCTTGATTAACCCGATCCGATCCATGTCGGACGCCGGTCAGACGTCCGTCAGACGCAATTCAGACATCGAGTTCGGGGGCCGCCCATGACCGACGCGACCACCCGCGCCGCGACGCTCCTGGCCGAGCATCGCGCCTCCATCGACCGCCTCGACGCGGTCCTCGTCTACACCCTGGCCGAACGGTTCGCCCACACCCAAGCGGTGGGCCGCCTCAAGGCCGAGAACGAATTGCCCCCCTCCGACCCGGAGCGGGAGGCCAAGCAGATCGCCAGGCTCGAAGGCCTCGCGCTAGAGGCGGGGCTCGACCCTGTCTTCGCCAAGAAATTCCTCGCCTTCATCATCGAGGAAGTCATCCGCCACCATCGGCAACACCAATCGTAGGATGGGGTTTCACCCCATCTTCACCAGCCATTCCAAGGAGATATCACAATGGCCATGAAGATCAGATTAGCCCGCGGCGGCTCCAAGAAGCGCCCGCATTATTCCATCGTCGCCGCCGACAGCCGCATGGCCCGCGACGGCCGCTTCATCGAGAAGCTGGGCACCTATAACCCGCTCCTGCCCAAGGACAGCGAGGATCGCGTGAAGATGGATATGGAGCGCGTGCAATACTGGCTCGGCCAGGGCGCCCAGCCCACCGACCGCGTCGCCCGCTTCCTGGAAGCCGCCGAGGTGATGCCCAAGAAGGAACGCGCCAACGCCAAGAAGGGCGAGCCCGGCAAGAAGGCGCTGGAGCGCGTGAAGGAAAGGGCCGACAAGGCCGCCGCCGCCGTGGCCGCCGCCGCTGAATCGGCCAAGGAGACCGTCTCCGACACCGCCGAGGCCGTCGTGGACGCGGTCACCGGCGACGACGACAAGAAGGAGGAGGAGAAGGCGTCCGAATAAGCCGCCTCCTCGTATCGGGGCGGCTCCACCGGGGCCGCCCCGATCAACGCCCCATGGCCCATCTTCCGGTCGCCCTCACGGCCCTCGGCGCGCTATCCGCCGTCCTGGCCATTGTCTTCGTCCTGCAGGCGGACCGGCCCGGCCTGCGCTGGCTCGGCGCGACCATGCTTCTTGCCCTGACCGCCGCCATGGCGATCGGTCTCTTCACTGCTTGACCCGGACGCTGCTCCGGTTCAGGTTCCGGCCCCACATCGCGAGTCATGCCATGAAGGATCACGTCTGCCTCGGCGCCATCACCGGCAGCTACGGCGTGCGCGGCGAAGCCCGGGTCAAGAGCTTCTGCGCCGACCCCTCCGCCATCGGCGATTACGGCCCCCTGACCGACGACCAGGGCCGCAGCTACAAGCTGACCGTCATCCGCCCCGTCAAAGGCGGCTACGCCGTCCGCCTGTCCGGCGTGCCCCACAAGGAGGCCGCCGACGCGCTTCGCGGCCAACGCCTCTGGGTTCCGCGCACGGCCCTGCCCGCGACCGACGATGACGAATTCTACCATTCCGACCTGATCGGCCTGACGGCGGTCGATACCGGCGGCGCCGATCTGGGCCGCGTCCACGCCGTCCACGACCACGGCGCGGGCGACCTGCTGGAACTGCGTCCCAAGGGCGGCGCCCCGGTCCTGGTCCCGTTCACGAAGGCCATCGTCCCGACCGTCGACCTTGGCGCCCGCCGCCTCGTCGTCGACCCGCCGGAGGGGCTGTTCGACACCGATGCCGGGTGACCGCTACAGCCCCTCGTCCAACACCAGATCCGTCAATGACTGAATGCGCTGCCAGCGATGCGCCTGCATCCTGGATCGACGCATCGGATCGTGGCCGACCGACTTCCAGATGCGCAGCAGCTCGACCACGATCAGCGGGGTCAGGATGCTGCTGTCGCGCCACCGCCCGTCATAGCCGTCCAGCACAACCTCCCGCGCATCCTCCAACTCGGCGCGCAGCCGGGTGCGATCCTCGCTCCCGAAATAGGTGATATAGTGGATCAGCAGATAGGCCAGATCGCGCGCGGGATAATCCCGCTCGGTCTTGCAGAAATCGATCCCCATGATGCGTCCCCCCGGCTCGACCATCAGGTTTGCCAGATGCATGTCCCCATGGGCCGGGCGCTGAATGGTCCGCCGCCCCCCGGCTGCCTGCGCCACGTCCCGCGCCGCATCGGCCAGTCGAAAGAACGTCTCCGGCGCCGCGACCGCCCGATCCCCCTCTTCCACCTGCCAGCGGATGGATCGGATTTGCCGCAGCGTATCGCGCGCCTGATAGCGGCAGAACTGCGCCTCCGACGACCGGTGCAGATGCCCCAGCCACCGCCCGCAGGCCCGCAGGATGGCGTTGCGCGGCAGCCGGCCCTCGACCTCCGCCAGGGCGTCATGGGCTGTCGGGCCGGGCACCCGCTCCATCAGAAATGCCCGCCGCTCGGGATCCGCCACCAGTAGCTTCGGAACGCCGAGCCCCTCGGCGCCTTCGAAGGCCGCCCAGGCTTGCCGGTGGGACGCGACTTGCCGGTCGAACCAATCCGCCCCGAGATTCGGCGCATGCTTCACCAGAAGCGGTCCGCCCGGCCCATCCACGCTCAGCAGGATACGGATCTCGTCGCGGGACACACGGCGGAGCAGAAAGCCCAGGCGATGGGCCTCGGGATCCAGACCGGCCTGCCGGGCCAGATCGGGCCACACCGCCCGCGCCGCCTCCTCCTCGCGGGATCCGAAGATATCGCTCAACGTCATGCATCTCCCTGGCATGGATCCCGGTCCGGGGCGAGAACCCCGCCCTCACCCCTTCCGATGCGTTGCCGATCCGCCTAGGAGGGCCCCATGACCGAGCCCACCCGTTCCCATGGCAGCAAGTCCATCCGCGCCACCCTGCGCCCCCGCGACCTGATGACCGATGCCGTCCCCGCCCGGGCCTGGCAGGCTCGGATCGTCACCCTGTTCCCCGATCTCTTCCCGGGCGTTCTGGGCCAATCCCTGACCGGCACGGCCCTGCAACGGGGCCTTTGGTCGATCCAGACGACCGATTTGCGCGACTTCGGCCTGACCAAACACCGCAACGTCGACGCCCCGCCCGCCGGCGGCGGCGCGGGCCTGGTGCTGCGCGCCGACGTGGTCGGCCCCGCCATCGACGCCGCGCGCGGACCCGGCCCCCTGGTCTACCTGTCGCCCCGCGGCACGCCCTTCACGCAATCCACCGCCCGCGCCTGGGCGGCGGGGCCGGGCGTCACGCTGCTCTGCGGCCGGTTCGAAGGCGTCGATCAACGCGTGCTGGACCATTACGAGATGCAGGAAATCTCCCTGGGCGACTTCGTCTTGACCGGCGGCGAGATCGCGGCCCAGGCCATGCTGGACGCGACCATCCGCTTGCTGCCCGGCGTCCTGGGCAACGCGGCCTCCACCGTCGAGGAAAGCCATAGCAACCACCTTCTGGAACACCCGCACTATACCAAACCGGCCGAGTGGCAGGGCCGCACGATCCCACCCGTTCTGACATCCGGCGATCACGCCAAGGTGGATGCGTGGCGCCGGGCCCAATCCGAAGCGCTCACCCGGGCGCGGCGTCCCGATCTTTGGGCGCGGCACGGCGACTAAGATGTGCGTCAGGGAACATATCGGCCTTGCCTGCCGTTGGTCTGATACCGCAATCAGAATTGGAGGCCGTCATGCTCGGCTGGATCATCGCCCTACTCGCCATCGCCGCCATCGCGGCCCTGTTCGGGATGAACCGGG
Source organism: Pseudomonadota bacterium (assembly GCA_039033775.1). Taxonomy (GTDB): domain Bacteria; phylum Pseudomonadota; class Alphaproteobacteria; order Rhodobacterales; family Rhodobacteraceae; genus Jannaschia. The sequence goes on along the minus strand of JBCCCB010000066.1, from coordinate 8,680 downwards.
TTTCGGGCGTCGCGCTATCGGGCGCGAAGCTTCTAATCATCGTGGCGCTCGTCATCCTGGTCCTCATGGCTCTGGGCATCTTCGCCATCGCCTGATCACCGGCGCCGTCGGATCTTGCACCCTTTCGCCGCCCCTGCTACGGGGCGGCTGACGTATCGCCCCGGCTCGCCGGGGCGCTCTGCGTTGGGTCGACCGGACGGTGGCCCGCGAACAAAGAACAGCCACCCGGATCCAACCGGGCAGGACATCATCCGGGGGCAAACCCCGCCGTATCATAGGAGGGTCCGATGGACCTACTCGCCACGCTCGAGGCGGAACAAGTCGCCGCGCTCGGCCATGACATCCCCGACTTCAAGGCCGGCGACACTGTGCGCGTCGGCTTCAAGGTGACCGAGGGCACGCGCACCCGCGTCCAGAATTACGAAGGCGTCTGCATCGCGCGCAAGAACGGCGACGGCATCGCCGGCTCGTTCACTGTGCGCAAGATTAGCTTCGGCGAAGGGGTCGAGCGGGTCTTCCCGCTGCATTCGACCAATATCGACACCATCACCGTCGTGCGCCGCGGCCGCGTCCGCCGCTCGAAGCTCTATTACCTGCGCACGCGCCGGGGCAAATCGGCCCGCATCGCCGAACAGACCAATTACCGCGAACTCAGCAAGGAACAGGCGTGATGAAGAAGGACCTGCATCCCGACTACCACGTCGTCGACGTCAAGCTGGTCGATGGCACCGTCGTGCAGATGCGCTCCACCTGGGGCGCCGAGGGCGATCAGCTCTCGCTCGACATCGACCCCTCCGTGCATCCGGCCTGGACCGGCGGCTCGTCCCGCCTGATGGATACCGGCGGCCGGGTCTCCAAGTTCAAGAACAAGTATGCCGGCCTGGGCTTCTAAGCCCGCCGCCAAACCATTCAAGCCCCCGTCCGGCCCGCCGGGCGGGGGTTTTCTTTTGCCGCTACCAGAGCGGGGGCACCGGCACCCGACCGGCCTGGCCCGAATGCCTGCGCGCCGGATCCTGGCCGCCTGGCAGCCCCATATCGGCCAGCCGGTCGCGGGGCAGCGCCGCGATCATCCGGGCGTCGCGATGTCGCTGCCAGCGCCCGGCCAGGGTCGCGATCAACCGGCGGATGACGGGCCGGGTCCCCGGGGTCGGACAGGTCTTTTGGTAAAGGTCTTGGATCGCCATGGCGGGCTCCTCTCGTTGGCACGCCCCCTTGGGGGCCGATGCCTCCACCCTCGCCACCGACCGCAAGCCGACCGTCAAAGCCGAGGCGCTCAACCGTGTGAAAGACGCGAAATGGTCGTCAAATCGGGACGTGTCCGCTAATCTCCGGCCATGACACCGCCCGATGCTCCATGGCCCCGCTGACGCTGCACCTGACCGGCCCCCTGCGCATCCTCGATGCGGCCGGGCACGATCTGGTCGGTGCGGGCCAGCGGGGCCGCGCGCTCCTCGCCTTCCTCGCGTGCCAGACCGGCCTGCGGGCGGAACGGGCCGCCCTGGCCGACCTCCTGTGGTCCGACCGGCCGGAATCTCAGGCGCGCGCGTCCCTCCGTCAGGAATTGTCGGCCCTCCGCCGCGCACTTCCCGACGGCGTGCTGTCGGCCGATCGTTTTGCCGTCTGGCTGGAGTCCGGGGCCGTCGAGATCAGTCGGGCCGCCGGCGATTCCTTTCTGCAAGGCTTCGACCTCCCGTCCGAAGGGTTCGAGCAATGGCTTCGGTTGGAGCGACGCCGCACCGAGCCCGCTTTGCCCCAGACCACGGGCCGGGAGCAGCCGTCCCTCGCCATTCTCCCGTTCGCGGAGATGGGCGCGTCCGCCGAAGACATGTTCGCCGACGGTATCGTCGAGGAGGTGACCGGCGCCCTGAGCCGCGTCCACGATTTCCATGTGATCGCGCGCCAATCGACTTGGGCGCTGCGCGACATGGCGCTGACCCCGCCGGACATCGCATCGCGCCTTGGCGCCGATTATCTGGTCGAAGGCAGCGTGCGGCGCGCCGGCGATCGGGTCCGCATCTCGGTCCACCTGATTCGCGGCCGCGACGCCCATACGATCTGGAGCGAACGCTTCGACGACAGGCTGGACGACCTCTTCGATCTCCAGGACCGCATCGCCGCCCGGGTCGCCGGACATCTGTCGCCCAATCTACGCACCGCCGAGATCCTGCGCGCCGGACGCCGCCCCCCGGACGACCGCACCGCGTATGAGCGCACGCTGACCGGCCTGCCGCATTTCTGGGTCCACGACGCGGACGCCAATCGCCTGGCGATCCGGCATTTCGACGCCGCGCTCGCCATCGACCCGGACTACGCCTTGGCCCGCGCCATGAAGGCGTGGGGCCATGCGCAGGAATGTTGCTATCTTTGGACGCTGGATGTGGAACGGGCCCGGCGGGACGCGGGCGCGGCCGCCTCGGCCGCGTTCGAAGGCGCGCGCGACCATCCCCGGGCGCTGACCGCCCTGTCCGCGGCGGCCGCGCTGGCCCGGAGCGACTTCGCCGCCGCCGAAGACCTGGCGCGCCGCGCCCTCCAGATCGACCCGAACAATGCCTGGGCCTGGTTGCGCCTGGGCTGGACCACCACATTCCTGGGCCGGGCCCCAGAGGCGTTGGACCATTTCGACCGGGCCGAAGCGCTCAGCCCCTTGGACCCGTTCCGCTTCAACATGGATTTCGGCCGGGGATGTGCGTTGCGCACCATGCGGCGCCTGGACGAGGCCATCGCCAGCATCGAACGCGGCCTGCGGGCCGCCCCGACCGCCCGGTGGGCCAACCGGATGCTGTTCGGAACGCTCTGGCTGGCCGGACGCCAGGAGGAGGCCATTGCCGCGGGCTGGCGCTGGCTGGCCGCCCATCCCGGCCTGTCCCGCGACGTGCTGATGGACGGGATGGTGACCTGGCACCACGACCCGGATTACAGCGACCTGTTGCACCGATTCGACGAACTGATCCCATCTGATTGATTGGCGGGATATCGGCGCGTCCGGCGCTTCCCATCCCAGCTTCCGGCCCCTATGTTCGCGCGCAGATATTGGGGTTGGCGGCTTGAGATGGCACACATTATCGTTTTCGGAAACGAGAAGGGCGGGTCGGGAAAATCCACGACCTGCATGCATACGGCCACGGCCCTGGCCCGGTCCGGCGCCCAGGTCGGCGCGCTGGACTTGGACCTGCGACAGCGAACCTTCACCCGCTATCTGGAAAACCGCGCCTCCTACGGTCTGCGTCACGGCGTGAACCTGCCGACACCCGACGTGGCCGGGCTCCCGAAAGTCGAGCGTGGCGATCTGGCCGAGGGCGAGAACCCCTTCGACAAATCCCTGACCCTGGCCGTCGCCGAGTTGGAGAAGACCTGCGATTTCATCGTCATCGACTGCCCCGGCTCGCACACCCGTCTCAGCCAGGTCGCCCATTCCCTGGCCGACACCCTGGTCACGCCCTTGAACGACAGCTTCGTCGATTTCGATCTTCTGGCCAAGATCGACCCCGACAGCTCCAAGATCCTGGGCCCGTCGGTCTATTCCGAGATGGTCTGGCACGCGCGCCAGCTGCGCGCCAAGGCGGGCCTGAAACCCATCGACTGGATCGTCCTTCGCAACCGCCTCGGCGCGCAGGAGATGCACAACAAGCGCAAGATGGGCCAAGCCCTGACCGACCTCTCCAAGCGCATCGGCTTCCGCGTGGCGCCGGGTTTCACCGAGCGGGTGATCTTCCGCGAACTCTTCCCGCGCGGCATGACGCTGCTGGACCTCAAGGATATCGGCATCGCCCACCTCAACCTGTCCAACGTCGCCGCCCGCCAGGAAGTCCGCGACCTGCTGAAATCGCTCAACCTCCCCAGCGTCGAACCCGCGTTCTGAATTGACGGATCCTCGCGCCGCGCTTACCTTGTCTTACATTGCAAGACAGGAACCGCCATGCCCACCGTCAGCTTCACCACCCGCATCGACGCGGATCTGAAAGCCAAGCTCGACGCCATCGCCAAGGCCGAGGACCGCTCCGTCAGCTACATCGCCAACCGCGCGATCGAGGCCATCCTCGAAGAGCGCGATGCCTTTAATCAGCAAGTGGATCGTGCCGTCGCCAGGGCTGCTGCGGGCGAAACGGTTCCGGCAGATGCCGTCTTCGATTGGATGCGGGATCACGATGCCGGTAAGGCGACACCGTTCCCAAGGGCGAAAGCTGGTAAGTGACTCGAACCATTCGCTTCGACCCGGAAGCGGCCCCGGGCCTCGACTGGTTCCGCCAGTACTATCGAGACACCTTTCCGGAAGGCGCCGCATCCGCCGCGGATCGCTTGACGGCCATCCTGGATCTTCTGTCAGACCAACCAGGGATGGGCGCCCCCTACCCGGACCGCCCCGATATCCGCTTTTTCGCGATCCCGAAGACGCCGTTCAGCTTGGCCTACCTGACCACCGACGAGGCCATCGTCGTCATCGACCTTATCGACCAACGCAGCAGACGCGGGAAATCCACCGGCGCCTAATAATATGTCAGCGTCTTCGTCTTCCCCCGGAACACCCAATAGGCCAGCCCCGTATAGGCCAGGATCGTCGGCACCACGACCATCGCCCCGAACAAGATGATGAGCAGGCTTTCAGGCGCGCTCGCCGCCTCGAAGATCGTCAACTGCTCCGGCACCACATAGGGGAAGAAGCTGTAGGCCAGCCCCAGGAACGCCAAGGTGAACAACCCCAAAGCCGACACGAAGGGCTTCCACGCCCCCTTGTCATCCGCCCGCGGCATCCGGCCCAGGCTGGACCACAAAAACCATAGCAGCAGAAGGGACAGCACCGGCAACGGCGACAGATAAAGCACGCTCGGAAAGCTGAACCACTTCTCGAAGATGCGCGGGCTCACCAAGGGCGAGGCCAGCGAGATCGCCCCGATCCCCACGACCAAGCCCCAGATGCAGTTCTTCGCCCAGGCGACGGCGCGGATCTGCAATCGGTCCTCGCCCTTCAAGATCACCCATGTCGCCCCGATGAACGCATAGCCCACCGTCAGGGCCAGCGCGCAGAGCGTAGCGAACAGGATCGTTCCCCAGGTGAACTCCAACCCCATGATGTAGAGGCCCAGCATGAAGCCCTGCGCCAGCGTCGCCATCAGCGACCCGATGAAGAACAGGTTGTTCCACAGCCTCTTGTACTTCGCCCGCGCCTTCACCCGAAACTCGAAGCTAACCCCGCGCAGGATCAGCCCCACGAGCAGCACGAAGACCGGCAGATACAGCGTCGATAGGATCAACCCATGGGCCGCCGGAAACGCCACCAGCAGCAGCCCGACGGCCAGCACCAGCCACGTCTCGTTCGCATCCCAGAACGGCCCGATGGACGCGACCATCATGTCCCGCTGCGGATCGTCCTCGGCCAGGGGGGTCAGGATCCCCACGCCCAGGTCGTAGCCGTCCAGGATCACATATAGCAGGATCGACATCCCCATCATGCCGGCGAAGACGAAGGGCAGCCATTGCTCCGGCGCATATCCGAGAAACTCCATACGCCCTACTCCGCCGGGACCACGCCGCGATCCTCGCGGGCGATGGCATCGACGACGGCCCCGCCCGACGACGGCGTCAGTTCCGTCAGCGGCTCGCCATGGCGGGCCTTGATGGCCAGGTAGACGATCACGCTGACATAAGCGAAGAGCAGCGCGGCATAGATCACCAGATACCCGATCAGCGTCGACAGAACCATCGGCGCAGGCACATCGGCCACCGCGGCCGAGGTGTCGAGCACCCCGTTCACCAACCAGGGCTGCCGCCCGATCTCGGTCGTGTACCACCCGGCCAGCGTCGCGACCCAGCCCGAGAAGGCCATGGGCACGAAGGCATAAAGCAGTGGCTTGGGCAGATGGCGGATCAGGAAGCGGCGGTCGTCGCCCGTCTCCTCACAGGGCCGGCGGCGCCACAGGAAGGCCAGCGACACCCAGCTTAGCAAAAGCATGGCCATGCCGGTGCCCACCATGACCCGGAACGACCAGAAGACGGGGGTCACGGGCGGGTGCAGGACGGTCCCGTCCTCGGCCACGAACTCGTCCAGCGCGGGGATCGGGGCGTCGAACGAATGCCCCAGGATCAGCGAGGCGCCGTTCGGGATGCCGATCTCGAACCGGTTCTCCCGCGCCTCCTCGTCCGGGATCGCGAACAGGATCAGGGGCGTGTTGCCGTCGGTGTCGGACCAGTTGCCCTCCATCGCCGCGACCTTGGCCGGCTGATACTCCTTGGTGTTCAAGCCATGCAGGTCGCCCATGAAGATCTGGACCGGGATCAGCAGCGCGGCGAAGGTGATGCCCACCCGGATCTGCGTGCGCACCGTCTCCTTCCGATCGCCCAGGATGTAGCGGAACGCCGCGATCCCCGCGATCAGGAAGGATACCGTCAGGCCGGAAGCGAGCAGCATGTGGGCCAGGCGATAGGGCATGGACGGGTTGAAGATGATCGCCCACCAATCCGTCGCGTAGGCCACGCCGTCCACCATCTCGAAGCCCTGGGGCGTGTGCATCCAGGAATTCAGCACGATGATCCAGAAGGTCGACATGGTCGTCCCGAACGCCACCAGGAAGGTCGCCGTCGTGTGCAACCAATTGGGCACGCGGGAAAACCCGAACAACATGATACCGATGAACACGGCCTCCAGGAAGAAGGCCGTCATCACCTCATAGGCCAGCAGCGGCCCGGCGATGTTACCGACGGCCTCCATGAAGCCGGGCCAGTTGGTACCGAATTGGAACGACATGGTGATGCCCGAGACGACGCCCATGGCGAAGCTGAGCGCGAAGATCTTCACCCAGAAGCGATAGGCCTCCATCCATTTCAGGTCGCCGGTCCACTGGAACCGCAGCTTGAAGAACAGCAGGAACCAGCCCAGCGCGATGGTGATCGTCGGGAACAGGATGTGGAACGAGATGTTGGCCGCGAATTGGATGCGGCTCAGGATCAGGGCGTCCATCATGTCGTCGTCTTCCCCCAGAGTTTCATCTTCGGCGCCTTGTCCAGAAGGCTGCCCAGCTTGCGGCCCATGGTCATCAACTGGACCAGCCGCTCGGTTTCCATGCGCTCCATCTCGTCATGGAACTGCGTCATCATCTCGATCAGCTCGCGCAGCTCGGCGATCCGTGCCTCGGCATATTCATCACCACCGGGCCCGCGCATCTCCAACTCGCGCAGCTTGGTCAGGGTCGGGTCGATCTCGCGCTTGCGACGCTCGGCCACGAGCGTCCGCACGATCTCCCACAGGTCGTCGGGCGTCGTGAAATAGTCCCGCCGATCCCCGGGCCGCGATTTCTGTCGGGTCAGGTTCCAGGACTGGAGTTCCTTCAGCCCCATCGACGTATTCGACCGGCTGATCGACAGCGCGGCGGTGATCTGCTCGGCGTTCAGCGGCTCTTCCGACAAAAACAGCAGGGCATAGATCTGCCCCACCGTGCGGTTGATCCCCCACCGATTTCCCATCTCTCCGAAGTGGAGGATGAAGTCCTGTTGCAAGTCCGTCAGCGTCATATTCGGCCATTTCAGAAATTTCTGAAACGCATGTATGATTCTGTACGAATTGGGGAAGAGGGTGCGACAAACTACCCCCGTTTGTGAAAATCCCCCATCCGCCGCTCCAACCGGCGCAACCCCAGCGACAGCAGGATCGTCATCGTCAGGTACAACAGCGCGACGATATTATAGGTCTCCAGATACCGGAAATTCCCCGCCGCCGTCACCTTGCCCAGCTGCGCGATATCCAACACGCCAACGACCGATACCAGCGAGCTATCCTTCACCATCGCCACGAAATCATTGCCCAAAGGCGGCAGGATCGTGCGGATCGCTTGGGGAAAGATGATATGGCGAAACCGGTGCCAACGCTTTAATCCCAAGGACTTAGCCGCCTCGATCTGCCCTTTGTCCACCGATTGAAGGCCCGCGCGGAACACCTCGGCGATGAAGGAGGAATAGGCGATCACCAGCGCCAGGATCGCCCGCCAGAGCAGCGGGAAGTCCCGCGTCCGCGCCTCCGGCAGACCGATCCAGTTCCAGAACGCCACCAAGGCGGGCGCCAGCACGAACGCCACATAGAGCAGCAGGACAAGGATCGGAATTCCCCGAATGATTTCAACGTAGAAGCGGGCTGTCTGTCGTAGGATGACCGCGCCCGACAGCGACATCAGCGCCAATCCCAGCCCCACCAGAGACGCCGCCGCAAAGCTCACCAACGTCACGAATACCGTGATCCAGAGCCCGCGCGTCAACGTGCTCAACACCTGCCGCGCGCCGTCGTCGAACGCGATGGAAACGTAAGCCCCGCCCAGCAGCAAGGCCACCGCGACCAGCCACCAGGGAAAGTCGTCCTCTTCTCCGCGCATCCGAAATTTCCCATCTCAACCAGATACTTACGGCGGCACAGCGGTTACGCCAGCGTCGCCGTTCTTCCTGCCCGCACCTGCGCCGCAATCGCCTCGCCTGCGGCCACGCCGGATGACCAGGCCCACTGGAAGTTATACCCGCCCAGCCAGCCCGTGACGTCCACCGCCTCACCGATGGCAAACAGCCCCGGCACCGCCCGCGCCTCCATCGTCTTGGACGACAACGCATCGGTGTCGATCCCGCCCGCCGTGACCTCCGCCTTGGCATAGCCTTCGGTTCCCGTCGGTCGAAAGGTCAGCGCTTCCAGAAGCTTAGCCGCCCGATC